>CAYZPI010000032.1:0-32281 GCA_964480085.1 uncultured Bacteroides sp. | reverse complement strand
GTCTTGAAGTCCTTACCGGCGATGGGCATCTTGGTCTTTTCAGCAAGTTCCCACATTGCGGGGATGTCAACGGTGGTGTTGGGGGCACCCATGATGAAGGGAGCGCCTTCAGAGAGGGCTGCGTAAGCGTAGCACATCGAGGGAGCGATATGCTCTTTGTCGTCGGCCTTCATGGCAGCCTCGAGGTCGGCGAGAGTGCCGTGTACCTTCATGTCGACAGGCACATATATTTCAGTTGAAGCGGCCCAGAGCACAACCACACGGTCCACTCCGGTCTCTTTCTTGAAATTGCGGATATCCTCGCGGATCTGCTCCATCATGTCCCAGCGGTCCTTCACGTCCTTCACGTTGTCACCGTCGAGACGCTTGGCGTAGTTCTTGTCGAAAGCGGCCTTGAGGGGCTTGATCTTCACAAGCTCGTCCTTCACGGGCTCGATGTCCTTCTCCTTGAGCACCTCAGCGTTGATTGCCGATTCGTAGGCATTTGCGGGGTATACATCCCAGGCTGCGAATACGATATCGTTGAGGTCGGCGATAGGTACGATCTCAGAATATTTCAGGTATTTCTTGTCCTCGCCTTCTCCTACACGGATCTTGTCGTACTGAGTCATCGAACCTACGGGTTTCGACAGACCTTTACGTACCATCAGTACACCGGTAATGAAAGTGGTGGAGACGGCGCCAAGGCCTACTACCATCACACCAAGCTTGCCCGTGGCGGGCTTAACATTAGGATTGCTCATGTCTGTAAATAGTTGTTTTTGTTTTTTTTCATTGAATTAGAGATGATTGCGGTAGATTGTCCCGGTATCTTTCTTTCCGGATAAGCCGCTCTCACCATTTTGGCGCGGTAAAGTTACATATACTTTTTGTATTGGTAAAAAATCTTTAGTATAATGTAATCTAAATTTTGCGTAAAAATACTAATTCTTTAGTTGAAATGTGAAATAAGGTGAATTATTGTAGGGGTTATTGTTTTTACTGTATTAATATGTTAATATGGCATCCGGCACTCCTGAGATGCCTTTTATCTGCGATGGATGTGTGGCTGCGTCTTCATCGGCTGTCCAGCCTTTGCCTTTGATCCATGCGGTGTGGCATCCTATAGATTCCGCCGGAAGGATGTCCTTGCGCAGCGAGTCGCCCACCACAAGAATTTCCTCGGGCCTGAAGCCCAGCGCCACCACGCCGAGCATGAAGATGCGGGGATCCGGCTTGCGCACACCGACCACGGCGCTTTCGATCACGCCCTGGAAATAGCGTCGCACGTCGTAGGCACGCAGCACAGAGTCGACATTGCCATAGAAATTGCTCACGAGCATCATGGGGTATCTCTCCGCCAGAGAGGCGAGTACCGGACGAGCCTCTTCGATGCATTCCCGTGCCTGGCTGTCGCAATATGCGGCGATTTTCTCCGCATATCCGGGGATTGAGAGTGTGGTGATGTTGCCGGTGAGCCGGGCATATTCTTCAAGTTCGATTATGGCCTTGTGGTAGAGGAGGGTGCGGAAATCATAGTCGGGAAGGATTATGCGCTCACGGGCGAGGGCGCGCTCGGCAGCCACGTAGCAGTCGCGGAACACACTCTTGTCGGCATCTAAGCCGGCGGCTTTCCATCCGCGCCAGATCACCTCGCTCCAGTGCTCTCCACGGCTGTCGATTGTGCCGCCATAGTCGAAAATTATTCCTTTTATCATAGCTCAGCAGTAAGGGTGCGGCAGATGCGCTCATGGCGGCGCACCATATATATCATCAGGATATTGAGCACTACCAGCTCGAAGGCGAAGTAGAGCCACGGCATGCGCAGGAACAGGGATGTGAAGAGGGCTATCGTGCGCCAGTTGAACGACAGGATGTTGGTGTATTTCATCAGTGGCAGGCTAAGGCGACGGAATTTGTCGCGGAACGACTGGGGAATTTTCCTGTCGGGATATTTCTTGCGCAGCTCCTCGCGCAGCTTCTGCATCTGGGGGGTCATCACCTCCTGGTTGCGGGTGTAGTTGAGATAGGTAGATGCCACCAGGCGTTTGAAGAAATTGCCTTTTCGGGGTATCTCGTCGAGTGAGGCCTTGAGGTCGGCGCTGCTGTCGAGTTCGCTGCCTTCCTCGCCCTTCAGGAAATAGAGGTGGAACTGGCGGTAGTAGTCGGCCATCGCGGCTTGCTTGGCATGGCAGAGTCCCGTCACCACGGCTATCACCCAGATGAGCCACGGATGAGCCATGAAGAATTCCGATGTATAGTTCTCACGCAGACATATAGCCACATAGATGGTGGCGAACCAGAAATCTCCCGACAATCCGTCGAGGATTCTGCCCAGGCGTGAGTACTGGTGTGTCATCCTGGCAAGCTGCCCGTCGGCGCTGTCGAACGAGTTGGCCCAAATGAGCAGGAGCATTCCGATGATGTTCACCCATATATCGTTGAAATAGAACGCCACGCCTGCGGCGATGCCTATGAATATCGAGGCGATGGTGATGGCGTTCGGGGTGACATGCAGCCGCCTGGCCAGACATGCCCAGAAATATCCGATGCGACGGTAGAAATAGAGGTCGATATGCTCTTCGGTGTCCATCGACTTGAGCGAGTCGAGGTAGGCCGCTTTCCTTTCTTTCTTGTCTGCCATTGTATCAGGATTTATGGTTGCGTATATCCGACATTATGCATTTGGCGATGTGTGGGCCTGCCTCCTGACGGCAGGGGGCGAAGCTGGGCCAGTCGTTGAAGTCGATGATGCGTATCTCGCCTTCAGGCGACACTATGCAGTCGCCGCCATAGATCTGCACGTCGAGTGCCTCGGATGCCTTTCCGCACATGTCGATCAGATATTCCTTGTCGAACGGTATGCCCTTGGCCTTGCCGTTGATGGCCTCGTAGCCGTATTTGCTGTGTCCGGCATCGAAGGGATAGAACCAGTAGAAGAACGGTGTGCCGTGCACTCCGTAGAATTTCACCAGGTCGCCTTCGAGATGGATGTTGATCACCGCGCGCTTGATGCCACGTAGGAAATATTCCTGCAGGATTTCCTGTGCCTCCTCGGTATGGCGCACGTAGGATACATCCTCCTTGTGCATGGCATGGAAATCTCCACGCTTGATCCAGCACTGCTGGAACCCTCCTTCGTCGAGGAGTTCCTTGACGCTCTCGTTGGTGTTCACTATCAGGCTCTTGGGATAGGGGATATTGCTTCCCAGGAGGATGCGCGTCATGCGTTCGCGCGTGCAGTTCTCGATTCCGTAGCCTGAGTTTATCACCAGCGCACCCTTGTCTTCCAGCTCCTGGAGCTTGAATATGGAGCGTTGCTCGCGACACATGTTCACTATGATATCCTCTTTGACCATTCCTGCGGCGAACTGCTCCTCGGAGTATACGTTGACGATACAGCCGCGTTTGCGCAGCTGTTCGGCTGTTATATTGAAGATGGCGGCATCGTTACCGATGTGGTTGGGCGAGTAGGCTCCCGCGCGCATGATGCCGGCAATATTGATTTCTGCCATTTCTATGTCAAAATTTTATGCAAAGATACTTAATTTGTGTCAAATCGGCAAATTTGCTGCAATTTCTGTGGAGTGTAGTGGGGAAATGTGGCGTTTTCTGCCAAATTTCCCTACATTTGGACAAGCGGAGGAGGGGCTATTCCGGGTTGAGGGAGGCGATGTAGTCGGCGAAAGTCTGCCTGTAGGATTCAGACACGGGTATGACGTTCTCGCCTATTATGATATGGTTGCGTTCGATGATGCTTATTTTTGATGTGTTGACGATGTAGGAGCGGTGTACGCGCATGAACTCGCCGGTGGGTAACGCCTGCTCGATGGCCTTCATGGACATGAGAGTGAGGATGGCCTTGGAGTGTCCACCTACATATATCTTTATATAGTCCTTGAGGCCCTCGATGTAGAGGATGTCGGAGATTCGCACCTGTATCAGGCGGTATTCGCTCTTCACGAGCAGGAACTCGCGGCGTGGAGCGGGTTTCTGTATGGCCTGTGAGTCGGTCTGTATGGCTTTCACCGCACGGTTGGTGGCTTCAAGGAATTCCTCGTAGCTGACGGGCTTTAGCAGATAGTCGACGGCGTTGACCCTGAAGCCCTGCACGGCATAGCGGTCGTAGGCGGTGGTGAAGATTATCCGGCAAGAGGGCGGAATGATTTTGGCAAACTCTATGCCGTTGATCTGTGGCATCTCTATGTCGAGGTACACGATGTCGATATTTCCGTCGATTATCTGGCGTACGGCCTCGGAGGCGGAATTGAAAGTGCCGCAGAGCTGCAGCACGGGTGTGCGTTGCACGTAGGAGGCAATGAGCCTTACTGCCAAAGGTTCGTCGTCGATTACACAGCAGCGTACGGGTGTCATGGGCGGTGGATTTTTTCTGAGTTGGTGGATATGCGGAGTGTGGCGGTGTAGGTGTCGCCTTCGATCCGGGTAGTGAGGCTGGCGTCGTTGCCGTAGAGTAGCACCAGCCGTCGCCGCAGGTTGCTCAAGCCTATGCCGCCTTTTTTGTGTTCGGTGTCTTCCTTGGCAGTCTTGGGCACGAAATGGTTGAAGGTGCGGCATGTGATGTTGCCATCCGCATCCGATGATATGGAAATCTCTATGGGCTGGTGTCGGTGGCCTGTGTTGCCGTGTTTGAAGGCATTCTCTATCAGGGTCACGAAGAGCAAGGGAGGCACCTTCAGCGCGGGGTCGGCCACCTTGGAGAAATCAGCCTTGATGGCATCCTTGCCCAGGCGCATCTCCATGAGCGAGATGTAGTTCTCGGCGAAGGATATCTCTTGTCCGAGGGTCTGCTGCGCCGGATTCTCGTATAGCACATGACGCAGGAGCCTCGACAACTGGTGTACCGCCGCCTGTGCTTCGGTGGGACTCACTTCGATAAGGGAATAGATGGTGTTGAGTGTGTTGAAGAGGAAATGGGGGTTGAGCTGGCTCTTGAGGCTTTGCAGCTCGTCCTCGCGCTGTGAGGCGAGGAGGGCTTGATTGTGACGCTCCATAGCCGACCATTTCTCTGCGAACCGCAGGAACGCGCTCAGGGCGATTGTGAGCACGATCATGGCGAGGTCGCGCAGGATGTGCGACCATAATTTTATCATGCCAATGTGTCCCGGCATGTCGTGTCTGGGCCTGTAGCCGCCGTTCCACATAAAATGCGGAGCCACGTAGTAGTACGTGCCTATGTAGATCACGATGAGCATAAGGTTCCATGCCACGAAAGCCACATAGTTCTGCCGTCGGCTGAAGAGCGTGTGGGTGATTATCAGGTAGTAGTTGATGTAAAAGAATGCCACGAAAATAGCCGATTTCAGATACATCATCTTCGCCCACGGCGACCAGCGGTGGGGATTTGCGTAGCTCATCATCAGCTCAGGCAGGAAGAAGAGCATCAGTATGACTATGAGGTGTGTGAAGAACCTCAATTTCTGTTGTCGGTCGACTTTTTTCAGACTCAGCATCTTTATAAGGGTTAAGGGTTAGGAGCCAAGGGTGAAGGATAGTCCAACCTTTGGCCCTCAGCTTCCGCTCGGGAAATTCATGCTAAGTTAGGCAATCGACACTATGCGGTAAAGTGATGATAGACGTTTGCCGCGTTTTTATCGACATAATCCTATGCCTGACGGTGGCGGAGATATTCGATGAGTACATCGGCGATCGACTCGATACTCATCATCGATGAATTAAAGGTGATGTCGTACGACGCCGGGTCGCCCCAGCGCTTGTCGGTGTAGAAATTGTAGTAGCTGGCACGCAGCTTGTCCATCTTCTCCGCCATTTTTATGGCTTTCACCTTGTTGTCGCATTCACATCGGCGCATTATCCTTTCTGCGCGGTCGGTCAGCGCGGCGCAAACGAAGACGTTCACCACCCCCGGGATGTCGCGCAGGACGTAGTCGGCGGTGCGTCCCACTATGATGCATGGTTCCTTCTCGGCGAGCGAATGGATGAAGCTGCTCTGTGCCTGGTAGAGGGGGTTGTCGTACATTGAGTAAGAGGGACTCTGCCAGGGGATGACACTGGTGGCGAAGGGCATGGGGATGGTGGTGCCGAAGAAACTTGGCATGCGCTCATCACTCTGGATGAAGAATTCGGGATTGATGCCTGCCTCGCGGGCCGCCTGGTGCAGCAGTTCCTTGTCGTAGAATGGGATGCCGAGCTTGCGGGAGAGAACTTTGCCGAGCTCTCTGCCTCCGCTGCCGAATTGGCGGCCTATGGTGATGACTGTATTGCTCATGGATGTGTGGGAGCTTTGGATTGGTGGGACTTGGTTTTTGTGAGCGTATCAGAAAGCATTTTTTTCGCCTGAGAAGGCGTTGATCACTGTGCGGCCGACAATCTTGAGGTCGAGAAGGAAGGTCCAGTTCTCGATGTACCAGACGTCGTGCTCCACCCTGCGCTCCATCTTCCACAGCTCGTCGGTGATGCCGCGGTATCCGTTGATCTGTGCCCAGCCGGTGATGCCGGGTTTCACTATGTGGCGCACCATGTAGGGGTCGATGAGCTTGGTGTATTCCTCGGTGTGCTTGAGCATGTGGGGACGCGGTCCCACCACCGACATGTCGCCCATGAGCACGTTCCAGAATTGTGGAAGCTCGTCGATGCTGGCATGGCGCATGAATTTTCCGAATTTGAATGTGCGTGGGTCATCGGCCGTGGCCTGACGGCGCTCGGAGTCGGAGTTGACGTGCATGGTGCGGAATTTCCAGCATCTGAAAGTGCGTCCTTTGTAGCCTGTGCGCTCCTGGATGAAAAGGATGGGGCCCGGCGAAGACAGCTTTATGCCAAGTGCGATGAGCAGCACTATCGGGGGCGAGAGCAGGAGCAAGGTGGAGGAGAACACGATGTCGAACGTGCGTTTGATCACGCGGTTCACCATATTGCTCAGCGGATTGCGGCGTATCGACAGAAGCGGCATGCCGCCGATGCGGTGGAGCTCGAAGCTGCGTAGCACACGCCGCGGGAGCTGGGGCACGTAGTAGAACTGAATCATGTTGTCGTCGCAGATCTTGAGCACTTTTGTGAGTTTCTGCTCATCGGAGCCTGACAGAGTGTAGAATATCTGGTCGAGATTGAGTTCACGGGCTTTTTCTCCTATATCATCGATTGTGCCGATCACCGGTCCGTCAAAATCCGGAAAGGGATGGTCGGAGAAGAATCCCATCACTTTGTAGCCGAATCCCGCGTCGGTGTTGAGCTCCTTGTAGAGCCGTTGCGCCATCGGGCCGGTGCCCACTATGCCCACTCTCACAAAGTTGTAGCCTCTGCGCCTGAACACCTTGAGGATGCTGCGCGACACGAGCCACCAGAGCGGCACTCCCACACACATCAGAGAGTAGAAGGTGAGGTATTCCCGGAATGGGATTTCTATGTCGAGGTAAGCGAGAAGCGACACGAAGAAGAGTCCGTGGACCACCACAACCAGGAACGCATCCTTGATGAGTATCTCCATCGTCATGGCACGGTGGTAGTGGGGCTTGTTGTAGAACCAGAAGAGCATCGGCACGAACGATGTCGACACCAGCACCCAGATGGTCTTGATGCGGGGCAGGTCGCTTACTTCAGGATTGAAAAGCAGGGATATGGCAAAGAGAATATTCACGCACAGAAGGTCTGAAAACGTGAATATTCCTGGTAGATATTTTCCTATCCTGCGCCTTTTGAATATTGACATCAAGCGATTGTTTTAGGTTTCAGGCTTCAGGCCTCAGGTTCCAGGTGTGGAATGCAGCTTATTTTGCTTCTACAACCTGAGACCTGAGACCGGAAACCTGAAACCTTCGGACATTAGTTGAGTTTACTGTCGATGAGGTCGATTTTCTCCTTGATCTGTGCGATGTCCTCCTTCAGGCGCACGATCTTGTTGCGGAATTCGTTGAGCATATTCTCGCCCGACTTTGATTTGGAGGTGAGGAAACCGATATTGTTCTCGTATGTACGTATCTGGCTGGTGCGTGTCTCTAGTGCGCGCACCAGGCGGTCGCGTTCGCGGTAGAGCTTCTGCTGGTCGCCGCTGAGCTGTGATATGTTGGCCTCGAAACGGTCCATGCGTGCGCGGTTCTCCCGCATGTTGAGGCGTGCGCGCAGGGCTCCGGTGAGTTCGCGGTAGCTGCCGTTCACCTTGTCCTTGTCGCGGAATGGCACGTGACCCACCTGCTGCCAGCGGTCCTGCAGCTCGCGCAGCTTTGCCGTGGCTTCTGCATCGGGGGTCTCTTCGGTGATGGCTTTCAGCTCGTCGATGATCGCGAGCTTGGCCTGCAGGTTGGCTTGTTCGGCGGAGCGCTGACCTGATGTCGCTTCTTTTTTCTTGTCGAAGAAATAGTCGCAGGCAGTCATGAAGCGTTTCCATATCGCGTCGCTGTGGCGTTTGGGCACGGCTCCTATGGTCTTCCATTGCTTCTGCAGCTCTACGAATTCATCAGTGGACTTGCGCCAGTCGGTACTGTCCTTCAGGGCCTCGGCACGTTCGGCGAGTGCTGTCTTTTTAGCGAGGTTGGCGGCGTATTCTTCCTTCACTGATTTGAAATATGTGGCTTTGGCGGTGAAGAATTCGTCGCAGCGCTGGCGGAAGCGGGCGAACAGGGCGTTGTTGACCTTGCGCGATGCGAATCCAAGGGTCTTCCATTCGTTCTGCAGTGCGATGATCTGGGCGGTAGCCTGTTCCCAGTCGTTGAACGATTTGAAGACAGTGAAGTCTATTTCCTCGATTTTGTCGCAAAGGGCGTTCTTGGCCTCCTCGTTCTTCTGCTCTCTTGCCTTGCGCTCTTCGAAGAATGTCTGGTATTTCTTGTTGATGTTGGCGGATGCATCCTTGAACTCCGCCCACAGGTCTTCTCTTAACTCCTTCGCCACAGGACCAATCTGGCGCCACTTGTCATGGAGCTCCTGCAGCCGCCGGAATGCCACTATCACGTCGCTCTCTCCGTCGAGGGCCACGGCTTCGCTGATGAGGAGTTTCTTGGCATCGAGATTCTTTTTGAAATCGTAGTCGCGAAGTTCTTTGTTGATCTTGAGATTGTCGGAATAGTGCTCGCGCGCTTCCTGGAATCTTTTCCAAACGGAGGTCTCGTCTGTCGGGGGCACTTCGCCGATGGCGTTGAAGCGGTCCTGCAGCTCGCGGTATTGCGGGAAAGTGCGGTTCACATTGTCGGTGTCCACGGCCAAAGCGTTGATTTGGTCGATGATCTCGTTCTTGGCCTGCAGATTGTTCTGGCGCTCAAGCTCTTTTTCGGCCGCCCAGGCGTTTTTCTTGTCGCGCACCTGTGCGATGATCTCGTTGAAGCGGATTTCGTCGGCATCCTCGCCGAGCACGAAATCCTCGGGGGCATTGCCTTCTTCGCTCCATCTGGTGCGGGCTTCCTCTATCTCGATCTTGCGGAGCGTGTTGAAATGCTGGCGCAGCCTTGTGATTGCCTCGCGTTGCAGCAAGGCGGCCTCTTTGTCGAGCATGGCCTGTGCCTCTTCGATGAGCAAGGCTTTGGTGAGCGGCTTGGTCTCCTGCTCCCGGGCTAAGCTCTCTTCGATGGCCTCGGTGGCCTCTTCTTCAGCGATTGCCTCAGGGTCGGCCGGTTCATCAATATTTTCGGCAGTCACGGTCTGGTCGATTGCATCGGCCACCGGTTGGGTAAGGGTCTGCTCCTCGCTGGCTTTGTTGAGCTCCGGAGAGGAGGGGTCACGCATTTCCATAATGATCGGTATAGGTTAGTTACTAATTAGCTAAGGCTTTTATGCGTCAAAATTAAGCATAATTTTTTAATTGGCAATTAAATTAATCGAAAAAAACAATTTTTCGGCTCTTTTATGCGCAAAACTTGTGAATAATCGCTAATTTTGCAGATACCATTATCCACAGATTATATATCATACTTTATAATATGGAAAATATCGGATTAGACATCAAAAACATTTACGGCACCGTAAGCGAGGAGAAGGTGTCGGGGCTTTACAAGGAAGCCGAGGACGCTCTCGCTCATGTGCTTAAGGCCGATGCTCCCGGCAATGATTTCCTCGGGTGGGTCGACCTGCCATCGCGCACCGACAAGGCCCTTATCGATGATATCAACGTCTGCGCCCAGGCTCTGCGCGAGAGCTGCGAAGTGGTGGTGAGCATCGGTATCGGCGGAAGCTACCTTGGTGCCAAGGCTGTCATCGAGGCCCTTAGCAATTCTTTCGCGGCCTACGGGGCCGGTAAGCATGGGCCGGTGATGCTCTTCGCCGGACAGAATATCGGCGAGGATTATCTCTATGAGCTGCAGCAGTATCTGAAGGATAAGAAGTTCGGCATCATCGTTATATCGAAATCGGGCACCACCACCGAGCCTGCCATCGCTTTCCGTCTGCTCAAGGAGCAGCTCGAAAGCCAGATTGGCAAGGAAGAGGCGTCGAAGCGCATCGTGGCCATCACCGATGCCAAGAAGGGGGCTCTCCGTAAGCTCGCCGGCGAGGAAGGTTACAAGACATTCGTGATCGAGGATTCGGTGGGCGGACGTTTCTCTGTGCTTTCCCCCGTAGGATTGCTTCCTATCGCTGTGGCCGGATTCGACATCACCGCCCTGATCGATGGCGCAAAGGAGATGCAGACAGCCCTCACCGTCAAGGACCAGGCCAACATCGCCGTAAGGTATGCCGCCGCCCGCAACGCCCTCTATCGCGATGGCAAGGGCATCGAGATCCTCGTCAACTATAATCCCAAGCTCCATTATTTCGCCGAATGGTGGAAGCAGCTCTACGGCGAGAGCGAGGGCAAGGACCACAAGGGCATTTTCCCCGCTGCGGTGGATTTCACAACTGACCTCCACTCCATGGGCCAGTGGATACAGGATGGTGGGCGCACTATCTTCGAGACTGTCATCACCGTCGAGAAGACTGAGCACAAGACGATCATCCCATCTGACAAGGACAACCTCGATGGCCTGAACTACATCGCCGGAATGCGTGTGGATGAGGTGAACAAGATGGCTGAACTCGGCACCCGGCTGGCTCATATCGACGGCGGCGTACCCAACATCACCATCACCCTGCCCGCTATCCAGGAGAAATATTTAGGTCAGCTTATCTATTTCTTCGAGATTGCCTGCGGCATCAGTGGATACATGCTCGGTGTGAATCCGTTCAACCAGCCCGGTGTGGAGGCCTACAAGCGTAATATGTTCGCGCTTCTCGCCAAACCCGGATATGAGAACGAGACCGAGGAGATCCGCAAGAGGCTTTAAGATAATTAATAATGAAAAGTGAAAAATGAAAAATGCCATCCGGCATGACGCTTCGTTTTTCACTTTTTAATTCTTCATTTTTCATTTTTCATTGGCAGATCCTAACATATCCGGACGCATCGGAGTCTTTGACTCCGGCTACGGCGGCCTTACCATACTCCGGGAGATCATCTCCGTTCTCCCGGAGTATGATTACCTATATCTTGGCGACAATGCGCGTGCGCCTTACGGCACCCGTTCGTTCGGTTGCGTGTATGAGTTCACGCTACAGGCTGTGAAATATCTGTTCTCGCAGGGTTGCCCGTTGGTGATACTTGCCTGCAATACGGCTTCCGCCAAGGCGTTGCGATCCATACAGCAGCGAGATCTCCCGCTTATCGACTCTTCGCGCCGTGTGCTCGGGGTGATACGTCCCACGGTGGAGAAAATCGGACAGCTCACACGCAACGGCAACATAGGGCTCTTCGGCACACCCGGTACCGTGGCCTCGGGTTCTTACGACATCGAAGTGGAGAAGCTGTATCCCGGTTTCCGCACATATTCCCAGGCTTGCCCGATGTGGGTGCCGCTGGTGGAAAACAGGGAGAGCGATACTCCCGGGGCTGAGTATTTCGTGCGCCGCGATGTGCAGAGGCTTTTCGACAAATGTCCTGACATCGACACGGTGATTCTTGCCTGTACGCACTATCCTCTCCTGTATCCGCAGATACGTGATGCTGTGCCGCCGTCAGCTCTGGTGGTGAGTCAGGGCGAGATAGTGGCTGAGAGCCTGGCGGATTATCTGGCCCGGCATCCCGAGATGGAATGTCGTCTCTCACGTGGAGCTACCGTGGAATATCTCACCACCGAGCATCCCGATAAGTTCAGCGACCTGGCTTCGGTGTTCATGCACCACCATATCGAGGCTCGCCATATCGACCTCTGACTGGGAGGCGCGACGCCCTCGTCCTGGCGGCAATGCCAAAATCACCAACAATAACGGTAATTTCGGTTTTATCTATAACTTTTCTTCCGGGTCAGTGTTCTAATATAAGGCTACAGCTAAAAGATACTTAATTTATAATTAATTACTAACGCTTGATATTATGAACGACCGTCTCACTTACAAAGAAAAAGAATCGCTCCCCGACAGTGTCTTCGGACTGCCCGAACGCCGAGAGTATCCTATGCCTGACGCAGCACACGTGCGCGCCGCCGAGGCATATTTCCGTTATTGTCCTGAAGAGCTAAAGCCAAAGTTGGCCCGCGCCATCCTTGCCCGCGCCAAAGAGTTCGGTGTCGATGTCGAATCCCCTACCGTCCTCGCTTACGCCCGGCAATGACAGTTGCCGATGGACTAATGTATTTAGCTACATATAATAAGCGATGCCACAATCAGTGGCGGGAATGTGATCCATACACTCCACTTATACACCTTGCAGAAGGCATCCTTGAAAGTGATGTCTTTTTTTATGCGTGAAATGACTAAGGCAATAATAGCCACAAATGTTGCCCAAGGTAAAAAACACACCGCGGCCATAGCTGCAAATACCGGGATAAAACATAATACTGCGAGTGCTGTTTCCAAATCTCCATTGGAAATATACGATTCAAGGAATGATGCACCTCCCGACATGGCGAATATAAAAAATGAAAATTCGAATGGAATAGTGATGAGGAGTAGCCACGTGATAAGAATGATATTGGAGTATAGCTGTATGAAATCCTCTTTTTTCATGGCTGTGTCAGGTTTTGAATATTATTATGAAGATTGTGAAAACCACTATTATAAATGGCCACGTGACATATACGAGGATCTTATAGCCTTTGCTCAATCGGCGAAGAAATTTTTCCATATTCATTTCGAGGGATATTTACAGGGCAGGGGAGTTTTACAAAGTTAGGGACAATTTTCGGATTTGCAAAATAGAAGCTATATAAGCTATAAAAACCGCAGCGGCTGTCGTCACGACAACCGCTGCGGTTAAAACTTAAAAATCTAATCCTATGAAAAAACTAATTCTTTTTGCCTTGCTTCTTTCTGCTGTTTGTACTATTATAACATTACATGCAGCCCAAATGTTCATTGCAAGGAATAAATTTTTCCTTATTACGGATATTTTTAGTAATTTTGCTGAGAAAACTGGTTTTGAAAATGAGTACTGTTCAGGAATATACGGAAGCTACACGCATGCGCGACCTCATCGACCATAATCCCATGCTACTGATGGCGTTGAGCCGTTTCGGCATCTCGCTGGGCTTCGGCGACAAGACGATAGCCGATATCTGCGCCCACCAGCAGGTGGATTGCGGCACATTTCTCGCCGTGGCCAATTACATATCGTTCGGTCACCGCTGCGATGACGAGATATCCATACCTTCGCTGATGAAATATCTGGAGAACGCTCATTCCTATTTCCTCGATTTCTGCCTTCCTCGAATCCGTCGCAGCCTTATTGAGGCGATCGACTGTTCTGGTCGCGATGAGGTGGCGATGCTCATATTGCAGTTCTATGACTCTTACAGCGAGGAGGTGCGCCGCCACATGGAGTATGAGAACAACACGGTGTTTGTATATGTGCGCGATCTTCTGAACGGTTCTCTCGACTCATCCTACAGCATATCGGTGTTTGCCTCCGGACACCACAGCATACACAACAAGCTGCAGGAACTGAAGGAGCTCATCGTGAGATACCTCCCGCAAAGGAACAACAATCTGCTGAACACCGCGCTTTTCAGCATCATCAATTGCGAGCAGGATCTTGTAAATCACTGTAAGGTGGAAGATGATATCTTCGTGCCCGCTGTGGCAAGATACGAGGCTGTGGTGATAGAGAATGCTGAAAAGGCGCCTGAAGCCCCTGCTGAGGATATCCCGACAGAGGAACTTAGCGGCAGGGAGCAGGAGATTGTGGCATGCGTGGCCCGGGGAATGTCCAACAAGCAGATAGCGGACAAACTATGTCTGTCGGTCCACACCGTCACCACCCATCGCCGCAATATCGCCCAGAAGCTTGAGATCCATTCTTCGGCGGGTCTGGCGATCTATGCCGTAATCAACGGTCTGGTGAAAATCGACGAACTCAAGGGCGAATATCCAAAATGACTTGCAGTCATACTGCAAAATGGTGAAAACCATTATTGGTCGGGACCATAGACTCAGAGCGGCTGCCTCCCGGCAACCGCTCCGTAAAAACTTAAAAATCTAATCCTATGAAAAAACTAATTCTTTTGCCTTGCTTCTTTCTGCTGTTTGTACTATTATAACATCGCAACGCGGAAAAAAGTTTAATCCGCTTCGGAAAAAATTATGTATGAGAAAATGCACTTAGTTTATGCGTGCATTTTCAAATTTTCATATATCCTGCCATGAAATGGCAGGGTTGGTGTGTAATTTTGTGAGAAAAAAGAAATGTTATGCTGGTAGAGATTCAAAAGCGGAAATGTCTGCGCTGCGGACACGAGTTTACACATGGCCTGGGTGGCTTCGTATTGGTGATGTTGCCGCCATGCCCGAAATGCGGCTCCCTGTTGACAAGAAAAACCGGAAAGCTAATGTAAGACATTTTCTGGCAGATATGCCGCCATCTGACATATCGTGTCTGTAATTTTGTGCTTTCATGGTAAAAATGGCGCGGACTTCAAGAAGATGAATGGCCTTCATGCCGAGGCATCTAAAGGTCTGCAAGATATGAAAGCGAGTATATAATGAGTATATAATATTGCGAAACTTAAAAAATAATACGACATGGAATTAACTGAAAGTCCCTCAACAACCAGTGCATGGGTATGGGCAGTCATCTGTGCTCTCTATGCTATTTCCCCCATTGATATAATTCCCGATGTCATCCCCGTAGTCGGATGGGCTGATGACGCGCTCGCCGTAGTTGGCGGAGGGCTGAACCTGCTACAGGCAACGGTTGCCAAGAGCAGTGAAACACTTGCCGGCATACTCAAGGTTGTCAAGTGGGGTGTCATCATCCTCGGAGGAATCTTAGTGGCCATCATCGCTCTCCTTGGTGTCGCCGCCTACAATCTCTTCAAGTAATCACATTGGTGGAACCAGTAAACCTCAGTTCTTATATTGGGATGGTTGATGTCCTAATATAAGAACTGATTGCCATTTTTGGCAGGATGCCATCGGCTGCTGGCGTGTAGTTGATTTCTGTCAGAGCGATTCGGAGTAGCGTTGGAGGAGCTCTGTGGCGTACCATCTCATCTCGTCGCGTAGCCAGGAGGGGGAGAGGATTTCGGCATCGTTGCCGAGGCCGAGGATGGCATGCTGGAATTCGTATTCGGGACGCAGGATGAATCCGTAGTCGGAATATTCGGCAGTGTGGGAGATAAGGCGTTGTGACTTGTGGAGGGGCAGGGCTTCGATGTAGGCTCGCTGCTGACCGTAGATCCTGAGCGTGACTGACTCGCAGTCGAAATCCTCGTCGACATTCACACCGATGACATCCTTGAAATGTTCGGTGATGTCTATAGAAGAATCCCTTTCGAATGTCTCATCGGTAGCTTTTAAGGAGGTGATGCGGTCGAGGGCAAGCACCATCGGGTAGTCAGATCCTCTTCTTTTTGCAAAAAGATACCAGCGGTGACCGGACTGCTTCAATCCGTATGGCTCCACTGTCCATTGACGTTCATTCCCGGAATTGAAGCGTGTATATGTCAGGTTGATTACCATGTTTTTGGCAATAGCCTCGACGATGGGCGACAGGTATTCGTTACCTCCGGGTGTTTCCTCGAATATGATTCGTTCGGCAATGTGTTTGTCGGCCATAAGCTGATTGTCGATGGCGAGTCCGTTGAAGAGCCATGATGTGAACGATGGCTGTGAGAGAGCTTCCTCGTTGTCGATGCAGTAGGTGTTGCCGTCATAACGGTTGCAGATTATGTCAATGCCGAAGATATCGGCTATGGCCTGGCGGTGACGGTGGAAGGTGCGTTCCGGAATCTCACCTTCATCTTCCAGTCGCAATGTTTTTTCTTCCATCCATTTCCGGTTGATTTCTTCGAGGGTGATGCGTTTGGCCTGACGGATCGTGTCGATGAGCCAGACATATCGTCGGATTAGTCTTACTGATGTTGCCATTGTTCATTTGTTTCCGCAAAGGTAGTCATTAACCCTGACATTTCGTGGCAGAAGCATGGGGATTTTGCCTTGCACTCCTCTGTGGGAGGTGCATAAAAAAGGGTACACCATAAATGATGCACCCTTATGTGGATTGAGGAGCGGATCAGTCCATGAGCTTGCGGTAGCGGCGGCGCGGGGGTTCCTTGCCTCCGTTCTGCTGCTTTTTGTATTCCTCATAGTCGCTGTAGGAACCTTCGTAGAACACCACCTTGCCGTCGCCTTCGAACGACAGGATGTGGGTGCAGATGCGGTCGAGGAACCAGCGGTCGTGGCTTACCACAACAGCGCAGCCTGCGAAATCGTCGAGACCCTCCTCAAGTGCACGGAGCGTGTTCACGTCGATGTCGTTGGTGGGTTCGTCGAGCAGTATCACGTTGCCCTCTTCCTTGAGGGCCATGGCCAGGTGCAGGCGGTTGCGCTCACCGCCGGACAGCACGGCGATCTTCTTCTCCTGGTCGGCTCCTGTGAAATTGAATTTCGACAGGTAGGCACGTGCATTGACGTCGCGTCCTCCCATACGGAATGAGTCAACACCCTGCGAGATTACTTCGTAGACCGTTTTCTCGGGGATGAGATCGTGGTGGGTCTGGTCCACGTAGGCTATCTTCACTGTCTCGCCCACGTCGAAAGTTCCGGCATCGGGAGTCTCCTGACCCATGATGAGGCGGAACAAGGTGGTTTTGCCGGCTCCGTTAGGTCCTATCACACCCACGATGCCATTGGGCGGCAGCATGAATGACAGGTTCTCGAACAGCTTCTTTGATCCGAACGACTTTGACAGGCCGTTGGCTTCGATCACCTTGTTGCCGAGACGCGGACCGTTGGGGATGAATATCTCCAGCTTTTCCTCCTTCTGTTTCTGGTCCTCGTTGAGCAGACGGTCGTAGCTCGACAGACGCGCCTTGCCCTTCGCCTGACGTGCCTTAGGAGCCATGCGCACCCATTCGAGCTCGCGTTCGAGGGTCTTGCGGCGCTTGCTGGCCTGTTTCTCTTCCTGAGCCATGCGCTTGGTTTTCTGGTCGAGCCATGACGAGTAGTTACCCTTCCAGGGAATGCCCTCACCTCGGTCGAGCTCAAGAATCCAGCCTGCCACATGGTCGAGGAAATAGCGGCCGTGGGTGATGGCTATCACCGTGCCGGGGTATTGCTGCAGGTGCTGCTCGAGCCAGTCGATCGATTCGGCGTCGAGGTGGTTGGTGGGCTCGTCGAGCAGAAGGATGTCGGGCTGCTGCAGAAGCAGGCGGATGAGGGCCACGCGGCGGCGTTCACCGCCCGAGAGGGTGGAGATCTTCTGGTCATCGGGCGGGCACTGCAGGGCATCCATGGCGCGTTCGAGCTTGGAATCTATGTTCCATGCGTCGGCTGCATCGAGCTTGTCCTGCAGCTCGGCCTGGCGAGCGATCAGAGCATCCATCTTGTCGGGATCCTCAAGCACCTCGGGGTCACCGAAGGCGGCGTTCACCTGATCATACTCGGCAAGAAGATCCATTACCGGCTGCACGCCTTCGCGCACCACTTCGATCACTGTCTTGTCGGGGTCGAGCTTCGGATCCTGTTCGAGATAACCCACTGAGTAGCCCGGGGAGAACACCACTTCGCCCTGATAGCTCTTGTCGAGTCCAGCTATGATCTTGAGTAATGTGGATTTACCGGCACCGTTCAGACCGATGATACCTATTTTAGCACCGTAGAAGAACGACAGATAGATGTCCTTCAGCACAGTCTTCTGGGGAGGGTAGGTCTTGGATACGCCTACCATCGAGAAAATTATTTTTTTGTCGTCAGCCATAGTTAACTAATGAAAAATGAATAATGAAAAATGAATAATTCAGCAGAGCTGGCTTTTTTCCCAAGCTGCGAGTTTCAGCGGGCTGTGCCAGCAACCTCACTTCCTCTTGCGCGGGGCGAAGCGCACGGGGTAGTCGCAGCGGATCTTGCCGTTGACAATATTGGATAGCTTGGCTTTGTCAAGCAGGCGGCGGGCGGCAGACACGTGGTCCATGTACACCTTGCCTTCGAGATGGTCACACTCATGCTGGATAATGCGTGAGAGGAATCCCGTGAATTCCTCCTCGTGGGGCTGGAACTGCTCATCCATCCAGCGCAGGCGTATATGCTCGGTGCGCTTCACGTCCTCCGACAGTCCGGGAAGGCTCAGGCATCCTTCGGCGCGGCTCTCCACGGGGCCGTCGAGCACCTCCACCTGTGGGTTGATCAGGGCCTTCTTCCATCCCTTGCATTCGGGGAAAGACTCTGCCAGCGGATCGGCGTCGATCACTACGAGGCGTATGTTCTTGCCGATCTGAGGAGCGGCGAGACCTACACCTTCTGAGAAATACATTGTTTCGAACATATCGTCGATGAGCTTCTGCAGATCGGGATAGTCGGGTGCTATTTCAGTGGAAACGGCCCTCAGCACCGGGTGGCCGTAGAGATATATAGGTAGTTTCATAATCTTGAAGATATGCTTGCGAGATAATCGTTGAGGATGATCGACGCGGAAATCATGTCGACCACGGCCTTGTCGCGGCGGTCGGATTTCTTCATGCCTCCGTCAATCATCGCCCTGTGGGCAAGCACGGAGGTGAAGCGTTCGTCGTAGTATTCGATGTCGATACCCGGCACGGCTTTCCCCAGGCTCTTCATGGCCGGGATGAGATATTTCTGCGACTCTGACGGCTCGCCACGCATGGTGGTGGGAAATCCGACGATAATCTTGTCAACACTGTGGGAGGAGATATAGTCTTTTACAAAGTCATTCAGGTCGCAGGTACGCACGGTGGTCAGGGGGTTGGCGATGATGCGCAGATCATCGGTTGCGGCGATGCCGCAACGCTTGCGTCCGAAATCGATGGCGAGGAGTCGTCCCATATTCTGATGCAAAGTTACGCAAAATTCTTTCAGAAAACAAATGTCGGGCGCAGCGCAACCTTGCATCCCACCGATTCCTTGAAGCGGCACAACCCGGTATTTGGGATGCCGGAGGTGGAGGAGGTGCCCACATCCACTATCCTGATTCCCGCCTTGGCATAATGGCCGAAGAGGAGGTAGGGGAGAAGGTTCATCGGGCGCCGGTCGCTGTAGCCCGGCACGTCGCCCCAGTATAGCACCTGCACGATGCCTTCTGCCACATGCTGCACTATCGCCGCTGCTACATCTGAGCCGTCGAGGGAGAGCACGAACAGGTCGGTTGTGACGGCTCCGGCGGTCAAGCCCACCTGCTCCTCAGTCATGGCAAGGCTGTAGGAGTGGGTGGCGCGGTTGATGCGTATCACATCGTAGGCACGGTGCAGATCCGATGTCTGTTCCATCCTGAATCCGGAGGCGAGGGCACGCTGCAGGTTCTTGCGCGCCGCATGGTCGAGGCTGTCGATATAAGAGCCGTAGCCGGCGGTGGGGTAGTAGAAATCAAAGTCGAAGGTCTTTTTTTGTGCGTAGTTGCCCAGGATTCCGGCGGTCTTGGGCAGCATCACGGGATCGTAGAAGTCGGCGGGGAGGGTAATGTGCAGGGGGGCGGAGAGGGTGGCCGTAAGCTCGGAGATGAAATCGTAGATGGTCTCGAGCTGTTGTGGCTTTCTGTAGTCAAGGGCGGCGAACGGGGCGGAGTAGGGAGCATGCCACTCGCCGTCGCGGTAGCCTGCCACAAGCCCGAGCCTTGGGCGGAAATTCTCGTCGATGCCCATGAAGAATCTCACCTCCACCTTCTTTCCCGGGGTGACGTCGACGAACGCACGCGATGTGAACACGTTGCGGCCCTTAGGGAAAGCTTCGTAGTATTCGTCTTTGCTTACTGTGCGGATTATCATTTCAGTGGGTTGCCTTCACGTATTATTTCGGGATTGGATGAGTCGGTGAGGTCCACGACTGCCGACAGGCGTGTGCCTCCCTCGCCGCCGTCGATTATCATGTCGGCGATCTGTTCGTAGTTCATTTCGAGCGATTCGGGATTGGTGGCTTCTTCAGGACGTTCGGGAGCGATCTTTACGGATGCCGACAGCAGCGGACCACCCAGCGCCTCTGCCAGGCGACGGGCAATGGCGTTGTCGGGCACACGGATGCCTACGGTGCGCCGTCCTTTGAAGGCTTTAGGCAGTTTCGGCGAGGCGGGCAGGATGAATGTGTACGCACCCGGAAGGTTGCGTTTGAGAAGCTGGAACGCCTTGTTGTCGATGCGGGCATATTCCGAAGCCTGCGATATGTCGGCACATACCACCGATAGATGCTGCTTAGCGGGGTTGATGCCCTTGTAGGCGCAGAGCCGCTCGATGGCGCGGTTGTTGAGCGCGTCGCATCCCAAGGCGTACACCGTGTCGGTTGGATATATTACGATTCCACCGTCGCGCAGTGTCTCCACTGCCCGGGCTATGGCTTTCTCGTCGATCGATGTCGGATAGATGGTGAGGTAGGTCATGTCGGAGTGTTGGTTTGTGAAGGCAAATTTAGTTATTTTTTTCTAAATCGCCTACAGTTCGCCAACAAAGTGGGCTTGGAAAGGTAGAATTTGCTTCCCGGACTTATCTGTCGAGCTTGAATGGCAATTCCTTCGTTCTGTCGGCATTCATCCATTTGCCACTGAATGAGTCCCCGGTAAACCTGCCTATGAAGGACCCCACTATTTCCCCATCTACAGATTCATCTATTACAAAATCCTGCATTCCGTCATTGTTGGTGTGATATTGTCCTGTCAGTTGAATCGGTGTTTTGTATTTAGTGTATTCATAGTGACCGGTCAGGGAATGGTCATCGTGCTTATACAGAGTCATGGTAATGTCATATTTTTCGTCTATTTGTCCTTTTAGTTCTATCGGTCCATAATATGTGCTGATGTATTCCTCCTCTTCATAAATATTTTCGTCAGCCTCGTCTTCACCGCAGTAGCCGTAGCCGATCAGATAGCTCACTGTATATTGTTTCTTCGTCTTGTTGTAGGTGACGTCGATGATCGTGCTCTTGTCGATAGGAATATCCTCATTGTAGAGATACACGGGATTTTCGATGCTTCCTTCCTCGAAAATTTCGGGCGTGCTGTAGACGAAAGCTTTCCTTTTATCTGCATCCTCCTTGTTCACCAAGGCGAATACAAAGCATGACTCCGATGGAGCTGCTCCTCTGATGGGCACATATCTCGAGTTGGCATATTGGTCGATTTGGTCTATTATCTCAAGCTTCCAGTCTCCGTCAAGGCTTTTGATGGCACGTGCTATTGCCAGTCGATACATTCTCTCTGGTATTTGCTTCCTGACGTCTACGACGTCAAACCCCGATTCGTCCAGAATGGCGAAATCATCAAGAATCATCATGTCGTGCTTGTTTATGAAGCCCTTTGTGCTCTTTCCGTTCTGCTCAAATACGATTTCGGACCAGACGTCATCTTTCTTCGTTCCGGCTAATTTATGTACGGGAGTGCCGTAATCTAACATGGCAAGTAAATTTGTACCTGAACCGTTCTCTATAGACTTGTAGACAGGACTGCTGTTTACGAATATTTTCGAGTTGGCCTCTGTTTTGTCGGATCCTCCCGACAATGCCCAGATTCCGGCTGCGATAGCGATGATTCCTACTGCTATTCCACCCCATTTCAGCCATTTCTTTTTATTGTCTTCATCATAATCTTCTTCGTAGGTGTTTTCTTCCTGCGGTTCCACTGCAATTTCGGCCTCCGGCTCAGTCTCCGGCATGGTTGCTACGGCTGTTCCGCATCCGGGGCAGAATGAGGCTTCATCCGGGAGCCTCGCACCGCAGTGGTGGCAGAAGCTGTGGCCAGTGGTAGACACCATAGTTGCGGTTTCTTCCGATTTCTCCCGGGCTCCATGCTTGATTTTGTTCCATCCTTTAATCTTGTAGATAGAGTGCATCAAAGCGCAGATGATAACAGCGAGGCTGACAAACAACAGAACTGTCCTAACAGAGGCAGCCAGATTGTAAGCCTCTTGAGTTAATGAGTTTATTCTTCCGAGGGTGTCCCCGTAATAGCCGTAACTTAAGGATTGAAGTTTGTTTATTGTGGAATAGATCAGACAGGCTATAAGTATTGCACCGACAATGACGGCACCCAGTCCCCACAATGTGCAGGAGTAGCAGAGACAAAGGTCGGATGCTCCTTTGTGCGCTGTTTCTGACCATGACGCTTCTTTCGATAGGGCTTTGAACTCCACAAGCGGTATGATGACTGTAGCCAGGAAAATCGCCGCCATGGCCACTAATGTGGCTTTTGGCCAATACGCCAACATGAATAAGACTTTATTGCTCGAAATACAGGCCACAAAAAAAAGTATGTTCAGGACCGGCATTGTGAGTTCGGCCAGCATTATGTTTCTTGTACGCGTTCCTGATTCCGGTGATCTTTGAACTCCTCTGAACCTGCATATACCGATCAGATAGACTACGTACCCCAGGAAAGCGATGAAAAAGCAGATGACGGCTCCTCCAAAGTACCCGCTAAACCTGTCCATATAATAATCCATACTCATTGATGCCAATGATGGCACTATGCCGCTGAGGAGGATGTCTGTTGCATTATAGGCAAAATACATCAATAGGGATAGACCGATTAAATTGAATACAGTCTGAATGGCACACCCCCATAATGTCAGGCTTGAAGCTGACCACCACCTCCGGTACTCTTCATAATCTTGATAATTGTTCATAATGTAAAAGTATGAAAGTTTGAAGAAAAAATGTCAGGTCTAAAAAAAAGTGACGGACGATATAGGCTTATTACCTTCTCCTCGTCACGACATATAGATTTCTGTATTAGCAGTATCATATAGAAATTCAAAAGGAAATTGGATTGGTGCGCTTTCTACCATCCTGACAATGTGATCAGTGCAGTGCCCCCTATGCGAGCACTGCACTGAAATTAATCAAAATACTGTAGTTGAAAAGTATTGCAAATTTCCCCACATGTTCCCTAAATAAACCACAATAGGTTGAGATGTTTCTTTTGCTTTGGAAAAAAACAATTTTTTTGTATCATAAGGGATCGTTGTCAGATCCGGACAGTCTCCACTGCACTGGTCGTATTTCAAGGTTATTTTAAAATCGCCGAAATCAAATACAATTCCGTCATCACCATCAGAGTAATGGAAAGTATAGTCTAAATAGTACGGGCATACAACCACTCCATTTATCTCACGTCCCACATATATCACACCCCCACCTCTGGAATCATGATCGACATACATGGCATAATTACCTTTGGCAGGATTTCCGGGACTATCTACCCATTGAAAATCATATCTGTTATATCGTCCCGGATACACGGGTGTCAGATTAGAACTCGCACATGATGATGCCTTCACCCAACCGTTTTCAGATCTCGCACCATCGAAATTGACATCCGGAATCTCATACCATCCGTCTTTCTCAGAAATGACCGGACGTGGAATTCTGTATAAAGTAAGATAATCCTCACCATCCGTCAACCTTGCAGTAGTCCATTTTGAGGTGGTGTAAGGATTGTTGTATAGCATTTCTTCCCAGTTGTACACGAGCTTTGGAGCACGGTCGGAAGGCGTTTTATAAATCACTGCATCTTCACCCCATGCGACTTTAGTCCAACTTGGGGCTTTCACGGTGAAATTGTCCGGTGCTCCATTCATACACACGCACACTATGATTGACATTATCACAATTACAGAGCGTTTCATCTTTTTGTTGATTATTCGTGTATTATACATTATTCTCTTCCGGAATCAGTAAATCGGAACAGTGTTCACAGCCACATAGCTGCCATCTGATCTATAAATCACCACAGGATCCTTCATCGGCGAAGCAGCTATAATAATACTGGCAATTGCTTCGTTAGTGCATTTCCTGAGGTCAAAGCCCATCCAATTAAGGCTGTGCGAATCTCCATAAAGGAACCGGTAGTGTTTGCTCCCTTCAAAGCCATAATCTGATTCTATCATCCCGCATTTATTTTCATAAGACAGTTCCGACTGACACAAAACGCAATATGGGCATACCACATACCCATCTATCTCTCGTCCGATATAGAAGGCACAGAATCCATCCATCTCATTATATTCATAATAAATACAATATAAATCTCCGTCCTTGTACCTTACCCACAATAAGTCGGGCGTATTGTATTCACCCGGCACTACTTTCTGCGATCTTCCCTTCAGGTTGACCAAATCACAATACTTTGCATTCACCCAGCCATTGCTACCACCGGGACCAATACCTTTTAGCTCATTCCATCCTTCTACCTCGGACAATACCGGAGCTATCCCTTGAAATGTAATGACTATCTCGTCCCCCTTCAATTTAGCGGTACTCCAATAGCCTTCTCCATCAGCCGCATCAGTGGGTTGAGGGTTATATACGTACCTTGCAGCTGTAGTAGAAGGTGATTTCCGTATGTTCACTCCATCAGTATTATTCTTTGCCAGTTTTGTCCACTTCACCGGTTCCACCGAGAAGGGTAATGATGCTGCATTGATGTGACATACAGCCAAGGATAGCAGGATAATCAAAAAAAATTTTTTCATGTCAAAAAATCAATTTTGTCTGTTTTTATACGCGGTATCGTTATTATTCCGGAACAGGAATATTCACGAATTCCAGTTTATCGGTCGCTATGACAAGATCGGGAGTTTTGATGGAAACATTCACATCTATAGAGAGCGAGTTTGCATTTTTGTTGAAATTTTCGATAGAGAGAGTACCAGTTATGGATTGATTAGGCCTGAATGTGACGTCTCTGCTGCTATACCTGCCACCAAAATTTCCACCATTGATATAAGCTTTCACATTTGAGATGCTGTAGGTGTTTCCAAGATTGTCATGCCCGGCATCGTCATTGAGATAGAATCCGAGTTTAATATCCTTGTCAAAACCGGTATTAGTCAGCGAATATTCTATTTCGACGGTAGTGTCTTTTCTTTTCACACTCAGCATCTTGAAATCAAAACGAGCGTCGATCTTACTGATGTAGGATGCGGGGTGATTTTCCCAAGGATATACCTCTATGCTCTCTTCTGCCGGTGCAGGAATATTGACAAACTCTATTTTGTCAGTTGCAAGGACGACATCAGAGTTATTGTCTGTTACATTGATGTCGATAGAAAAAGCAGGAGCTTTTTTGTTGAAATCCATGACTGAAAGGGTGCCTGTTATGGATTGGTTGTGCCTGAATGTGACTTCTCTGCTATTATACCTGTCACCAAAGCTTCCGCCATTGATATAAGCCTTCACATTTGAAATGCTGTAGGTGTTCCCGAGATTGTCATGCCCGGCATCGTTATTGAGATAGAAACGGAGCTTAATATCTTTGTCAAAACCGGTATTAGTCAGCGAATATTCTATTTCAAGCATCGGTCCGTTTCTTCTTAGACTCAGCACTTTAAAGTCAAAACGATAATCCAACGACTTAATATATGACTCAGGATGATTTGGCCATGGATATGTCTCGAGGCTTTCACCTTCCGGCACAGGGATATTTACAAAATCCAATCTCTCGTCAGCAATGACTATGTCGGATGTCTTGTTAATCACACCAATACTGAGAGAGAATGCAGTGGCGTTTCTGTCGAAATTCTTGATTGTGAATGAGCCTTTGATAGTCTGATTTGGTTTGAATATGACATCTCTGCTGTTATACCTGTCACCAAAGCTTCCGCCATTGATGAAAGCCATAATATTTGAGATGCCGTATGTATTGCCCAGATCATCATGGGCACCATCGCTATTGAGATAGAATGAGAGTGTCACATCCTCGCCAAAGTGAACATTGGTCAGCGTGTATTCTACCTGTACAGCCGGACCGTTTCTTCTCACACTCAGTATGCTTAACTCCATACGGTTGTCGAACAGGCGGATGTATGATTTGGGGTGGTCTTTCCAGGGATAGACATTGAGTCCCTGGTCATTGCTGTCTTGATCCGGCTCATCTCCTTCGCTTGTGCAGGAAAAGAACATGCCACTGACCAAGATTGTCAGAGCCATCACAATTGCCAAGCGCAAAAGTGAAAAAAATTTTTTCATCATAATGAATCGTCTTGATTATATGCATTTTTCCGGCTCCTGAAAAATACTATATTGTGGATATAATAAGGAAAAAAGAATGCGTGAGAGCCGTACTTGTTGCTCGTCCAAAAATTGGAGGCCTTCGCATTGCCCGGTTAGTTGAACGAGCAACTGCAGAAGCCTCACGCAGATACATGTAAATACACCAGCTGTTGACGCTCACGCGTCTGACACCGGCGGAGTATACATATCCACATTGGCATCTACCGTTGCTTCAATCTTGACTAACCTGAGAAAGTTGCGAAGTTTCCAATTATCAAGAAAGAGCGTCGAGTAAACGCATCCTAAAATGTATGCCGACCCTCCCACATAACCCATGACCGGGCCCCTGCAGTGCGATCTGCAATGGCAAAATTAGTGATTATTTTTGATATGCACAATAGCAGAATCCTGAAATTCAGGGATGGCGTACGTTTTTTTCGTTTAAAAAAGTCCTTTTCTTTTCTCAGAAGGTATTATTTTATCGAACCGTTGGGTATTTGCTCGCAGCAATGTCGAAGCATCGCTTTCGGTGATTCTTTTTAATTGATAATATTTTACGGGGCGGTATGGTACCTGTGTGACCTCGTCTCGATTTTGCTACTTAAAAATTAAGTGTTATTTGTTGATTTGCAATTTTTTAGACTTGATCAATCTAAAAAGGAATATCGTCTTTTTCTCACGGGGGCATTTATGCCATCGGCCACCTATGTCATCGTGTTATTGCCATCGTCGATACCCATGAAGGATCTCAACTCCACCATCTTTCCCGGGGTGACTTTTTTCTCTCGTCGCCAAAATATTATGGGTGTAAGCAGATTGAGATATTTGTCACCTTATGATCTTTCGCACCGAGCCAGTATTTGTACGGCTCGGTGCCACGTGTGAAATCATAATAGCTGATGTGTCCCTCGCTGATGCAGTTACAGATGAAATCCTTGGCGCAGACAAGTCCTGGCGAATATCTTGCATATTTCTCGTTCACCCCAGCTGTAATCACCACTATCGTTCGGTGAGCCTCGTCAACTCCATAATTGAAGAAAGCGGCTATCTCATCTGTCGACTCATCTTTTATGGTGAGAAGTTTTGTGCTTACGGTATCGACAATAGGGGAATATTTGGGGAATTTGATAATAAACCGTTCGTACATGAGCCATCGTGCCTTCAGGTAAATCTTGCCCTTTAATGATATCATTGAATTATCCCTTTTTATCTTCTTCTTCATCCAGTCATTTCTGATTTCCGCACACTGGAGTCTCATGCCGTCATCATTATAGTTGATTACCAGACTCAAACCGTCCTTTTTAGCCCTGTTGATGGCAGTACGGATATTCTGACGCGTTTTCTGACTCAGCGATTTCATATATTCGCTTTCGTCTGTCGGAAGCGTTACACCGCAGTAAGTGAGTGCAGACTTGTGCTTCAGGTCATAGGCTTTGCGCTCGATATTCTTGAGTATATGGGTCAGCAAGGCAGAGTCGGGGAGGTATTCGAAGAACCATGCCGTAACGTTGTAGCGTGATTCAACGTATTGTACCAGAAAGCGCATGGCATCCTCATCGAAGTCATCATAGATGAGATTCAGGTAATCGGAATATCCTTTTCGTCCGAGCAAGTACACTCCGGGATGATTGAACCACCTGATTGTGCGTGTCAAAATCCATAGCGGAGCAATCATCACGGTCTCGCTGTCCCTCTCCACCACATAGTAGCCACACTCTATGCCTTTGGCTTCCGGCACGAATTGCCGTATCACCTCGTACCATTCATATTTCTGGAAGTAGGTCATGTCTGGACCTGCTTCCAGACGATGCCAGATGTCACGCAGTGACGCTTGCTCGCCAAGCTCCACTTTCCTTACCGTGTATTTATTTTCTTTCATGTATAAGCTCTAAGAATTTCTTCACTTCAGTCACGTTGGTCTTATTTATTTCTGCCGACAGATTTTTCATTATGGTCTGCCGCAGAGAGTCGTCGGAGATGAGGCGCATTATTTTGCTGGCAATGCTTTCGGCTGTCATCTCGGCGATCAGTCCGTTCTCTTCGTCCCTTATCTGGTCGTACACCATCGGGAAATTGGTGCTCACTACGGGCCGCCCCAGAATCTTTGCTTCGGCGATGGTCATGCCGAATCCTTCGCTTCTGGATGTCTGCACATATATGTCAGCCGCTTTCATGTATTTGTAGGGATTCTTCTGCCCTCCTGTCAGCATCACATGGGAGTCAAGACCAAGCGAAATGATTCTCTCGCACAGCATGCCCTCCATGATTCCCTCTCCGATGATGAGCCATATAAAATCCACATTGTTGTTCCTCAGGATATTTGCCGCGTCCACCGCTAAGGTCAGATTTTTTTCTGGTGCCAGACGCGCCACGGTCACGAGTGTCCATTGGTGCCCTCTGTCGATATCGCATTCTTCTCCGGCATTTGCGTGGATCTCGTCCTTGTCAATGATGTCGTAGATTGTGGAAATCGCTGCTGCATCCACATAGCCGGTGTCGATAAGGGCGTGTCGCTGAGTCTCGCACACTGCCACCACATGGTCGAACATGTCGTAGTGTTTCCTGCTGAATTTCACGTCGTGTCCGTGTGCGCCGAGCAGGCTGTTTACCCAGGCGATCTTCTTTCGGGCCTTTACCTTTTCCGCCACATAATAGGTGATCATTCCCTGTTGATAGGCTATCGCCGCATGATAATCCTTGTCGAGCTTCGGATATGCAGATTTCATTGATTTCCAGAAAGGCTTTGCCCAGTGGGTGTCGTGGCCCAGACACTTCGCCAGCCGGATTATTGCCGAATAGCGCAGCCGGCAGATACGGGTCCACAATTTATTGCGCCCTTTGGGGAGGGTGAGATGGTGCACCTGGGGCGGCAGCATGGCGATGGCGGCGGGGTCGTTGCTGTCGACGTCGACTGTGTAGAGGTCGACATCCACCTCATGGTAGTCGAGCCGGGACAGAAGTGCTATAAGGCTTTTCTCCGCGCCTCCGAATCCGATGTTGTCGATGAAGAATGCCAGTCTGAGCTTCTTGTTCATGGAATTTTTTCTGTATTCGTGCTGTTAGGTTGTGATCTATGTAGTTACTATAATCCTTTTGCGAACATTAATGTTGCTGCAAATATGCTTATGAGCGAGATAATCGCTCCGGCGGTGAGTCCGGGAGGAAGAAATCTGAAGGTTATGTCGTGGCTTCCTGAAGGGACGACCACTGACGAGAAGCCGAGATTTGTCTCGTAGATTTTTGTCGGTTCTCCATCGATATATGCCTTGAACCCATCGTCGGCGACGACGCTGAAGAACACCACGCGAGCTGTGTCAAGAGTTATATGCGCATCGAAACCTTGTGTGTTTCCTTCAAATTTATCGCATGTGATGGCCCGACGAGCCGCAACCAGGCTGTCAAGACTCCAGGTCGGGTCGATCGTTCCTCTCTTGAGATATGGCATGAGCTCTTTCTCATCTTCCTTCACGACAGCCAATGCCGACAGCAGAATTTTTGGAATATCGACATTTGTATTTTTGTCAGCGATAGCCATTACCTCGTCGGCAAGTACATATTTGTCGTAGGTAAATCCCATTGGAATATAGTGGTCTGATTCATAGACTGAGAAGATACCGTCTTTTATTATCGGATTGGCCAGGGATGCATTGTCGGATGGTTCGTTTGCCACCATTACATGTTCTTTCACTGATGTCAGGGCCTCGAATGAGTCAACAAATTTTTGAAGTGAAAACTTTCTGTGATTCCTGTCGCCTACTAATTTATTCCATTCCAGATTCTTGTTGTTTTGGATGGAATGATATGTCTCGACAGAGGGCCGGTTGCATATAAGGCCGAAATTGCTTGCATAACTACCGTTTGACCCTATCATTGTGAAATTGGTGCGATGTCTGAACACATCATCAGACAGAAAATCCTCCCCTTTGGCAAAATAGTCGGTTTCAGTCACGTATGACTCTTCTTTAGGGAAAAATTCCGCCCTTGGTAAGGAATATATTAAGAATTGCAGGGGAATGCATACCATAATGGCGGAAAGAACGGCTGTGAATCGCCGGTCCTTCCTCATGCCATTCCGGCAGACAACAAGTAAAGAGACTGCGTTTGCTCCGACCAATATCATGTCCATAGAGATATTGCATATCCTTGATAAAGCCAAATCGCCGGAATTTTCTGACTGCCAATACATCGATGCTCCTGCGTAGATAAAAAACGGCAAATATATCAAAATACAGTACAGCATCGCATATTTGAATCTTGGGAGTCCGTAATCCCTGATGTAATTGAGTGTGCAAATGATTATGCTCAACGTTAGGGCATAGGCCCACCTGCTATAATAGCAGTCGGTGAATAGCGAGAACAATCCGTTCAGAGGAGTGACGTAGATCACAATCAACAGCACAGTCAGCCATTTTATCCACTGGTAACCCTTCTTAAAGAGCAGCAGGAAGGTGGGTAGGAGCCCGAACACTGCGATGTTCGCAGCATTGCTCCTTGCATCTGAATCCAGAAAGAGATAGAGGTAGAATCTGCCTTCACGTGCCTTAGGATAAAGGCCCCAAAAATAGCGGTCGGCTAATTTTGAAATATTCAATGCATCAAAGTTCAATGATTCATGAGGGGAGCCATTGAGCTGTAGAAGCACCGGAATCAATACTATAGAGGCACATGTGATGCCCATAAATATACATCCGGCCGCTTTTAATGTGTATCGGAATCTTTCTGCAGGTAATTTATTGTAATGCCAGAGCCGGAAAAAGAAATATATTGAGGCGGCCATGAGGTTGACTGGGGCAAAATAATAGTTAACCGCTACCGTCACGAATGTTGCCATAATCAATCCGGTGCAGGCATGTCTCTCCTCCTTCAGAAATCTCTCCACAAAAATCAACAGGAAGGGAAACAGAAGCATCGGCTCTATGAACATATACAGGCAAAGACTTGAAATAGCCCACGATGAGAAGGTGTAGAGTAACGACCCTATAAGAGAGAGCCTTTCATCAAATCCAATTTTTTTTAAATATGTCTGAGCCACATATCCGCATACGAGAAATTTCAGGTAGAGGACAAGCGTGAAGCCCATTCCCAGGTATCTGTAGGGAAAGATGCAATTGATCCATGTGAATGGATTGAACACCGTGTAGTAGGCGTATGAGGCGAGAAAGTTATCGCCGAAATAAGTGTTCCAGCTCCAGAATGGCACACCGGAAGCAAACATGCGTTTTGTCTCATAAACGAAGGGCAACATTTGATGTGTTGCATCTCCATTTATGAAATATCCACCATAGTTCAGTAGTTCCGGCATCATGCCTATGGTTGTGATTATCAGTACAAGAAAATTCCTGCAGATGATAATATTTTTTATTTTCTCTTTCATTATCATGTTGAGAATTATTTTATATCATCCGATTGGGTTCGCATTCTTGAAATGGTGCTACATGTCATTCTGAAAATCAGGATACGGGTCTCTTCCATTACGAAACTGCATAAGTACATGATGATGGGTATTTTTCTACTGGCTTGTTCTTCATTTGATTTCAATTGATATTTTTTCCGTAATATCCCGGATATCGCGCTTGTCGGTTCCGTGATAAACGCAAAGTTAGCTGTAATAACCGAATCTGCAAAATTTAGTGTCTGGAAATATGGATTTATTTGAGTTTATCTGGTGGCTGCCAATATTCCTCTCCTGTTTTGATGGATAAAAAAAGCGGAAGAAAATTGCGAAAATGTTTGGATATGTGCTAAATAATCAGTAACTTTGCAAAGTTTTTCATGGCACGGTTACGCATCGCTGTCGCTAATCCTATGAATGGTAAGGCGATAGGTGTGTTTTCGGTACATGTGGACGTATGAATTTGAATAACGAAAGAGAAAATAAACTAAAAGTAAAACCCAAAACACTAAGATGCCTACTATTTCGCAATTAGTAAGAAAAGGACGTGTGGCGCTC
>CAYZPI010000031.1:0-32374 GCA_964480085.1 uncultured Bacteroides sp. | reverse complement strand
AGGCCCACTGCCATGAATACTCGAAGTGTGCCACATCCTTGGGCTCGTAGTTGGCGGTGTCGAGATAGTTCACGCCACATTCCAGACAGGCATCCATGATGGTGAGGTCCTGATAAGGGAGAGCCACATTGATGACGATATCGGGTTTATGTCGCTTGAAGAGCTCCACGAGCTGCGGCACACTGTCGGCGTCGACCTGGTCGGTTGTGATGTTGGGTGCGCCGATGGCTTTTGCCACGGCGTCGCATTTAGCCTTGGTGCGTGAGGCTATGACAATTTCGTTGAACACATCGGGGTTCTGGGCGCATTTGTGGGCCACGACAGTGCCTACGCCGCCCGCTCCGATAATCAGTACTTTATTCATTTTGTATAATTTAGGTTATAAGTTATAGTGAATAGTGAATAGGTAATAGTGAATAGGTAATAGTGAATAGGTGGTGGGGTTGTTGCCATTGAATATTTACTTATTCACTATTCACTATTCCTTATTACTTAATATTGCTTAATTTTTTTTTCTGGAGCATGATGCACACGAATGTGAAGATGCCTAAGAGGATGAGCAGGAGGGTCTGGCAGCCAAGCACGAGGTTGGCGAAGGCGCCGGAATCGGTGTGCCCGAGCCCATAGATGCCGAGGGCGAACATAATTGCCCACTGCCAGGGTCCGATGCCACCGTTGGAGGGTACGCCCATGGCTATGCTCGACAAGGTAAAGGCCACGAGGGCCACGACTATGCCGTGGTCGGCGAGGAGGGCAGTGGTGAACGGGAACGCGAAGAACTGCACATAAAGCTGTAGGAAATAGCAGCCCCAGATGCAGAGGGTGAATAACAGCCACAATCCCTTGCCGGGCATCTTCACTATAACGGCGAATCCTTCCCAAAGTCCGCGGACGAACTGCTGCACCTTATAGGTGAGCGAGCCTTCGGCTGACTTGCGGGTGAGGAACCACCATGCAAAAGCTATCGCCGCCACTGCGGCCATCCAGAGCCATGGTGAGGTTATGATGTCCATGACGCTGTCGTAGGTGGCCTGGTTCTGTGCCAGATAGCTCAGCAGGGAGGATGAGGAGACGATGAAGGTGAACACCAGCAGGAGAAGCACGGTGACGGTGTCGGCCAGACGGTCGGCGACCATCGACCCGAACACTGTGGAGAACTGCGCGTCCTGCCGCTGGGCTATGTAGCCGCAGCGCCATACCTCTCCCAGGCGGGGAAATACCAGATTGACAGCGTAGGTGCCGAAAATGCTGAGCACCAGGGCGAACAGCGGCGCGTCCACTCCCAATGCCTTGAGCTGGATGCGCCAGCGCATGGCCCTGAACACATGAGAGAGTATGCTGATTGTGAGCCCTAAACCGATCCAGCGGAAATCACATTGGTCGCGTATGATTTCCACCATTTCGGAGAAATCGATGCTGCGGAACATCACCCAGCATAATCCGACTGTGATAACCAGCGGAATAAGGTATTTCATTATGTTTGCCAACAGGGATGGCCGTTTTTGTTCTTCCATTGGTCAGTTGTTAATGGTTGAGTGGTCACATCGACACGAGCATGTACATGGGGGTGAAGATAAGGGACGTCACGATGGTGATGATGAACCACCATGCCGTCAGCTCCGAGCGGCGTCGCGCACCTTCGAAGTCGTAGTTGTTGTATTTCGTTGTCACGGTCCAGCCCAGTGTGGCTGCCACGATGCCCACAGGATTGCAGCAAAGCAGCGTGAGCACGATGGACCACACCATATACGTAGGCGGACATTTCTCGGCCGGCTGTCCCGACCGGGAAGTGCGTGAGGATGCGGCATATTTCTGCGCTGTCGGCTGCCACTGTGTCCTACTATCCTGCTGAGGAGAGGGCTGGGAGTCGACATCGATGGAAGTTTCCGACTGCTCGGGAGCTTCGACATCCACCATGTGGTTCTGTCTCTGCAGCTCTCCGGAATAGTAACGTCGCAGCAGGTCGGCCGTGACAGGAGCCGCAGAGGCCGGCATCCAGTAGTCGAGTCCTTCGTACCACACCGGAGTCTGCGGGTCCATGCGGTTGAGTGGGAGCTGTTCGGGCGCGAAAGGTCCTTCCTGCACACCGCCAATATGAATCCAGATTTTCATCTCAGAAGAATTTTACGGGTTCGCCCAGGATGTCGCCTAAAAGGTTGTTGGTGAGACGGCTGGCTCCAATGCGGAAATATTCGTTGGTGAGCCACTGTTCGCCGAGGATTTCTTTGGCAAGAGTGTAATATTTCACGGCTTCCTCTGTGGTGGAGATACCACCGGCGGCCTTGAATCCCACCATGTTGCCTGTCTGGTCGAAATATTCCTTGATACATTTCATCATCACGTAGGCGGCTTCGAGAGATGCTCCCGGATAACCTTTGCCTGTGGATGTCTTGATGAAATCGGCGCCTGAATACATCGACAGCACTGATGCCGCGCGGATATTTTCGGCAGTCCGGAGCGCTCCGGTCTCAAGGATTACTTTCAGACGCGAGTCGCGGCATGTGTGTTTCTGCTCGCTGATTTCGTCGCACACCTCTTCGTAGTCGCCATCGAAGAAATTGCCGAGGTTGAGCACTATGTCGATTTCATCGGCACCGGAATCCACCGCCAGCGCGGTCTCAGCTATCTTGGTCTCGATGAACGACTGTGCGGTGGGGAAAGCTCCCGACACACAGGCTATCTCCACATCCGACACATCGAGCACGGTGCGCACCACTTGTGCGAAATTCGGGTAGACGCACACAGCTGCGACATTTTTCAATTCGGGATGCTCCTCATCGAAGGCATTGACCCTCTCAACGAATTTCGTCACTGACTCGGGCGAGTCGGTGGAGTTGAGGGTGGTGAGGTCGATGGTGTTGAACAGGAAACGGTAAACATCCCGGTTCATGTTCTCATTAAGATGTTCTGATATGATTTTCTCAACATCGGCAGCCACTACGGCATCGTCGGTTGTAACTTGGCTCTTGGCCACTGCTTCACGATATTTGTCCATATATTTTTAGGTTTCAGGTTCTGGTTTTCGGGAATGGCACTCGCTAAAGCTCGTGCCTTATACAAAAAACATCCGGAGGGTATTTATTCACTATTCATTATCATTTCTCACCTCAAACCGGTGGTTGTCGCGGCTTGTCTTTTTTTCGATGTTGCGGCGGAAGGCTTCGGTGAGGTCCACTCCCGTCTGGTTGGCGATGGCGATTGTAACCCACAGCACATCTGCCAGTTCGTCGGCCAGATTGCGTTCATCGCCCTCCTTGGCTTTCTGGTCGCCGTAGCGGCGAGCCATTATCCGTGCCACCTCGCCAGTCTCCTCGGCGAGTATAGCCATATTGGTTAGAGGGGAGAAATAGCCGTGTCCGATGGAGGTGATCCAGCGGTCGACGGCGGCTTGAGCTTCGTGCATAGATATGTTGTCGGTCGGTGACATGTAAGAATACGGTTTAAACAAACAAAAGTAATGATTATTTTTCAATTATCGTCCAATAAAGTTTGATTATGATGTTTTTTTTGATTGTTATTGGAAAAATGAAGGAAAGGGAGCAAAAAAATGTTAAATGACGGATATTGTCGATATAGATTTTCTGATTCTCTAAATTCGGTTGGCAGCTGAAAAGATTATTCATAATTTTGCATAGTGATTCTACGTCTCAACTTACCAATAGGAATAATCCAATAACAACACGATAGACATGAAACAGACAATCATCGCACTCATAGCGTGGATGGCTACCTCTCTGACCGCCCTGGCGTACAATGTGACGGGCGTGGTGGTCGACGAGGACAGCCAGCCTATGATCAAGGCCACGGTGAGGGTGTTAATGCCGAAGGACAGCACTGCCGTGAAGGGAGCACTTACCAACGAAAAAGGTGAATTCCGTATCACCGACGTCGCCAACGGTTCTTATTTGCTCGAAACGAGCTACGTAGGATATAATCCTATATATAAGAACATCACCGTGAAAGGCAAGAACTTAGCCATAGGCTCAATATCAATGGTGGAAAATGCCGAGATGCTTCGCGACGTGACAGTGACGGGAATCAAGACACCAATCAAGGTGATGGAGGACACTGTGGAATTCAACGCGGATTCCTACAGGACTCAGCCCAACGCTGTGGTGGAGGATCTGCTGAAACGTCTGCCAGGAGTCGATGTGGGTTCGGATGGCAAGATCACGGCCAATGGCAAAGAGGTGAAGAAGATTCTTGTCGACGGCAAGGAATTCTTCACCGATGATCCCTCGGCGGCTTCAAAGAACATCCCGGTGGACATCGTAGACAAGCTGCAGGTAGTGGACCGCAAGAGTGATCTGGCGCGTCTGACGGGTGTGGACGATGGCGAGGATGAGACGGTGATCAACCTTACGGTGAAGAAGGGCATGAACAATGGTTGGTTCGGCAACGTGGATGCAGGATATGGTAGTGATGATCATTATGACCTGAATTTCATCGTCAACCGTTTCTGGAACCACAATCAGCTGACATTGCTCGGCGGTGCCAACAATGTGAATAATCCCCGATTCGGTGACCGTGGCGGCGATTTCATGCGATTCGGCGGCAGGGGTGGACTGATGACATCGCGCTCGTTGGGCCTGAACTTCAATGTGGGCAATGAGGAAATCCTGCGGGTAGGAGGCGACCTGATGTTCTCCTACAACAAGACCGACAACCGAACCCGTAGCAGCAAGCAGACTTTCTTCCAGGAATACAATTCCTATGAGAACACCATACGCAACTCTCAGGACGAAACCAAGAGTCTTAATGGTAATTTCAGGGTGGAGTGGAAGCCCGACTCGTTCAACACCGTGGATTTCCGTCCGAATTTCGAGGTGAAGAGCAATGATTCGGAACAGTTCCGTGTGGCATCGACAATGACAGGTCCGCTCAACTCCGACACACCCGACAAGAACGTGAACAACAGTACCTCGCTGCAACGCTCGCACGGCAATAGCTATTCGGTGGGCGGACGCTTGATCTACAATCATAATTTCAAGGAACACAGGGGGCGTTCGTTTTCGGTGATGGCCAACTATAATATATCGAACACGCGGGAGTACTCCAACACGTTCTCCAAAATCTTCTACGAACTGACGGGCGACTCTATCTATGACCAGTTCGACAACAACCATTCGTGGAACAACAACATTTCATCGCGCCTGTCGTGGACCGAACCTATCGGCGATGTCAAAAAGGGTAATTTCCTGACCTTCTCCTACAGGTTCTCCTACCGTTGGAACAATGCCGACCGAATCACCTATATGCGTCCTGTATCGGAGCAGATAGCCGACCAGCTGATGCAGCTCACTCAAAGCAATGACGTGTATGACTACATGGGCTCGCTGCCTTTGTTTATGCTCGAACCTCTTGATGGAGATGTCAGGGTGGATTCGCTCAGCAACCAGTTCCGCAATGACTACATGAACCAGGATATCCGCATCGGTTACAAGCACGTGAGCAAGAAAGCGACACTCGATGTGGGCCTCTCGTTGGTGCCACAGATGTCGAAGTCGATCGACCTGATCAATTCCGACAAGAATATTCCGGAGCGATGGGTATGGAACTACGCCCCTTATCTCCGCTACCGATACAAAATTTCGAAGACGCGGTCGTTCAACCTCAACTATCGCGGGCAGTCGTCGCAGCCTTCGATATCGCAGTTGCAACCGGTGGCCGACTACAGTGACCCTCTGAATGTGGTGCAGGGTAATCCGGAACTGGTGCCTTCGTTCAGCCATCGCCTTATGGGACGGTTTCAGGATTTCAACATGGAAGCCCAGCGCGCAATCATGCTGCATGCCAATGTGTCGGTCGTGCAGAATTCCATAGTGTCCAAATCCACCTTCGACCCGACGACTGGAGCCCGCTTCACCACCTACGACAATGTGAATGGTGTGTGGAACGCCAACTTGATGAACATGATATCGTTCCCGTTGAAAAACAAGGAATTCAAGTTCAATAATTTCCTTATGCTTTCCAATGATCACAGTGTGGGCTATAGCAACGGATTGCTAAACAAGAGCAATAATTTCCGATTCAACATAGGACCGGCCTTGACCTGGAACACCGAATATGTGGAATTGGAGCTGCGTCCAACTTATGGACTGCAGGTGTCGACCAACTCTGTAAGGACGTCTTCCAACGCCACTGTCAACAGCTACGGCGGTACGTTCCGCGCCCAATACTACGCTCCTTTCGGACTCGTCGTAGGCAGCGACCTGACGTACCGTGCCAATGAGGGCTATGGCGAGGGCTATGATACAAACGAGTGGCTGCTCAATGCATCGCTGTCCTACCAATTCCTGAAGGATCGCTCACTCACGGTGTCGCTCAAAGGCTATGACCTGCTTGACCGGCGCAGCAACGTGAGCCGTACGGTGACCGCCAACTCGATATCCGACAGTCTCACCAACACGCTCGGACGTTATGCCATGGTGTCGGTGTCGTGGAAATTCCAGAGCTTTGCAAAGGGGGATGCTCCTGATGTTGAAGGCATGGGCCGACGTGGAGATTTCCCGGGTCCGCCTCCCGGTGGAGGCCGTGGCCCGATGGGTCCGCCCCCGGGTGGAGGTCATCCAAGATTCTGAAATGCAAAAGAAAATCGCGCCCTCCCGGCATTCGGGTTTGGCGCGATTTCTCATTTTTCACTGATATGTGATGAAGCGGAAAGTGGCTCCGGTGCGTGGGTCGGTGAAGGGCTCGCTCTCTTCTACCGGTCGCCACCGTTCGGGCGATATTTCGGGGAAGAAAGTGTCGGCTTCAGGAGCTTCAGCGTCGATTTCGGTGATTTCGAGTCTGTCGGCGAGAGGCATGGACTGGGCATAGATTTGTCCGCCTCCTATTATGTAGGCATCCCCTCCGGAGGCAGCTATTGCTTCAGCAAGCGACGGGAAGGTCTCTATTCCCGGATGGGAGTAGGCGGGATCTCTCGTCACCACCAGATTGCGGCGTCCGGGAAGCGGTCCGTTAGGGAAGGATTCGAAGGTCTTGCGTCCCATGATGATGGGGTGGCCCATGGTGAGGGACTTGAATCGCTTGAGGTCGGCTGAGATGTGGTACAGCATGTCGCCGTCCTTGCCCAAGGCCCCGTCGCGTGTTATGGCTGCAATAATCGTAATCATAAATTGAAGGTTTGCTTGCATTGACGCGATAAATCACGTCAACAGTAAAAAAGATGATGGTAATTTATACGGATACTTTGCCAGCTATGTGGGGGTGTGGATCATAACCTTCGAGAGTGAAATCCTCGTATTTGAATCCGAAGATGTCGTCGACTGCCGGATTGATGACCATACGGGGCAGGGGACGCGGCTCGCGCTGGAGCTGTAGCTTCACCTGATCGGTGTGGTTTGAGTAGATGTGGGCATCGCCGAGAGTGTGCACGAATTCTCCGGGTTGCAGACCTGTGACCTGAGCCACCATCTGTAGCAGCAGCGCGTATGAGGCGATGTTGAACGGCACGCCGAGGAAGGAGTCGGCGCTGCGCTGGTACATCTGCATGCTCAGACGTCCGTCGGCCACATAGAACTGGAAGAAGGCGTGGCAGGGGGGAAGATTCATATTGTCGAGGTCGGCGACGTTCCATGCGCTCACTATTATGCGGCGCGAGTCGGGATTATGCTTGATGTCGTTGATTGCCTGCGAAATCTGGTCGATATGTCCTCCTTTGTAGTCGGGCCATGAGCGCCACTGGTAGCCGTAGATGTGCCCGAGATCACCGTCGGGAGAAGCCCATTCGTTCCATATCCTCACGCCATTGTCCTGAAGATATTTCACATTGGTGTCACCTTTGAGGAACCACAGCAGTTCGTGGATTATCGACTTGAGGTGCAGCTTCTTGGTAGTGAGCAGGGGAAAACCGTCTGCGAGGTCGAAACGCATCTGATAACCAAACACTGAGCGTGTACCGGTGCCAGTCCGGTCGGATTTGTCGACCCCATGGTCGAGGATATGCTGCAAGAGATCTAAGTATTGCTTCATGATTGATTGGTGATTCTACATATTGATACCTTGACAAATTGTCATTTTGTCAAAATGTCAGTTTTTTGTGGTTGTCATTGTTGGTGATGTTTTCTGCAACATTGGGATTGAGAGTTGATGGCGGCCGCGGCGCACGGTGATGGCGTCGTTGGGGCAGACGGCGGTGCAGTTCATGCACATCACACAGCGGGAATTGTCGACCACGCAGTCGCGTAGGTCGATACATGAGGATTTGCATACATCCTCGCATTTGCCGCAGTGGATGCATTTGTCGGTGTCGATGTCAACGGCATATACCGGACGCCGTCCCAACAGGCTGAGCAATCCTCCTGCCGGACACACCGTGTTGCAGATAATCCGTCCTTTACGCCAGGATACAGCACCGATAACCAAGAGGAGTAGTATCGCTGCGGCTGCACCTCCGGTTCCGATGGCGAGTGGACGGACCACGGCTATCGCCATTTTGGTGTAGATCGTGAATGGATCGGTGAGCTCCACGACCTTCGTCGCTCCCACCAACAGGCATGCCGCAACAATCAACGGCACTGGATAACGCAGTGAGGCTACCGGCGTACAGTAGCGGTAGCGCTTGCCCTCACCTTTGCTGAACCGGCGTCCGAAATGGGCGGCGATATCCTGCACTGTGCCCAGCGGGCACACAGATGAGCAATACACACGGCCATAGGATAATGTGACCACCACCCATACCATGATCCATGCGGCTGCCCCGGCAAGGATGGCGGGAATGAGCTGTACCTTCAGCAGCCATCTGCCCAGAGGGGTAAGGGCGAATGCTGTGTCCAATACAGCAAGTGTCAATAGCGCGAGATACACTATTGACACTGCCACACGTATGCGTTTTATCTTACGGTACATTTATGCCTTGCGCTGGAACTGGTCGCGGATGGTGTCGACCACATTGATGATGTAGTCGCCGGTCTTTTCAAGCACGTTGATTATGTCCATATAGTAGATACCGGCCTGATATTCGTAGTGGTGCTCGTTGATATTGGGCACGTTAGCGGTGCGCAACTGGTTGCGCATGTTGTTGATTTCGCGTTCCTTGTTGTAGGAGTCGATAATCTGGCGCTCGCCCACGTTTTCCACGTCGCGCAGCATGTGCACCATCATGCTCATGGCCTCTTCCACGTATTTGTACATCATGTCGATGTTCTCATAAATCTCGTTGGTGAATTCGGCGTGGCTTTCGCTCTTGCGTATGAGTATCTTGCTCACACCGAAGCAGCAGTCGGCGATGCTCTCGATCTCGCTGATGATATTGAGCATTGCGGCGATGTGCATCTTACTCTCGTTGGAGAGGCGTCCCTGGGCGCATCGGTTGAGGAAGTTGGCTATCTCAATCTCCATGCGGTCGGATATATCCTCGTATTTCTCAATGCGCGAGAAGAGGGTGTTGAATTCCTCGCTGCCCTCCTTGGTGTGCACAAGGTCCTGGGCCATCTTTATCATCCGGCCTATGCGTTCGGCATAAAGGCCCATCTCCTTCTCTGCCTGGGCGATGTTGAGCTCGGAGGCGCTGAGGATACCCGAGGAGATGTACTTGAGCGAGAATTCCTCCTCTTCCTTCTTGTGCTTGGCGGGCACGAGCTTCTCCACAATCTTCACATAAAGGTTGGTGAACCATATCATTATCATCACGTTCACAAGATTGAATGTGGTGTGGAAGAGCGACAGGCCGAACGATACGCTCGATTGCATTTTCGCTACCTGCGGCACGAGGCTGGCATCATTGAGCACTCCGCCGTTGAAGAGGTTGTTGTAGTCGTGTGGATTGGTATGCGACAGGTCGGTGACGAAAGTGTAGAGGTTGGCGGGGTTGCCCTGGCCGAGCTGCTCGGTGAGCCATTCGTTCATGTCGGCGAAAGGAATGAACACTGCCAGACACCACACTGTGCCGAGCACATTGAAGAGGAGGTGTCCCATGGCGGTGCGTTTGGCGGCGATGTTGCCGCTCATGGAGGCGAGGATCGGGGTGACGGTAGTACCGATGTTGCTGCCCAGTACAACTGCACAGGCAAGCGGGAAATCGATCCAGCCCTTTGTGCACATAATCAGCACAATGGCAAATGTCGCTGCAGATGATTGGATTACCATCGTAAGTATCAATCCCACAAGGAGGAAAATCACCACTGAGCCAAAGCCCATCGAGGCGTAGGTGCGCAGGAACGACAGCATCTCAGGGTTGCTCTGCAGGTCTGGAACATAGTTGCTGATCATGTCAAGACTCATGAACAGGAATGCGAAGCCTATGAGAAACTCACTGATGCTCTTCACCCTGCTGTTCTTGGAGAACATCATTGGGGCGGAGATACCGATGAGCGGAAGCACGGCCACTGAGATGTTCATCTTGAATCCGAAGAGGGCTATCACCCATGCGGTGAACGTGGTGCCGACATTTGCGCCCATGATCACCGCCATTGATTGAGCCAGGGTCATCAGGCCGGCGTTCACAAAGCTCACCACCATCACTGTCGATGCCGACGAGCTCTGAATGAGTGCTGTGATGCCAAATCCGGTGAGCAGTCCGGAGAAGCGGTTGCGGGTCATTGCCGACAGGAGATTGCGCAGCCGGTCGCCCGCTGCCTTCTGTAGGCCTTCACTCATCACTTTCATTCCGTAGAGGAAGAGCCCTACGGAGCCTATCAGGCCTAAGAAATCCAGAATTCCGTAATTCATAACTTTTTTGCGGATGGCTGCCCTGGTGGGCAGCGGTTGTTTTGTTTTGCAAAATTATATAAGATAAATATTTCTCACAACAATTTCCGGCAATTTTTATAAAGCTATTTTTACTTTGACGAATTATTCACTTTTTATCAATACGCCGCGTGATAAATCGCAAAAAAATGATTACCTTTGCGAGATATTTACTATTGAAAATATTAGTTTCAGCAGATGGCTTCCGAAAAAGGTACTTTCAGCAGCAAGCTTGGAGTGATAGCCGCCACGGTGGGCTCGGCGATAGGTCTGGGCAATGTGTGGCGCTTTCCGAGTGAGGCGCAGAGCAATGGCGGCGCGGCGTTTCTTTTCGTGTACATTTTATGCATATTCATCTTAGGTATTCCGGTGATGCTCGCCGAATTGTCGCTGGGGCGGGCAGGACGGTCGGACTCGGTGGGTAATTTCAAGAACCTCACCCCCGGCAACCGTTGGTGGCTCGCCGGTACGATAGGTCTTGCGGCCTCGTATCTGATATTGTCGTTCTACATGGTGGTGGCCGGCTGGACAATCGAGTATCTCTTCGACTCAGTCACCGGCGACCTTTACTCGGGCTACGTGCATGCCTCGAACGAGGTGGAGAACGCTTATTTCGCTTCGAAAATGGGCGAGTACATCAGTTCGACATGGAATCCGCTGATGTGGACCTTTGTGATGATAGCGCTGAACCTGGTGGTACTGCTGATGGGTGTGCAGAAAGGCATAGAAAAGATGTCGAATGTCCTTATGCCCATCCTTTTTGTGATAATGCTGGTTTTCTGTTATGTGTCCCTGTCGTTGCCGGGTGCCATGGAGGGCGTGAGATTCTTTCTCCATCCTGATTTCAGCAAGATTGACGTCAATGTGGTGATGAACGCTCTTGGCCAGGCTTTCTTCTCGTTGAGCCTGGGCATGGGCATCCTCGTGACTTATTCGGCGTACTATCCCAGGGAGACCAAGCTTGTGAACACGGCGGTGACGGTGTCGCTGCTTGATTTTGCCATGGCATTCCTCATGGGCATGATCATCTTTCCGGCCGTGAAGAGTTTCGGCCTTGACACTACTTGCAATTCTTTGGAGGGTACCACTCTGGTGTTCGTGACACTTCCGGAGATATTTGCCGGCATGGGCGGCACCCGGTTATGGTCGGCACTCTTCTTTGTGCTGCTCGGAGTGGCGGCCATCACCTCCACGATATCCATAGCCGAGGTGTCGGTGGCATTCGTGCGCGACCGTTTCCACACCACACGCCGCAAGGCCTGCTTCATCGTGGTGCTTCCCCTGCTTGTGACAAGCACATTGTGCTCTCTCTCGCTCGGAGCGATGCCCTCGCTGAAAATTATGGGTCAGCCGGTTTTTGATTTCCTTGATTTTTTCGCCACCAATATCCTGCTTCCCCTGAGCTCGTTCCTGATATGCGTGTATGTTGGGTGGGTGCTTCCGAAAGGCTTCATCGCAGATGAACTTTCCAACCACGGCACATTCTTCAGCCGTGCGGCAGCCCCGGTGGCGTTCCTGATAAGATATATCGCACCTGTGCTCATCGCCCTGGTGTTCGCAGCAAAAATATTTTTCTGATATGAGATCGCAGTTTGTGACCAAGACAGGAGTAATCGCGGCCACAGTGGGTTCGGCCGTGGGCCTGGGCAATATATGGCGCTTTCCCTACGAAGCCGGTGTGCATGGAGGGGGAGCCTTCCTGATATTGTACATTTTGTGTGTGTTGATCATAGGTGTGCCTGTGATCGTGGCTGAGTTCGTCGTAGGGCGCGGCACTCATAAGAATGCTTTCGGTGCCTTCCGCGAGCTGGCTCCGCGTTCGCCTGTCAGAGTGGTGGCTTATGTGGGTATATGTGCTTCAATTATGATCCTCAGCTTTTATTCGGTGGTGGCGGGATGGATTCTTGAATATCTCTATCAGTCGGTGGCGAATCTGTTTGCCGGCTCTACGGCCGAGGACTATTCCGACATGTTCGCTGAGTTCATCGCCAATCCTTGGCGCCCGGTGTTCTGGACTGTGGTGTTCCTGCTTCTCAACTTTCTTGTGCTCCGCAAAGGGGTGGTGAAGGGCATCGAGCGAATATCCAATATCCTGATGCCGTTCCTGGGCTTTATTTTAGTGGTGTTCTGTATCAATTCGCTGCTGATGCCTGCGGCTGAGCAGGGGCTGGTGTTCCTGTTCAAGCCTGATTTCTCGAAGATCACCTCCTCGGTGGTGATTGGAGCGATGGGACAGGCATTCTTCTCGCTCAGTCTTGGCCTTACGTGTCTGATGACGTACGCGTCGTATTTCTCCGACAAGACCAATCTTATCAAAAGCGCTACGCTCACGGCCGTGCTCGACCTTCTGGTGGCGGTGATGGCCGGGGTGATGATATTTCCGGCTGTATTCTCCTACGGAATGCAACCCGAGGCCGGACCGAAACTTGTATTTGAGACCTTTCCCGCCATTTTCGCCCAGATGTCCGGCGGAAAGGTGTGGGCGATAGCATTCTATGTTCTGCTGTTCTTCGCGTCGCTCACGTCCACTATCTCTATGAGCGAGATATCGATATCATATTTCATTGAGGAGCATGGCATGTCGAGGAATGCGGCTACAAGTCTCAATTCCGGCATTGCCGTTGTGCTGGGTGTGTTGTGTGCCTTGTCTTTCGGGATATTGTCGGATTTCAGGATTTTCGGCATGACGATATTCAATCTGTTCGATTATGTGTCGTCGAATATCCTGCTGCCGGTAGGCGGATTGCTGATAAGTCTGTTCGTGGGATGGGTGCTCGACAAGAGATTTCTCGAACGTCAGTTGGCTGCCGGTGATGGAGCGCCTTCGCGCTATGTGCCGCTTCTGCGGATGTGCATACGCTATATCGCCCCGGTGTCAATCGCGATAATTTTCATCTACGGATTAGGATGATACAGATTTTGGATATTAGACTTTTAGCAGGTTTTTAAATATTTATATGTTATGTCGACTGTAAAACAGAATATGCCTGTGTCGGAGGCTCCGGTATTGGAGGACGCACGGGTGGCGATAGTGACCGCCGAATGGAATTCGCATATCAACGAGGCTATGGCTGCCTCTGCCATCAAGGTGCTTGAGGCTCACGGTCTGGATCCGGAGGATGACGTGGAGGTGCTTCGTGTGCCCGGAGCTGTGGAACTCACTTTCGGCGCGTCGCAGGTGATCGAGGCATCGCTTTTCGATGCCGTGATAGTGTTCGGCACGGTGATCCGTGGCGGCACACCGCATTTCGACTATGTGTGTCAGAGTGTGACTCAGGGCATCACGGCTCTGAATGCAGATTGCGATACGCCGGTGATCTTCGGAGTGCTCACGGTGGATAACGAAAAAGATGCCATCGACAGGATCGATGGCACCGTAGGTGATAAAGGAGCCGAATGTGCCGAGGCTGCCTTGAAGATGATAGCCTTCAAGCGCCACGTGCAGGAGCTTTGACACTCCTGCCACGGCTACCGGATATGTTCGCGGATCTTTGCCTCCACGGTCTCTCCCTGCTGTAGTCCGACGGCGCGCCACACGGCCTCGCCGCCAACGAAAAGTATCAGGGTAGGGATGGAGCGCACGTTGTAGCGTGCGGATAGTTCCTGATTTTTGTCGACATCGATCTTTATGATATTTGCGCTGTCGCCAACTTTACTTTTCACATCCTCCAGAATCGGTGCCATCGCTTTGCAGGGGCCGCACCATGTGGCGAAGAAATCCACCAAGGTGGGTTTGCTGCCATTGATCATTTCATCGAAATTGTTCATAATATCTTGTTTTTGGTTATTGTTCTTTGTAGATAAAACGACCGGGACAGGCCGATGGTTCAATGAACGATAAAAAAAGCAAAGGTACGAGGGTATGTCCCTGCGGGCCTTTGCTTTTATGATGCCCGTGCCGTGTGATCGAACCGCACGGCACGGTGAATGATTCTTTGGAAAGCCGGATTCAGTCGATGGCCTCGGTGAAATACACAGATCTAAGGGGCATCGTCACCTCGTCGCCGGTGAGTGTGATTGTCTGCTGGGCGCGGATGTCGGCGGAGGAGGCGCCGGCCTTTATCACATAGTCGCCCGGAAGGATGTGCCATTGTCTGTCGGCCCAGTGTCCGAGCTGCTGGGGCGACATGATGAACCGCATGGTCTTTGTCTCGCCCGGATTGAGTGCCACGCGGGCGAATCCGGCGAGTTTTATGGGCTTTAGTTGTTGTGTGGGATCGGTTGGCGACACGTAGAGCTGTACGATTTCCTCGCCGGCAGTGTTGCCGCTGTTGGTGACATCCACAGAGATGTTAAACAGCTCGCTGTCGGTGGCTGCCTTGTCGTCGACTTTCAGGTTGGAGTAGTCGTAGGTGGTGTAGCTCAGACCGTAGCCGAAAGGCCACTGCATACGCGGATCGGTGGATACGGAGGTATTGTAGCACACTGCCTCATTGATTTCCTCCTTAGGATAGCTCACGCTGAGTTTGGCGGAGGGATTCACGTTGCCATAGAGGATGTCCGCCACTGCATTGCCACCCTCTTCTCCGGGGTACCATGCGTGCACCACTGCTGCGCATTTGTCGGCGAGGTCGCCGATTACCAGAGCTCGTCCGCCGAACATCACGAGTACCACGGGCTTGCCCGTGGCTATCAGCTTGCGCACGAACTCTTCCTGTTTGCCCGGGAGCTTCACGCTTCCGCGGTCGCGGTTCTCGCCACAGAGGAAAATGTTCTCGCCAACGGCCGCGATAACCACATCACTGTTGGTGGCCAGTTCTATGGCCTTGGCCTCATCGAATTCTTCATCGGGGCGTTCGATACGGCGTGTGTTGTCGAGCCAGCGAGCACGTTCGTCGCCGCCTCCAGCCGTGGTTTTGGCGGCGGGCTCTGTCCAGTCGCATCCGGCGGTATATGCCATCTCGCAACCGGCCGGAAGCTTGCTTTCCATGCATTCTCTGAGCGACGGAGTCTGGTTGCCGGGATTGCCGGTGTCAATTCCACGCCAGAAGAGCTGCATCGACGGATATGTGTAGTCGCCGAGCATCGCCCACATAGAGTCGGCATTCGGACCAACGAGCGCGATCTTCTGCGGAGCCTTGAGCGGCAGTGCCCCGTCGTTTTTCAGGAGCACGATCGACTGCGAGGCTATGTCGTAGGCAGTCCGGCGCTCTTCCGGCGAGTCGTAGGTGATATGTCCTTTGCCGTATAGGGTGGGATTTTCATCAAGAAGACCGGTGGCGGCTTTCATGCGCAGTACGCGCTTTACGGCGCGTTCGAAGGTCTCCTCGCTCACAAGTCCTTTCTCTATGGCTTCGGGCAGACGGGCGTAATTGCCGATAAGCGGAAATTCCACATCCATGCCTGCGTTGATGGCTGCTGCCGCGCGCTTGAGCGGGTCGCCGTCGATAAGCGGCTGGTCCATCGCGCCGTAGTCCGACACTATCATGCCGTCGAACCCGAGGTAGTCGCGCAGGATTCCTTGCATAAGCTCGTGGTTGACGGTGCAGAAGGTATCGTTCACCTGGTGGTAGCCCATCATCACCACTTTGCTGCCCTCGCCGCGTATCATGGTCTCGTGAGGGAGCAGGATTTCCTCATATAGTTCTTTCTCAGGGGCGTCGCCTCCGCCTCCGTAGCCGAGGAAATGCTTCGAGCAGGTGAGCACTCCACTGTCAAGGCCGCCGTCCTGCAGGCCTTCGACGAAAGCTGAGCCGAAAGCAGCGCTGAGGTAGGCATCCTCGCCGTAGGATTCCTCCAGACGGTTGAAGAATGGATTGCGCACCACATCCACCATAGGTGATAGAGACAATGTGCCGCCGAGCTTGCGCATCACTTTGGCTGTCTGGCGTGTCTTTTCGGCGGCAAGGTCGGTGTTGAAGGAGCAAGCCTGGCCAATCTGCTGCGGATAGATCGTCGAACCGTATGCGCAGAATCCCGAAAGCACCTCTTCGTGGAACATCGCTGGGATGCCGCTTGGTGTGTTGTTGATAAGCCATTCCTGAAGAGCCTTCACCATATCGCGCAGCTCATCGGGACTCTCGGTTGAATTGCCGGCGTATTGCGGTATGTGGCCTATGCCGTTGGGTATCAGCTGTCGGCATTTTGCTGTGTCGAGCTGCCGGTTTTCGTCGAAGAAATCGGTGAGGTAGCGACATTGAAGTTGGGCAAGGCGTTCGCCGGGAGTCATGCGGGAGTAGAGATCGTCGATTTTTTTCTCGATGGAGTCGTTGCTCAGAGATCTCTCGACAACGTTTTTCTTAAAAGTCTGTCCGGTGTCGGAAGCAGATGAGCACGAAGCTAAAGAAGCACTCATGGCCATGACTAAAGAGGTAAGGATTAGGTTGGTTTTTTTCATTTTTACGGAATTTTATCGGTTCCCCTAATTATTTGATGGTGGAACTTATTCAGGATATATCATTTTTCGTGTCACACCCCCGTCGATCACTATGTTCTCGCCATTGATGAAATTGGCAGCCGGAGAGGCAAGGAAAATGCACATGGCCGCGATGTCGTGTGGACACCCCACACGGCCTGACGGGTGGAACTGATGGTCGATGTCGCGTAGGGTGGAATAATCGCCACACTCTATCCAGCCAGGAGAAATGCAGTTGACTGTAATATTTTTTTGTGCGAGCGAGGCCATTATGGCATGGGTGAGTGAAGCTATGGCACCCTTCGATGCGGAGTATCCTTCGGTGCCCGGCTCGCTCATGGCATGGCGTGTCGAGCAGATGTTGATAATGCGTCTGTGGCAGTCGGGGTCAGGGGACTGCAGTGCCATTGCATGGGACGTTACCCACACCGGGATAAGGTTGGTGTCGAGCACGTGGCGGAAATCCTCCAATGTAGATTCTTCCAGCGGTTTGAAATTTCCGACACCTACATTGTTGATCATCACGTCTATAGCTCCCCACTGTTCCTGCACCCGACGGACAGAGGCCTCCAGAGCCTTCGTGTCGGTGACATCGACGGGATGGAATTGCGCCCCGCTTTTCTGGGCGGTCGCAGCTCCGGCTTTAGGGTCGATGTCGCAGAATGCCACCTTGCAGCCAGCATCGCAGAATGCCTTTACAATGGCAGCGCCTATGCCGGAGGCTCCGCCCGTGACGTACACCCTGCGCGGAGGAAAGTCCACCGTGAGTTTGCCGGGACGGTTGCCCGAAGGCGAAAGCCGCCTGACGCGTTGCCGCGGTCCACCTTTCAGGTGTTCTTCCATTTTCTTTTCAAGATAATTGTCAGCCATAGGTGTGTGTGCGTTTATTTATTCGTTGCGTAGGTCGTCGGTGGGAATGGTGGAGGCGTTGCCGTCGCGAACAGCGTGGTAAGCCGGCGACATTATCTCCACTCCAGCCTCATTGAAGAAATCCTGAATGTTCTGGTGAAGATCGGAGGAAATGGGTCCCATGCGGTCGGCGTCCTTTATGTAGGCGTTGATCTGATAGCAAGGGTAATAGTCGGCGAGACCTGTCTCGAGAACGAAAGGACGCGGATCGTCGAGCACCCCGGGGGTGTTGAGGGCTGCGTTTATCAGCAGCTTGTTCACCAGTCGCCAGGGCACATCATAGCCTATGGTCACCGTGGTGTGGATGATGAGTCCGAACTGACGGGCGGATGCGCTGTAGTTGACGGTGTGCGACGACATGATGGCAGAATTGGGGATAGTCACCACCTCGTTCTTCGGAGTGCGCAGACGTGTCACGAAGGGAGTCTTCTCGATTACATTTCCCACGGTGTCGTCGAGCTTTATGCGGTCGCCGAGCTTGTATGGCCTCATGTAGGTGATCACCAGTCCGGCGATGATGTTGCCTATCACGGTGCTCGAACCGAGCGACACGATAAGACCCACGAACACCGATATTCCCTGGAACACACCGGAGTCGGAACCCGGCAGATAGGGATAGATCATCGCCACCATGAAGGCATAGAGCAGGAATTTGATGATGTTGAATGTGGGTTTCGCCCAATCGGGATAGAATCCTGAGATCGTGAGTTTACCGTTGTCGATCTCGCCGGTGATGTAGCGCAGTCCTTTCACAAGGTATTTTATGCAGTACCATATCACCAGGATTATGAAGAGGTTGGGGATGTAGTCGATGATCGACCACCAGACCATCTTTATCGGGTCGATGATGTAGCCGAAAATCCTGAGGGCGAGGTTTTCGGTCTGGGGGAAGATGGCGAACAGCATCGGCACACTAAGCGTGAGCTGCAGGAGCAGAATGATCCAGCGGATGATGTTGCTGAAGAAGATGAGAATGCGTCCGAGTTGGCGTTTGTTCACGAGCTCGTAGTCGCGCACGATTATTGGCTTGAGCTTTTGCTGCTTGAAGAGGATGATCTGGCGGCGGAGCTTGCGGAACAGGTAATTGGTAAGCTTGAAGAAGAGATATTGCACCACGATGACGAGGATGAAAAGGAACACTCTCATCACTATCTGCCAGAAGCTGTGTCGTTCCTTCATATTGTCGATCTTGGAGGCGAGTATGGGCAGATAGCTCTGGGCCAGCTCCTGGCGGGTGGTGCCTTGCCAGAGGGCATCTTGATCCGTGAGGCTGATGATTACCTTGTCGCCGTACATGATGTCCACATAATATTCGCTTTCGAGCAGATGCAGGGTGTCGGCGGCTGTGGCGCGCTCTTTGCTTATGCCCGTGAGCTTGTCGTTGATCATGCCGGCGCGTACCACTGCTGAGTATCCGCCCCTCGCGGCATAAAGCGTGAAGATTGTGTCGCCTTCTACTACAACGGGTACTCCCGGTGTCACCTTGCGCAGCGAGTCGATGCTGGCGAGCTGTGCGGCTTTTCGCAAGGAGTCGGCCGAGCTGTTGAGATTATTGGCGTTGTCGAGCTCGTTGCGCAGGACTATCTCGTTGAGTTTCATTTCCTGGAGCTGCAGGGTGAGCTCCTGAAGGCGGATGGAGTCCTGTATATGTTGTTCCTCCGGGGAGAGCAGGGCGGGGATGGAATCCGGCTGTCCTTTGGGCGAGTCTTTGAACACATCCTGCACAAGCTGCTGTGCTTTGTCGATCAGCTGGGCGTTTGATCGGGTGGAGAATACTATTGTTTCCAAGGCTATCAGTAGAATAACCGTCAATCTTCGCATAAGTCAAGGTTTTTATGGTATCCTCACCCATTGTGTCTGGACTCGGACATGGTGATAAGGCAAAAAATCTCTAATTGTCTTCCGATCGGTGTGTCACCTCTGCCCGGAAGACATCGCAAAGATACGACAAAAAGTGTCATCCTCAAAATATCCGTCAAGATAAAGTTGGCAAAGGTCCGTAAAAATAGACGCGCTTGCTAAGTTTTGTTGAAATTCTTCATAAAACTTGTATTTTATCTGTTTTTGCCCTAAATTTGTGAATCAAACACATGTCAATATTTGAACTTTAATCAATGTCGCCTGCAATGAATAATTCATCTCATCCTACTCACACGAATCCCTTGCGCTATGGAATGTTGATTCCCGTGGCCTTGATGATAGCATCTTTGGCGATGGGATTCCTTTCGTATTCAGATGCGAGACAGAATATATTCGATGACCTGAACGATGCGATGATAGCACTTGTCAATGAGAACAGTGAGGTGTGGACCCGGCAGGACACCATCGCCGCATTGCGCCAGATGTATGCCGCCACCCACAGGCCGCTTGTATATCAGGCTACAGATGTGGATTTCAGGAATGCCGCATTGAAGGACGAGGCTTATTTTATCCTCGCCTTGGTTGACAGGACACATGCGGCTCCAAAAATTCAGGGCAACAAAATCGCGTCCGACTCAATACTGCTCGTGCCGGAAAAGGCACAGGATGGACTGGCGGTAGAGGTGCGGGCCTTCGCCGACTGCTCGATGGCATCTGTATTCGCTGCTTCCGACCAGACATTGCCCGGCGTGCTCATTTCACTTTCCATCCTTTCCATGGCGGTAATGACCGCATTGAAAAGGAAAGTGGCTCGCGAACCAGCAGGAGAAGCCGTTTCTCCTGCTCCTTTTGTCCCGACGCTTGACGGAATAAAGCTCACGCCAATGCAGCGGCAGCTTACCCAAATGCTTCTCGACGCCCCCGGGAATAAGGTTGATAAGGCCAGATTATGCGAAGCCCTGTGGGGAGGCAAAAGCAATGCCGAGGAATCGCTTTATACGCTTGTCCGACGCACAAAGTCGGCTCTTGCCGGTGCGGATATCGAGATTGTCTGCAATAGGGGGGACTCTTATGAGCTTCGTATAAATAGCTGATATACTGGAGTGTCAGAATTTGTCAGATAAATGTCAGACAAATATTTGAGCCATAACGGATCTTTTTTTCTTGCTTTGCGTAAAAAATCACAAAAGCATGAAAAAGCTATTTACAATTCTTTCGATGTGGTTGCCGCTATTGGCACAGGCCCAGCAGGATGCAACGACAGACTCGCTCGCCCATGAACTGCAGGAGATAGTGGTTACGGCCAGACAACCGGCGACCAGACTTGTCGGTACAGCCCTCGTCTCTACCATCGCGGGTACGAATCTTCAAAATCTCGGCACAGCACTCGATGTTCTGGCTCAGCTTCCTATGATCAGTGTCGACGGTAATGCCGTCAGTGTTGTCGGTAAGGACGTTCCCGAAATATTTATTGACGGCCATCCGTTGCGCTCCGATGATGAACTTGTACGGCTTCAATCAGGCAATATCAAAAAGGTGGAACTGGAGATGGCTCCCGGTGCCATGTATTCCAGTGACACGAGAGCTGTGCTTAAGATCACTACCCGTCAAAATTTCGTCGACGGTCTGTCATTCATGGAACGGGGAGAGATAGTGGCCCGCAGGAAATGGTCGGCTAACAATATGCTGGATCTCAACTATCGCAGCGGAGCATGGGATTTCTTCGCATCGGGTGTCATCGCCCGTAACAACAGCCTGATAAAGGGAACCACAACCAACACTCTTGTGTATGACGGTAAGGAAACGGTGGTGGGCAGCTCGCAGCTGAAGGGTTATCCTTCTAACACCGGGGTTGTAAAGGCCGGGTTCAACTATTCTTCCGGCGAACAGTCGTTAGGTGGCTATTACCGGTATAATCCCGAGCGAGGCAATTTCAGCAATATCGGCGATGAATGGCTGGATGACGGACCGCACATCAGCCGGGACATATATACGGGAATACGCGCCGGCAGCCACCGGGGCGCCATATATTATGACAATACATTCGCAAGCAGATACCTGATTCATTTCGACGGTGACTACAAGTATTCATATTCGGCCAATGATATGCACACCTATTATCCCGGAGGCAATATCGAAGATGTCAATTCTTTCGACAAACGCAAGTCTTCATTCTGGGCCGGGAAGCTCTACCTTTCATTTCCTTTGGCTGAGGGCAGCATCACCGCAGGCACTCAGGATTCCTATACCCACACCACACTCGATTACCTGATGATGAATCCTGAAATCAGCGAATATATTCCATCGTCATTCACGGAAGCAAAGCAGACCTCGGCTGCCGCATTCGCTTCCTGGAACAGAATGTTCGGCAATTTCAGTCTGTCGGCCGGACTTAGATATGAATACGCAGATTATTTATTCAATGTCAATGGCGTAAGGGACAATGAAATGAGCCGGACCGACAATTACCTAACTCCCGATATCTCGCTCGGATATTCGTTCAACGAGGGGTCGCAGATGAGCCTGGGCTATAAGATGGCGACCGTAAGGCCTCCTTATTCCCAACTCACCGGGAGTCTCAGCTATGTGGGACTGCACGAGATAGAGGGTGGCAATCCTGCCTTGAAAGATGAGCGGATGCACGATGTGCAATTATTCGCCATGTGGAATGGGTTAATGTTGCAGGCCGACTTCACCCGCAGCATCGATACTTACGCTTTTGTAAAGCGCCTGTATCAGGCTTCGACGTTGCAACTTCTCATGCAGCCGGTGAATATTGATGTGTCGGCAGTGGACTTGTATCTCGTATGGAGCCGCCCGCTTAAAGCATGGACTCCGGACGTCACCCTCGGGATGCACAGGCAATGGCTTGAAATGGATGGGCTGCATTACAACCGCCCGTTTTTCTCTTACTATTTCGACAACATGATTTCCTTACCCGGGGATTTTATCCTCACACTCAACGCACGCGGACAGACCGGGGGCGACATGCACACCAATCGGTTCGGCACTACGTGGTTCACTCTTGACGCCTCCGTAGGCAAGTCTCTTTTCAACAAATCGCTGCAACTGAAACTGTCGGCGACCGACATATTCAACACCCGGAACAATGACTGGACGATGAACACCTGCGGTGTGTTCGTAGACAAGCGACAGACTTATGATCACCGAGGGGTCTCGCTCTCCCTTACCTACCGTTTCCAGCCGCGAAAAAGCAAATACAAAGGGGAGGATGCCGCAGAAGCCGAGATGAACCGTCTGTAATGAAAATAATTTACCCCGCATGTGCCGGAAAAATTTTTTTGATGCCGATGTCACCTTTTGTACCCGGGGTGTGTCTTATATACGAGATGTCTCAACGATAACAATATTACTGACAATTAAAATCATATTAATCATGGAAGGAGTTCTGATTTCAATTTTCGTTTGCGTGGTACTTCCTGTAGCGGTGGTGCTGATAGTTTCCCTCACTACAATGAACAGCGACAATAAGCGCACGCAAATCATCATCAAGGCCATCGAGGCCAACAAGGATGTCGATACCGACAAACTTATTGAATCGCTCAGAAAGCCGCAGAAGCCTCCGAGGTCGGGCCGCGAGATTCTCAATACCCGGCTTCTGCTCGGATGCATCTTCAGCCTGATCGGGTTGGCCTTAGTAATTATCGGGATAGCGAATCCTATCTGTTATGCTGACTTTTCGACGGCAGCCTACATTTTAGGTGGAATATCCATTGCTGTTGGAGCAAGCTACCTTATAGTCTACTTTGTAACACGAAAGCAGCTTGATGATACTGCAGATAAGAGGTGAACGATGACCCGCGGGCAATTCATAAGCTATGTGGAGGACACACAGGAAGCGTTCAGGCGCTTTCTGTGTGCCCTTTGCTGCGGAGATGCATCACTCGCCGACGATGTAGCCCAGGAGGCATATATCAAGGCTTATCTGTCGTGTGAAGGTTTCAGGGACAATGACAAATTCAAGGCATGGATTTTCCGAATCGGTTATACGACGTTCATCAACCATCGGCGTTCTGAAAAGGTGTTTGCCGACGTCGATGAGCTGCGGGATGTGGTTTCGGACAATGCCTCCGACTCGCAGTTCAGGTATCAGGAATTGTATATGGCGCTGAATCGTCTTCCGGCCAAGGAAAGGATGTCGGTTCTGCTGTTTTATATGGAAGGTTATTCCATAAAGGAGATAGCCGACATAGAGGGAGCGTCGCAGGATGCTGTAAGGCAGCATCTGTCAAGGGGGCGCAGTCATCTTCGCGGCTTATTGTCGAAAAAATAAATCATGCGCTATGGAAGATAAAGAAATTAAGGATTTGTTCGCTGATTTCCAGCCCGGAATTTCATCGTCCTTCGGGTTTATGACAAAACTGAAAAGGAATATGGAGGCGGTGGAGATCGTGAAGCGGCATAACTCCGCGCTGAGAAAGCGCAACAGGATAGCGGTGGCTACCGCGGCAGTCTGTGGATTCTTTATGGGAGTGTGCCTCACATTGCTGTTCCCGGTTATTGGCGGTTGGATCTCGACATTCGCTGCGCCGCTTCTGCAGTTTGGTGGTTTTGCGGTAGACTTTACCATCGTATGGTGGATAGTGGTGGCGGCAGTAAGTGTAATCACGTCCTTGAACACTTATGAGATTGCAATGGCTAAACTCGCGGAGAATGGCTGAATTTTCCTGCACAGGTGCAGGAAATGACGAATTGATTTGCTCGATCAGCAAAAAACTCGTAAATTTGCGCTATCAGAATAACTGCAGCTCAGGCTGTAAAATTATCACTAAAGCAAATCATATCTTATGGACAAAGAAGGCTATCCGGTAAAAAACTACGGCCGTCCGGCAAAACGTTACTGCCGCACACTCACCATCTCCGACGATCCGGAAAAGATAGCGCTCTACAAGGAATGTCATACAAGGGAAAAGCAGTGGAAGGAAATCCGCGATGGAATCCGTGAGGTGGGTATTCTGGAAATGGAGATATACATTCTCGGCAATCAGCTTTTCATGATAATGGACACGGTGGAGGATTTTGACTGGGACACGGCAATGGCGCGTCTTGCCACTCTTCCACGACAGGCAGAGTGGGAGGCTTTCGTGGCGCAGTACCAGGGGTGTGATCCCAACGCCACTTCCGACAGCAAGTGGCAGCTTATGGAGAGGATGTTCTATCTCTACGACTAACTCCCCGGTTCAGAGTATGCTGAAAGAACATAAAGTGGCGGTGGCCAGAATTTTCGATGACCTTATCAAGGCCGACCGTATCGTCGACACCGGCGAGATGGAGTGCTGGCGTAATATCTGCGACAAGTATTCAATCGACCGTGAGATGAGGGTAGAGGCAAGGGACATGTCGTTTGCCTCAGCTCTGGATGCTATATGCAGTTCGGAAGAGACTGGCCTCAGGGAGGACCTGCTCAGGGATTGCAGGTCGATGACGGTCAGCGATGGTTTCTGTGCACATTCCGAGGCGCTACTGATGATGGCCCTCTCTACGGTTCTCGGGTCCGACAGCCCGTTCTCCACGGAGGTGATCTCCATCCCCCGCGCCAATTTCAACATCGACATAGCCACTGCCCTCTACATCGAAAACGAATATGATGCGGCGACCAATGAAGCCATCTGCGCCTACTATCGTTCGATATTCAAGGAACTCCAGCTTGCGGGATTCCATTTTGTGTATATTCCCAAGATTATCGACCATTACAGAAATACCGACCGGACTCTGTTCATGGACATTCTGTCGTTCCTCGCTCCATCGATGAGCGCACAGGGACTTGACAACACCTACGGTTCATTGATGAAAATGACCACCGGGGTGTTCTGCAAGGATCTACTGTGTAATAAATGTGGAATTACCGAACTGCGCAACACCATGCCGTCGCTGCTGATAAAGATAGGCAACAGTTTTGTCGGCGATATCCAGTACGCCAACTATCTCAGGATTGAAATTGACGAGGACATACATCTCACGGTCCAGCATTTTGTCGATTGTTTCTCAGAAATGCTCAGCAGCGACACGTTCGTGGTCAACACATCCGAGGAGCGAGACAATCAGTTCCATTTCCATGGCTTCTACAAGCAGCTTCTCGACATATTCCTTGTGCGCCGCAACATACGCAGCTCAATACATATCGATCCGTTCAAGGAGGAGATCGTATTCCCCGAAATCGATTCCAAAGCCACCGGGCTGCACCGCCGCGAAAAGGCGCTCTATGCGCTGCTCCTCTGCCAGGGCAGCGACGGAATCAATTTCACTTCTCCGAAGACTGCCGGTGGGATGGACCGGTACGACCGGCGCATGAAAAGGATCAAGAAGCGTTACGCCGCCATCTACGAGATGTTCGGAGGAGCAAAGGACGCGGCCCCTGACTTGAGTATACCCGAGATACGCCGTCCGATAGTGAGCTGCCTGAAGCGTTCCATCAGACAGCTGCAGGCTCTGTATAACCCTGACGACTATACTGTCACAAAGAATCCTGACGATTCTCTTGCGGTGCACATCGAGCCGGAACTAATCTTTGTACATCAGAACGGATCACCCGCACCTGTGCCTCTGCTGCAGTCCGACCTCTACCGGCGTATCACCGCCATTTGATCCACCGGCCAAGTGTCATTTTGTGATATGCACAACGTACCGACATACATAGCCACTCAGTGGTAATTGTTCGTTCATGGTAAGTTGTGATTTCTACCCGTTGACTAACTCTATTGCCTGTTTACCCGTAAGGCGCTCTATACTCATTTCAAGAGCCAAGCATCTGTTATAACCGTTTTTAATTTCCGTTGAAAGTGCCTCCGGATCATCTGGATTGCATCTTCGCCCAAGAAATTCAAGAACACGGAGCTTTTCCTCTTCACTATCTATAATCCTTATTTTTCCGAAAGCGATTACGCTTTGGAAATATGTTGTGTACCGTTCCGGGTGGATTTCATCTTTGGCTGTGACAGTGAAACACGCATTCCCATTTTGCCTGATTAAATCAACCTTATGTCCTACTAATGCAGAGTGAAAATATAGTTTTCCACTATCATAGACATGACTAAGCGGAACTCCATACGGCATTCCGTCGTCGCCACATAAAGCCAGTACCCCTGATGTTGCATTACGGAGTATATCAATGCTTTCTTCTTCCGTCAATTGTTGCTTAATGCGTCTCATAAGATAGGTAATCAGTTTTAGTCATCAAGCAGAAGTGCTCCGTTCGCTTATCGCCGAGTGGAGAGGTGATGTCGCGGTTGGTGTGGTGAAACTTGAAACCACTCTTTTCGCAGACTCGTTTCGACTTTACATTGCCGTCATAATATCCACACCACACGGCACTGAGCTTCAATTCATTGAAGCATCTTGAGAGTAGTGCCTTGACCGCTTCCGGAATCAGGCCTTGCCCCCAATAGGGTTTACCAATCCAATAGCCAATCTCTGCTTCACATTGTTTCATTTCAGCGGTGTGCAGACCGTTGGAGAACATTATGCCACAACAACCTACGGGTTCGTCCGTCTCTTTCAGTACCACTGCATACGTTTCAGGAGCAGCGAATACGGTCCGGATAATTTCCAGACTATTTTCCAGCGACGTATGCACAGGCCATCCGGCTACAGGTCCTATATCCGGATCACTTGCATATTTATAAAGTGCCTTGGCGTCTGTCTCGCACCATGGGCGAAGTATTAATCTTTCAGTTTCAATCATCTTGGTCATAGACAATACTGTTTCTTTGTCAGTAATCAAGCAAGCGGCCATAATCATGCCAATCGCCAATCATTTCTCCCTTTGCACTCGCTTCGATCAATTTATTGAGGCGACTATGGAATAATTCGGGGTTAGCCTCTACCCTTTGGATATTGTCGATTCGCACACGCTGATAAAGGCTTGGAAAGGATTTGAAATTTTGCCATGCGGTAGGATTGAGGCTGAACGCTTCGATTATTTCCGGAACAATAACAAATTCTGCATCGAGATCCGGACATGCAGTGCGACCTCCATCGGTCATCATCCCAAGTTTTTCAAGGCGCCGACAGCGCTCTTTGTTCAGTTCGGTCCATCGTCCGGATTTTGACCGGGGACCGAAACGCTGAATAGAAACGCCTTCCACATTTTTCAATGTAGAATCAATCCAACCAAAGCACAAGGCCTCTTCCACCGCATCGAGATACCACAGCGCATCCTCCGGAGGAGTTTTGCCACGTTTTACGGCTATCCAACATTCCTTTTCTGTGGCACTATGTTCGACGAGCCATCGACGGAATTCATTACGACTATTTATGTCAAGAATATTTTTCATGGTTTATAATTGCTTAATCATAAGATTATCGTGCTTGCGCTCACAAATTAATTCAAATATCGAGGAACATTCGGTTTATCTTCGGATTGGTATATTGCCTCATATCGGAAATCAGTTAATAATGGGATATCGTTGTGTCTTATCTAACGAGTATAAACCTCTCTCATTGTTTGCAGTTGCGTTTTATCTCATCAATGGATCTGCCACCGATACCGAAATTCTCATCGGGAAGTTCTTTGATAGTTACCATGAAGAACTGTTCCGGAATATGGGTTATCTCTGAAGCAGTCGCCGTGAGCCGTTCAATCAGCTCTTTCTTCTGCTCAGCGGTCAATCTTCCGCTCTCAATTGAAATGTAAGGCATAATAATTATCCGGGGAACAGTGCGCAGAATCCCTGCTTGTTGAACTGATAATACATCTCAATACGCTCAGGCGTGTCGTTTTCGAGGAGCAAAAGAATTTCTTTTGCAAATTCAAGAGCTGCTGAGCCGTTGGCTGTCACTACCCCGCCGTCAGATGCCGCCTGCGCATGGACGTAATTCTCAGAATTGGTATAATTATCTCCACCCCATAATTTGAGCTGTTCGATACCGTTGCCGGTATGCTTCACTCCATTAAGGAATCCCGATTTTGCCATGAAGGATGCCCCGTTGCAGATTGCTCCGACAATTTTTCGATTGTCCAAAGCCTTCTTTACAATTGGGACAACCTCATCTGCTATCGGGGTAAGCCAACCGAATCCACCGATAAGCACGAGTGCGGCAAAATCCTCGGGCATATTCTCAAATGAATAATCAGGCAACACACGGAATCCACCTATGGCAGTGACAGGCTCCATTGTAGGTGCCACAATCTTGTTTACATATTTGGGATCTGGTTTCAACTGCGCTTCGTCACTACTGATAGCCTCCATAAGATAAACCATCTCATGTGCAGCGAAATCAGGGAGCAGGACATACAATATCTCGTTTTTCATCGTTGTTATGGTGTTTAGTTTTTTTGTAAAAGAATGAAAGTTGATTTTTGTTCCCATTTTTGTTGCTGACTTTTCAAAAAGTCATGGATTGATTCGGTCAATCCGAATGCAAAGGTACGGAAATATTTTGATTATCACCTTGAAGAAATAGCCGGAAACCGCTCCGCGATGTCCGAAATGCGCGTCAAAGAATTTTTGGAATATACATGTTTAATCTGCGATACCCTTCCTCACTGAAGGTTATTTTGTTAAAATACAAAGCGTGTGTTTGATTTCATAAGCTTAAAACAGATTGTTTAAAGTAATTTGAAACTTAACGAAAGTCATCGAAAGAAGAATCTAAATTTCTTTCGGTGGCTCTACTCAATTCCTTTATGTTCCCGCACTGAATGGCAGGAACATATTGACGGATGGTTTCTATCGGCCAATTCCACCATTTCAATTCCAGTAATTTAGCCACGATATCAGGTGCAAACCGTTTGCGTATCTCTTGTTATTTATCGGATAATGGTAAAGCACATTGTTCTTCTCAAAGTCACGAGGGTCATTCACGAAATCATTATAGATAGTGAAATCTCAGATTTCGATTGTCGGTCGAGTTACTACCGACTTAAGATAGACAGTGTGAGGGTCGCCTGTTCGTGGATAAATCTTGTTTGGATCCATAAAAATCTCTAAGTTTTATTTTTCATATCTTTGTTCCAACTCGATGCACTCCCATGTTTCGCCAAGACACCCGTATCTCCCCGGTTTATTCATTGCTACACGATGAAAGCCTGCCGACTCATAACAGTGGATGGCAGATGTATTGTTATCAAATACACCGAGGGTTACTTTAGATGCGCCAAGTTTTCGGAATGCGTAGTCGACAGCCATATTGACAAGTGTTTTGCCGAGCCCTTGTCCACGTTTTGAGTCATTGACAATCACAAATCCAAGCCTTCGCTCTGAGAGGTTGTCCGCTGGGATTCTTAATGTAGTGTAGCCCACGATTTCATCATCGTCACATAGAGTTAGCGCCACGGAATTGTGTCCATCAATAAACTCACGATAGTATGCGTTCAGATCATCAGGAGTTAATGGATAATGTGGAAATCTATCTGCGCTCCACTGACGTAAATGCTGCTCGTCTTTTATCCAAGAGGCGATTGTCGTGGCGTCCGACGTTTGATAGGGGCGTAATAGTAAACTCATGATTTGTAATTTCGTTTTATCTCATCTATGGATTTGCCACCGATGCCAAAATTATCATCGGAAATATATTTAATGGTCACCATAAAGAGCTGTTTTGAGATATGGGTTATCTCTGAGGCCGTTGCTGTAATCCTTTTTTATGCCTTGGCAATGGCTTTAGCGAGAAAAAACAACGCATTTAATGTCACCTCATTTTGGGCGATTGCTGAGTGGGAATTATGCTTGAGACCATAAGGTGTGACAAGCGTAATGTGAACAGCCTTTTTGGTCTGGGTGGCTTCGATGAAGTTACCGCGGCGACGGCGGAGTTTCATCTCCTCGTCTTCATTGATGGCATATTCTTGCGCGGAGAATTTCATCTCACATAGGTTTATTACTCCATCATTACGGTCAATCAAGAGATCTATTTGAGCTTTGTCGATACCTTTATCTTCATCTGCCTCTGTTCGCCAGCTATAGACATTAGAAAGTATACCGGATATACCAAGAGCCTCCTTGATTTGAGTTATATGCTGGAGACAAACTCTTTCGAAGGCAAGTCCACTCCATGCTCTATGTAAAGAAGAATCTATATTATTAGTCCAGAAATGAGAATCATTGTTTTTATTTCCTTTTATATATTGGAAATAGAATAGTGTGAAGTTGTCGATGAGTTGGTATAACGCATCTTTTGATTGCTTTCCAATGCCATTATACTTTCTTATAAAGCCACACCATTCAAGTTCGCTTAAAAGTTTCGATAATTCACCTCCGGTTCTAACATGAGTTAATCTTGATATTTCATCTCGGCTCAATCCCTTTGCTTTCTTGGCTAATGAAGAAACAATTTTCATGTATGGTTCCGGATTATTAAATAATGAGGCATAGAGTTGTTCATACTCATGGGTTAATCCCTCCGCTTCATTTGAGAAAAATAAAGCATCTATGTTTTGAGCAAGACTGAGTTCTCGTTTAAGCAAACTCCAATAAAAAGGAATACCTCCCATTATCATATAGTTTTCTACTATCTGATAACGACTGAATCCCAAGTTATTCGCTTCTGAATATTGTTCACATTCAGCCAGAGTAAATGGTTGAAGCAGAATCTTATTTGTCAGACGATTATGTAAGCCTCCATGATTGTTGATGAGTTTGTTCACAATCCAAGAGGTAGCCGAACCACACACGATAAGAAGAATATCTTTTCTTGCAGATGCCCAACTGTTCCAGAAATGCTCTAATCCAGATATGAAGTTGGAGCGAGGTGTATCCATCCAAGGAAGTTCATCGAAGAAAATAATCTTCTTACCTTCTGGCAATGAGCCAAGCCACTCTTCCAGCGCAAAAAACGCCTCATACCAATTTTTGAATTGAGTATACTTTTTACCTGAAGCAGTCTGCAAAGAAGCACGAAAGTTCAGTAGCTGATCTCTCATTTTCCCCTTAGCCAAGCCAGTATGCTGAAATGTAAATGAGTAGTTGAACGTCTCCCGAATAAGGAATGTCTTTCCCACTCGTCTACGTCCATATACAGCCACAAACTTGGAATATTCCGAGTTTGCAGCTTCTAATAGCTCCTTCTGCTCTGGTTTTCTGCCTATTATCATTGTAATATGTCTGATTTTAGACGCAAAGTTAATAAAAATATTTGAGAAAACCGCGTTTATAATCCGCCAAAAGTGTCTAAAATTAGAAGATTTGGCGGATTATAAGCATGTTTTACTATCTTCTGTTTGTGAGTGGCCACGAGATCCAAATGACATTTATGGACTACATAAAGCTATCCTCCGTGGAGATAGCGGATGACCTGATAATGGATGAGTTTTAATAATAGTCAATAATGACAAGCCAATTGAAAATCGGCGAGTTTCTTTAAGAAACTACAATGACGAGCCAAATCGCCTCCATATCGAAGAAAGAAAACGATATGTGGTGATACAGATTTGCTACTCCAAAAAAGTGGCATTTATGTCAACTTCTTGGAGTGATAGGGTGGATATTTTTCTCCATCTGCATATCTATTCCGAAAAAGTGGACATTTGACCATTTTTTCGGAATAGTATTTGGGGATATTGGAATTTATTATTAATTTTGCATTCCGAAAAGTTGGTACATG
>CAYZPI010000030.1:0-33176 GCA_964480085.1 uncultured Bacteroides sp. | reverse complement strand
AATTTGTGCCTGAGAAAACCTTAAACGGAGGTAATGAATTGCTCATAGGATATCAGTGATTGAAATATGATGCAAAGTTAAGCATTTTTATGATAGTATCAGCCTGTTCATGCGTTTTTTTTCTGCTCGTACTCCACTTTCCACACTACGGCTCCGTGTGCTCCGATTCGGGTGGCGAACGGTGTGTTTGCATCAATCGTCGCTTCAACCGTTTCTCCGCTAAGTAGTTCCGTGAACCTGTGGGTGCCCTCAGGCATCTCCGTCATTGCGAAAGCCAGTTCGGGAATATTAATTTTTACCTCGTGATCCTGGTCATCGAAGTTCACTGCTATCAGTAGTAGGGTGCCTTCATTGTAGCGCAGGAATGCGTAGTTCTTGTGCGGACTGAAGTCGGGATTGTTGTAGTTGACATACATCAGGTCGAAAAATGCACCTTCACTGATGGCTTTTTCTTTGTTACAGAGTGTAAGGATTTTTTTATATGTGTTGCGCAGTTTGATCTGGCTTGCTGAAAGTGTTCCGTCGCATGCCCCTTTGTTCAACCACTGCCGCAAGGTTGGTATCACACAATAGTCGAATATTGATGTACGTCCATCATCACCGCTGTAGCCCATGGCTCCTGCCGCATCTTCGCCTAACTCTTGTCCTCCGTAGATCATCATGGGTCCGGTACTCATCATCGAGCTCACCACCAACGCTGCCGTCACATTCCCGGCATTGCCGGAGTAGGCAGGGGAGGCATAACGCACTTCATCATGGTTCTCCAGAAAGTTGAGCATATTCGATGCGATTCCTTCCACGGTCTGCCAGCATGAGGTGAGGTTTGCTGCCGAGACATCTGATTTCTCTATGCCGAAGAGGGTGTCGTAGAGGTTCACCTTGTCATAAAGGTAGTCGAATCCTCCGTAGTGGATGAACGGGCGGTAGAGTTGGATGTCATACATCTCTGCTATGAATATCACATCGGGGTAGTCGGCCTTTACGTTGCCGATAGCCCAGTTCCAGAATTCTAATGGCACCATGTGGGCCATGTCACATCTGAATCCGTCAACACCCTTGGCTGCCCAGTAGCGCAGGATGTTGAGCATCTTCATCCATGTAGAAGGTATAGGGTCGAAATGCTTGCAGCCGTTCCAGGGATCCACCCCGTAGTTGAGCTTAGCGGTCTCGTACCAGTCATATTTGCTCGGAAATGCAGTGTAGCAGTCATTGCCGGTAGCTTTTGCCGGAAATTCTACATAGGCATTCTCGCCTTCACCAAGATATACGTCCTGTGGAGCGAATTGCTGACGTGTGATGTAGAAAAAGTTGTTGTAAGGTGAGAAGAACATTTCCTGGTCGTCGCCGGCTCCGAGGTCGTCGATACCCTTGGGCTTTGCATCCGAATGGTACTCTCTCGACACATGGTTGGGCACAAAGTCAATGATTGCCTTGAGCCCCGCCTTGTGGGTGCGTTCTATCAGCTGTTCGAATTCGGCGATTCTGTCGGGCACACTCTCTGCTATGTCGGGATCTATGTCGTAATAGTCCGTTATGGCGTAAGGACTGCCGGCATGTCCTTTCACTATGTAGGGATTGTGTCGGGGTATGCCGTAGCGTGTATAGTCGGCATCGTGCGCGTGTTCTATCACTCCGGTGTACCATACATGGGTGATTCCAAGTCCCTTTATCTCATCAAGTATCTTTGGGGTGATGTAATTTAGCTTGCCTGAGCCGTTCTGCATTATCGTGCCGTTGTATCTCGGATTCTCACAATAATTGGTATAGAGCCTTGGCAATAATTGATATATGATTGGTTTTACCATTATTTATATTCCTATTTTTATATTTATAGAAGTATGCTGTCTTTTAATTATAATATCAAAAAAGAAAAATCCAGAAATCTGAGACCTAAAGCCTTTCAAGCACCTTGCTCATCTCTTCATAGCCTTTGTCGAACACTTTATTGATTTCGTGGAGACTGAATGTGCTGCGCTTCGACAGCGAATCGAATTTCACGACCACATCGCACATTTCCATATCCTGTTTCTGGTTGGCCTTGGTCACTAAGGTATACGACCGCATCGCCATGCTGAAGAGCGACGGCACCGTCTTCTGTTCAAGCACAGGGCTTGCATTGATGCCGATCAGTTTGTCGCATTTGTCGCGTATTGCCCATGCCGGAAGGTTGCGGGTCACTCCACCGTCAACGTAACATGTCCCGTCGATCTCCACGGGCACTATCGCCATCGGTATGCTGCATGATGCCTGCACTATCGGGGCTATCTCGCCTTTGTCGAAAATTACCGGTTCGCCTTTGTCGAAATCCGTGACGCCTATGTAGGTGGGAATGGGCAGTTCCTCCAGTCTTTTGTATTTGCCTAAGCAGCGGCTGAAATAATGGATGAACTTATCAATTCTCATCATGCCGCCTTTACCCATGGTGAAATCCACTAAATCGATCAGTTTGGCCTCGGTGAACATCTTTAGGATTGTCTCAGGTTTTAATCCTGCTGCATAGAGCACAGCGGCAATCGAACCGGCACTCACTCCCGCTATCACATCCACCTTGTAGCCTGCGTCATCGATAGCCTTGAGGGCTCCGGCGTGAGCAAAGCCGCGTGAGCCTCCTCCACCTAATGCCACTCCTAACTTGAAATCCTGTTTTCTGGCTGAGCCTTCCTCGCGTAGATATATCTTGTCCATGTCTGTTTGTTTGTGATATGCAAATTTACGAATATTTTCAGTAATCTCACATCTCTTACAACAAATATTCAAGGCAGAAGCATGAAATCCATCCAAATTTAAGTTAAGACGCACATACATTATACAGACATTACTATTTGGAATACAATTATTAGCATCCACGCGATTAATCGCGTTCCTACATGGAAATCCAGTATGCTATATGATGAATGTTAGTTGAATAGCAGGCAAATCTGCAGTATCTGACGGCTGCGATATCACACGCAGAAGGCGATATGGTCGGGGTAGTCTGGAGTGCCGAGTGGCAGCATCGTATCTGAGGAGAGTGTCAGCAGTTCGGAAGGGTTTGTGATGCCCCTGACTATGATCGTTCTAAGCAGCTCCCCTCGGAGTGTCTTCAGCTTTCCGGCATTTGGTGTTCGCCATTCCCCGCCATCTTTCAGCTCCTTGAAATCCACTTTCCATACCTTAGCAAATCTTTTTACAAGTTTCCAGTCTATGCATTTGGAGGCATCCGTCGGCAGCAGATTAAGAATTGTTGTTTCGCCGGAGGCTTGCAGATGTTTTTCCAATTCCACTGTCACATCCTTGCGCAGAAAGGCGGCTAAAACCTTGTCGCCTGGTGCAACAGGAGTCGTGAAATCAAACCTGTATGGCTTTACGATATCATTTGGCCTCAGCCATCCATATAGCGAGGAAATGATGCGCACTCTCTCGTCCGCCAGGTTCTTCTCTTCGGTGGAGAGGGAAGGGTAGTCGAATGCTTTGAACACAACTCCTGTGAAGGCCACCATTGCCCTCAACCCCATTGCCTTGTTGGGAAACTCATACGCCATTCGTGCTACTTTTGCAGCAAGCGACAAGCTGATTTTTGCCACCTGCGAAATTTCGGGAGCTGGCATCGTTGCTACACGCGCCATTATCTCGTCAGCCTTACTTTCGGCGGCCGGCATATTCCGTTCGTACACCCCGCTTTCAACCGGCAGCTCCCGGTCGTCCATTGTCTTCGATTCGGCAATCAACGTTATCATGTCTTTTTCTTGCAAATTTACTGTTTTTCCTTCAACCAAGCAAGTTCCCCAACGTCATTTCCAGTACATATTTATCATTGATGGCCTGTCTTAAGGTGCGTGAGAAATCTTTCCGTATGGAGGTGTGCCGAAGGTGAAATATTTGCAGGCGTCCATAAAAATAATTACCTTTGCATCATACATAAAAATCTGAAAAGTATATGATATCCCTTTGCAATATGATCCGCCTTTTTTCAGCCCGTTTGGTGCTCGCAGTTATCGTTCTGGCAATATCCATTCCGCTCACTGCATCGATTATCGGAACATGGAACGGCAAGCTGTCGGTCCGTGGGGTTGAACTCCCCGTGGTGTTTAATTTCACAGAGGCCGGCGATTCGTTGCCTCTTTGCACAATGGACAGCCCGGCACAGGGAGCTAAGGACATTCCGGTCGACATCGAGTTCTTATCAGATGATTCAGTAAAGATCAGTGTGAATAAATTACTCCTAAGTTATGAGGGCATCTACGATGCCGACAGCATTTCCGGTATGTTCCGGCAGGGGTTCACAAGATTGCCGCTGACTCTCGTTCGCGGTGATGTGGTGCTCCGGCGGCCACAGATGCCGCAGTCGCCTTTCCCGTATTCGGTCGAGGAGGTGAGGTTCTGTAACGATGCTGACAGCGCCGTGTTGGCCGGGTCGCTCGTCGTCCCCAACGAGGATGTGGCAATCCCCGGATCGCCTGTTGTGATAATGGTCACTGGCAGCGGTCAGCAGAACCGCGACGAGGAGCTGTTGGGTCACAAACCTTTTCTTGTAATCGCCGATTATCTCGCTCGCCATGGTATAGCCTCGCTTCGCTACGACGACCGTGGTCACGCTTCCTCTACCGGTGATATATCTAACGCCACTACAGCCACTTTCGCAGCAGATGCCCGTTCCGGAATCGAATTGCTGCGTCGTGACGGCCGTTTCGGGAAAGTTGGTGTCCTGGGTCATAGCGAAGGCGGCCAGATCGCATACGTGCTTGCCTCCGATGGCTCGGCCGATTTCGCCGTCAGTCTCGCCGGACCTGCATTAAGAGGCGACAGTCTGCTGCTTTATCAGAATTTCGAGCTGTTGTGCCCTTCGGTGGGCGACAGTGTTGCCGCCGACTATTGCAGGGCACTTGAGCACGCTTTTCGCTATGCTGCTACATCGGAAGGCGAGGTTCTGCCGAATATCGCCAAGGCCGAGGTCGACCGAATCCTGACAGAAAAGGCTATTTCCCTTCCTGCCAACCTTAGCACCAACCTTGGTGCGGTAATTGTGCAGACTTCTCGGAATCCATGGATGAAATATTTCATATCTTTCGATCCGACAGATGCCGTAAGTGCCATAACTGTGCCTGTTATGGCTGTAGTGGGCAGTCTCGACCGTCAGGTTTCAGCGGCTCCCACTATTGCCGCCCTTGCCGGACGTCTCATTTCCGACGGAAGTGTCATAAAGGAATATCCCGGTCTCAACCACATGTTTCAGCATGCCACCACAGGCATGCCAGACGAGTACGGCAACATCGAGGAGACTATCTCCGAAGAGGTTCTGTCCGATATCGTGGCATTTGTAGAAGCTGTTTCTTCTTCAAGCCGATGATGGGAGAGATTCCATTCTCTGAATCATTTTTCAACTTCAGTGATCAACGCCTGTTCAAAATGTCTGCTCTTGGACGAAAAGCAGGGATCATCCGATAAACACCAATGAAAAAAATGGCATCTTAATGCTGCAATATCACGGATAATTAGTAATTTTGCAGTTTCAAAACCGAAAAAAACAGTAACATTCACATAATAAGTTATGGAAGAATTAGCACCAAAGTACAATCCTGCCGAAGTTGAGGATAAATGGTACAAGTATTGGGACGAGAACGGCCTGTTCCGCTCTGTGCCTGACCATCGCGAACCTTACACCATTGTGATCCCGCCGCCAAACGTCACCGGTGTGCTCCACATGGGACACATGCTCAACAATACCATCCAGGACATTTTGGTGCGCCGTGCCCGTCAGCAGGGCAAGAATGCTCTCTGGGTGCCGGGTACCGACCACGCTTCCATATCCACTGAGACCAAGGTGATTCAGAAACTCGCTGCAGAAGGAATAAAGAAGACCGACCTTACCCGCGAGCAGTTTCTTGAGCATGCATGGGAGTGGACCCACAAGCATGGCGGTATCATTCTTAAGCAGCTCAGAAAGCTCGGTGCCTCCTGCGACTGGACACGCACTGCTTTCACCATGGACGATTTGCGTTCGAAAAGTGTGATCCGCGTATTCTGCGATCTATACAACAAGGGATTGATCTACCGTGGCCTGCGTATGGTCAACTGGGATCCCGTCAACCGCACGGCTATCAGCGACGATGAGGTGTTCTACGTCGACGAGCATTCAAAGCTCTATTACCTGAAATATTATGTTGCCGATGATGATATGTCGGGTGAGACAGGAGCAGAAGGAGAGGTTGTTCACCGCGATGCCGATGGTCGTCGCTACGCTGTTGTCGCTACAACACGCCCTGAGACAATAATGGGCGACACGGCCATGTGTATTAATCCCAAGGATCCCAAGAACCAGTGGCTTAAGGGTAAAAAGGTGATAGTACCCATCGTTGGTCGTGTGATTCCCGTTATAGAGGACCGTTATGTGGACGTTGAGTTCGGTACCGGATGCCTGAAGGTGACCCCCGCCCACGATAAGAACGACTATATGCTCGGAAAGAATCACGACCTGCCTTCGATCGATATCTTCAACGAAGACGGCACGCTCAACGAGCATGGCGGTGCCTACATCGGTATGGATCGTTTTGATGTGCGCAAGAAGATTTCCGATGACCTGCAGGCTGCCGGACTGATGGAGAAGATCGAGGACTACGAGAACAAGGTCGGCTGCTCTGAACGTACTAAAGTACCCATCGAGCCGCGCCTCTCGCTGCAATGGTTCATCAAGATGAAGCATTTCGCCGATATTGCCCTTTCTCCCGTGATGGACGACTACATCAAATTCGTACCCGACAAATACAAGACCACTTACCGCATCTGGCTTGAGAACATTCAGGACTGGTGCATCAGCCGTCAGCTCTGGTGGGGTCACCGCATTCCTGCGTATTATTATACCGACAAGGACGGAAATCAACAAATAGCAGTGGCGGAATCGGCTGAGCTGGCTCTTGAGGTGGCACGCAAGCAGAGCGATATGCCCGGATTGACGGCCGATGACCTCACACAGGATCCCGATGCCCTCGACACGTGGTTCTCCAGCTGGCTATGGCCTGTGTCGCTGTTCAATGGCATTCTTGATCCGGGTAATGAGGAAATACGCTACTATTATCCTACTGCCACTTTGGTCACAGGTCCGGACATTATTTTCTTCTGGGTTGCCCGAATGATTATGGCCGGTTACGAGTATGCTGGTGACAAGCCGTTCGACAACGTCTATTTTACCGGCATAGTCCGCGACAGCATCGGACGCAAGATGTCGAAGATGCTCGGCAACTCGCCTGACGCTCTCGAACTGATTGCAAACTACGGTGCCGACGGTGTACGCATGGGTCTCATGCTCGCGGCTCCTGCCGGAAGCGACATTATGTACGATGACAAGCTCGTTGAGCAGGGACGAAATTTCTGCAACAAGATTTGGAACGCCTTCCGTCTCGTCAAAGGCTGGCAGGTAGATGATAATCTGCCCACTCCTGAAAATTCCCGCGAGGCAGTCGCATGGTTTGATGCTAAGCTCAACCAGGCACTCGCCGAGATGGAGGATCTGTTCGGCAAGTTCCGTCTGAACGAGGCGCTGATGGTGGTCTACCGTCTGTTCTGGGATGAATTTTCTTCCTGGTATCTTGAGATGATCAAGCCTGCCTATCAGCAACCGATTGATAAGGTTACCTACGAAGCAACTCTGGGCTTCTTCGATTCCCTACTTCGTCTGTTGCATCCGTTCATGCCTTTCATCACAGAGGAATTATGGCAGCATCTCGCTCCACGTCGCGAGGGTGAATCCATCATGTATGCAGCACTTCCTGAAGCCAAGACTTTCGATAAGGTTCTCATCGAAAAAATGGAGGTCGCGAAGGAGATTGTGGCAGGTGTTAGAGGTGTTCGAGCTCAGAAAAATATCCCGAATAAGGACTCTCTAATCCTCAATGTCGTTGGTAATGCACATGTACCAATGTCGCTTATAGTCAAGAAGCTCGCTAATTTGGATTCGATTAACGAAGGTGCGCAGAAAGATCCAGCCGCAGCATCATTCATGGTCGGTACCATGGAGTTCAATGTGCCTGTCGCTTCCAATATCGATGTTGAGGCTGAGTTGCAGCGTCTCAACAAGGAGCTTGCTCATCTGCAAGGTTTCAAGACCGGTGTAGAGAAAAAGCTTTCTAATGAAAAATTTGTCAGCAGTGCACCTGAGGCTGTTGTGGAGCGTGAGCGTAAAAAACTTGCTGATGCCACATCGAAGATTGCCAATATCGAGGCTTCGATAGCTGCTCTTAAATCATAACCACAGCTTCCTCCAATCGATATGTATCTGAGTCTGTTCACAACTTTCTTTAAAATCGGAGCTTTCACTTTTGGTGGAGGCTGGGCGATGATATCAATTATCGAAAGGGAGATTGTCGACAAGCACAAATGGATCGACCGTGGGGAGTTCCTGGATCTGCTTGCAATGGTGCAGGCTCTTCCCGGTATCCTTGCAGTGAATATCGCCGTGGCTGTGGGCGACAAGATATCAGGGAAAAAAGGTAGTATCTGTGCCGCTCTCGGCACAATACTGCCTTCTTTCCTTATCATCCTTTGCATAGCTATTTTCCTGACTCCCGATCTCATCAATAATAATCCCACTCTGTCGGCTGTGTTCAAGGGCATACGTCCGGCTGTTGTGGCCCTCATTATTGCTCCGGTCATTACTTCTGCCAAGGCGGCTAAGCTCAATTGGAAGACGGCATGTATTCCCGTGGTGGTGGCTCTCGCCATCTGGTCGAAGATCGCGATCATTTCCAACCCTATCTTGTGGATTGTGCTTGGAGGTGTAGGGGGCGTGTTGGTATTCACACATTCATTAAAGCAAGCAAAATGATTTATCTTCGTCTTATATGGAGCTATCTTAAGATTGGCCTATTCGGTTTCGGTGGTGGGTATGCCATGCTTGCGCTCATCGAAAATGAGATAGTGGGCAATGGATGGATCACCGAGAAAATGTTTACCGACATTGTGGCTATTTCGCAGATGACTCCGGGCCCCATAGGTATCAATTCCGCCACATATATTGGCTATGTGGTCCCAGGTCAGGATAATCCCATGTTTCACAACGTGTTCTTCGGAATCATGGGATCAATCCTATGCACTCTTGTCGTGGTCCTTCCCTCATTCCTTCTGGTGTTATACACCAGCCATTTTATCCACAGGCACAAGGATAGTGCGGTGGTGAAGGGTATTTTTGCAGGGCTGCGCCCCGTGGTGGTGGGCATGATTGCCTCGGCCGCAATGCTGCTCATGAACTCCGCTAATTTCGGTTCAGACACTCGAGACGTCATCTGGAGCATAGCTATCTGTATCGCTTCATTCTGCGTCGTGTTCTTCACAAAGATTCATCCCATCCTTGTAATTATCCTTGCCGGACTGGTCGGCTTCTTCGTTTATTGATATGATGACGTATCAGGAAACTGTAGATTATCTTTTCACACAGCTCTCGGTATTCCAGAATATTGGAGCCGGTGCTTATAAGCCGGGACTGGCAACAGCCCTGAAGCTATCATCGGCTTTCGGCGATCCTCACAGGTCATTCCGCTCTGTCCATGTAGGAGGCACCAACGGAAAAGGCTCAACCTCCCACACTCTTGCTTCGGTGCTGATGGCAGCCGGTTATAAGGTCGGATTGTTCACATCGCCGCATCTCTTCGATTTCCGTGAACGAATACGTGTCAATGGCATGATGATTTCAGAAGATGCTGTGATCGATTTTGTAGAGCGTTACCTGAAGATGGATCTCGGGGTCAGTCCTTCGTTCTTCGAACTCACCACCATCATGGCATTCGATTATTTCAGGTCGGCAAATGTCGATATTGCTGTGGTTGAGGTAGGGCTCGGAGGGCGTCTTGATACTACAAACATCATCACTCCTGAGCTGTCTGTAATCACCAACATATCGCTCGACCACATGGCACAACTCGGTGAAACAGAAATACAGATAGCCGGAGAAAAAGCGGGTATCATTAAGCCTGGAGTGCCTGTAGTGATAGGGGAGGCGCAAGGTGGAATCCGCGATGTATTCCGCCGGAAGGCCGATGAGCTGCATGCTCCTGTTATTTTTGCTGAGGATACTCCGGTAGATTTTGTCGAGAAAGATGGCAGGTATTTTTACTCGCTGCATCACGGTTGCTCTCCTTCGGTGGAAAGTGACCTCACGGGTATCTACCAGCCAAAGAATATGAATACCGTTATCCATGCCCTGCGCTTGATTCCCGACATAACCGATAAAGATATAGCCGAAGGCATGGCTGATGTGCAACGGCGAACAGGTCTGATGGGAAGATGGATGGTGTTACGTTCCGAAGGACCGAAGGTGATATGCGATACAGGCCACAACATCGGTGCGTGGAGATACCTCGCTCCAAAACTATCGGAGATTGCCGACAGCTCTCCGCTGAGAATATTGATAGGTTTTGTCAGCGATAAGGACGTTTCATCAATTTTCGACCTCCTTCCAGCCAGGGCTGAATATTATCTTGTCACTCCTTCGGTTAAGCGTGGCCGTCCTGCTTCCGAGCTTTTGGCCATAGCCTCTTCTCATGGTCTCAAGGCACGTGCCTTTGATTCCGTGATGGATGGCTATCAACAAGCTCTGTCGGATGCTTTATCTTGCGACACGATATTTATCGGTGGCAGCAACTATGTGATCTCCGATCTGGAATTAAATATCTGAATCCGAAAAATAAGTCTTGGACCTGTTTTTTATTGTGCCTGGTCTTCATTCCGGTTAAAATCTCCAAAAATCCTATAGCCTCTTTACAAGAGTGAGACATGTCCAGTTGTCGCCCTTCACCTCATGGCCTATTTCATATAACCCGTACCGGTTGGCTTCCGCCGTCACTACAGGTATGTCTGTCTCGTAGAAGCCGCTCAGCAGCATTGTGCCGCCGTTCTTGACATGGGCGGCATATTTGTCAATGTCACCGGTGATGACATTGCGGTTGATGTTGGCGATGAACACATCCACCTCCGGCAGTCCGTCAAGAGCCGACGCATCACCGTTGATCAGGGTGATCTCATCATGATTGTTCAGCCCTGTATTTTCGAGAGCATTCTCGTATGCAAAACCATCTATCTCTATCCCGTACACCGGATTTGCCCCGCGCATCGCTGCCAAAATGGCAAGTATACCCGTACCCGTGCCCATGTCGATCACCGATTTCCCCTCTAAGTCGATCTGTATCAGTCTGGAGATTATCAACGAGGTAGTGGCGTGATGTCCAGTCCCGAATGCCATTTTTGGATCAATCACGATATCATATTTCACTTTCGGAATATCCGTGTGGAACGAACTGTGTATCACACACTCGTCGCCCACTATTATGGGCTTGAAATAGTTCTTTTCCCATTCGGCATTCCAGTCCTGTCCCTCCACGAAATTTACCTCAACACTCTTTTCTGACTCAAAAGGATAGTCTTCGAGTGCTGCGTCAAGCTCATCTCTGGAATAAAGCTCTGATTTTATATATGCCGTGAGACCGGTTGGGTCGGGAACAAAACTTTCGAATCCGATATCGCCAAGCACGGCGGCCAGATAGTCGGTAGCGTCTTCGGTGCACGGCTTAAGGTTCACTCTCACTTCATAATAATCATTCATGGGGCAGGAAATTATTTATGTGAATAAAGTTAGGACAGGGTTGCTATTTCTTCTTTTTCCTGAATATCTTGAACACTCGTTTTCCAATCGTGTAGGCAAGCGAGGCATAGTCGAGATAGTCGAGGGCATTAGTGAGCTTGTTCACTATAGGCGATGCGAAAAGGCGGTTGTCCTTTGATGTGTACTGCTGGGTGGTGGCAGCCATTTTTGCCTTTTCAAGCTCAATGCGTGTAGAGCTTATGATACGCCTCATGCGTATTTCGTCGAGGGTATATCCCTTCCACTGCAATTTCGTATTTTCCATATTATTATTGCTTTGTCGGGGGATTGAGAATAATTTTTGAAATGAAGCGTGCTATCGGATTCTCAATGATATGCTCTTTGAAGAAATATAATATCAGCAGAGCTATGATGAATACTCCGGCTATGATGAAATACGACCAGAATGGTGCGATGTAGCTTTCAAGCAGCGATGTTATGCCGATGGCAATGAAGATCATGGCTATCAAAGCCAGGAACATCATGCCGCACACCAGGGCTATTCCCGAAAAAAGCATCGTCACCTTCTCGGCTGTGGTGAGCTTTGCATTATCGATGTATAGCACGGCCAGTTGCTTGATGCTGTCTGCCAAGGTAGTCTTTTTTGTTTCAGTTTGTCCGATCATGTGTATGAATAAAAATCGTAGATTGACGCTTGTTCGCGCCAATCTACGTTATTGTTTGGAATATCTTCGAATGGCTCGAATCATCCGATTTCTGTCTCAATCTGGGTTGCGATCTGCTCTACAAGCTCATCCATTTCCGAGCCTTTGATGATGCCATGCTTGCGCAGGATGTTCTTGATCTGGTCGCGGAGATCCTCTCCCTTTTCAGGTGCGAAGAGCAGGGATGCTGCTGCGCCTACGATGGCGCCACCTAAGAATGCATATAGATATTTCATAGCTGTAATATGTTTTTATTGTTATGCGCCTTCGATTTCTTCAGCGATGCGGTCAGCAAGTTCATTAAGTTTCTTGTTCTTGATCATCGGGCATTTATCTTTGATAAAATCCTTGATCTGTTCGCGGGTGTCAGTACCTTTGTTGGGGGCGAGAAGGAGGCCCACAGCTGCGCCGGCGATTGCACCGCCTATTACGGCGAGAATGATGTTGAAATTTTTCATAACATATAAGTTTAAAATTATTGTTCGTTTTACATATATAACAACTAACGTCGAAAAAAGTTATGGATTCCTGAAATTTTTTTTAATTTTTTTCATCCTTACTAATTTTCCACTATGTGCCTCTCGTTTCTATCCGACCACACTCACCTTACTGCTCGAATTATTGCCTTCCTGCATCACCTGTATCTGCACTTGGATCCTTTCACTCAGTTCTTCCACATGGCTGATGATTCCCACGTTGCGTGACGACTTGTTGTGTAGATTGCGCAATGTCTCGATGGCCTTCTGCAGCGGTTCGCCGCTGAGGGTGCCGAATCCCTCGTCGATGAATAGAGTATCCACCGATAGTGTGCTTCCTATATCGCTCAGTGCAAGTGCTAATGCCAGCGACACCAGAAATCCTTCTCCACCGGAGATAGTGCTTGCCGCACGGCTCACATATCCCTGGTAGGCATCTTCGAGCATTATTACGAATGTGCCTGGTTCGACTTTCAATGTGTACCGGTCGGTTAGTGTCCGCATATAGCTGTTGGCTGAATTTATCAGGTTGGTAAGCACGTAGCTTTGGGCTATCTTGCGGAACTTGCTTCCTGTGGCATCACCGATCAGCTGGTTGATGCGTGCCCATTGCTGATAAACATCCTTTTTCTTTGATGCGTCTTCAAGCAGGGTTGCCTTTGCCTTCTTGTTGGCTTCGTCCTGTCTAAGCAGTAGGTTCAGTTCGCCTTTCTTTTCAGCCATGGTATTAAACTCATTATCGATATCTTCTATCATCGACTTGAGTTTTGCCGTTGTGTCTTCCTCCGTGAGATCCGGCTTTTTGCTAGAGTGCTCTTGTTGCTGTATGATAACCTGTTCCAGAACCGATTTCATCGAGATCTTCTCTTCGCGTATTCTCGATATTTCCATGTCTACGGCGGAAATTTCTGCGGCCGTATGGACGTCGAGTTTTGAAAGTATTGCCAGATTCATCTCCGTGTTGAAGGAAAGATAGTTGTCAAGCCTCGATTGTGCGTCGGCAGCTTCTTTTTCAGCTGCTGTGCGTTGTTCCAGGATAGAGTGGACGGAGGTGCGCAAGTTGTTGGCTTCGCCGGCAAGATTTTTGATCTCTTTTGTTGGCGATGCCTTGATGTCCCATTCCGGCAATTGTGTGAGTATAGTGTCCAAAGGTTGGGCGACATGGCTTATATGTGTCATTTTCTCTGTCAGCTTATGCCGCAGATTCTGTAGCTCCATAATTTTTTCGTTGTATCGCTTGGTTGCGGATGTAAGCTCATCTATGAAAGCTCTGGATTCAGATGTATGGTCCGTTTCCCATTGTGAGTCGCCTAATATCTCATTCACTTTATCCGTCGCTCTTGCAATTTCATCCTTCTTTGACTCGATCAGGGTCTTGCTCGTGTGTATATCGTTCCGGCATTTCTCGATAGCGTGTTCCGAGATTTCCAGATCTGTCTTTGCCTTCTCAAGTGCTTGTCTCCTGCGGTCTGTTTCTGCCCTGCATTTGTCCAGGGCTTTTACTGTCTCCTCCGCTGCATTGATTCTTAAGTTCAGGTCTTCAATTGCAGCTGAGGCTTCTTCACATAGCGTTTTCAGAATTGCTCCGGCATTCTTGTCCGTCGCTTCCACGCCGCATTTCCGACATGCCTCTTTTGCTGCATTCTCTGCTTCGGGGAGAGAGCGGTCAGCAGATAATTCTTTGGTTGTCTTGTTCAATAGAGCGGTGTTGGATTTAATTTCAGCCAGGATGGCCTTCTCGTGGTCTTTTAGTTCCTGGAGGCTTTTTTCTGCATCTTTCCAGGATTGTTCCGCAGCGGCATATAGACAGTCAATTTCCTCTTCATGAGGTATGCTGTCCTTGATTTTTTGTCGGCACACCGGACATGTATCGCCTATATGCAGCTTGGCTCTCATCGATTTTGCCCATTTGTCCACCGATTCACGTTGCTTTTCCAACACCTCACGGCATGTTTCTGTCTTTATCAGTGCATCATGAATTTGTGGCTTAATGGTTGAAAGCTCATCGTTTAGTCTGGCTATCGTTATACTTTGTTCTTCGATATTCTTTTTTTTATTGTCGTATCGCTCGCGCTCCTTATCTGACTGTTCAAGCTTTGTCGTAGCCGCAATGGTGTCGTTGATTGTCGCTTGTCTGGATTCTTTCTCTTTTCTGAGTTCAGGAAGTTTGAGCGCTGCCAGGTCTTGTTCGATGGATTTTTGCTTTGATTCCTGATCCTCATAAGCCTGTTTTGCATTGGCATAGATTTCTGCCGCATGATTTTTCATGCCGGTAAGGTCGTTGTCAAGCCTTTTCTGAGCCTTTTCCACCGACTTGGTCTCAATATCGATTTTCTTATTACCTGTCGCTATGGTGTCAATCAGTCCTGCCACCGTCTGGGCATTTGCGTATATGTTGGCTTTCCCTTTTTCTGATTCAATCTCTTTCTCAATTGAAAGCAGCTTTTCTTTCGATTCTTCAGCATCGGCAGTCAGCCATGCTTGAGCGCCTTTCAGTTCTTCGTATCTTCTCTTTGCTGTTGCGAGCAACTCATCCTGTTTTGCTATGGATTGCTTGGCGGTATTTAGATTCCTTAGCCACCCGCGTGCTTCTATTGTAGCATTCCATTGATTGGTGAGTTTTTCTTTAGCCTTGAACTCTTCCCCCTGGCTCTTTTTTTCCGCTTCACAATAATCAGCAGTGGCAGATGCCACTTTCTGCTCAATAACGGCTGCTTGCTCAAGCCATCTTAGCTTGTAGTCGGCAGTTTCGCGATCCTTCCTTAATCTTGTCTGCACGCTATCCACTTCATTTATTCCGGTAGTGGTTTCCGCAATTTCTTCCTCGCTCATCACTCTGATGCCTTCCACCAGCCGTGAAGCCGCTCTCCATTCTTGTTCCTTGCCATTTGCCACCTCATATACCTTTTTCCCGATTTTTGAGTAGATTTCCGTGCCTGTAATCTTTTCTAAGATCTCAGCCTTCTCTTTATCATTGCTGTTGAGGAATCTTGTGAATTCACCCTGAGCAAGCATTGTGGTGCGGCAGAATTGGTTGAAATCCAGTCCTACGGCAGCCTTTATCTCGTCCTCTATCTCCCTGTCCTTTGTGATGGTGAAATCCTGGTCAAGATTTCTTAGTTGCCATTTCTTGCCCTGGAGTTTTCCGTGTATCTTATTGCGGGCTCTGGCCACTGACCATCTTGCTTCGTAGCGGACACCGTTGCTCCCTGTGAACGTGAGTTCAGCGAAAGCTTCGCCCGTATTTCTGCGCATAAGCTGTCGTGGATCATAAATCTTCAATTCTTTACCCTCGTCCACCGATTCGCCTTCCATATTGGTGCTCTCCAGACGTGGTGTCGTAGCGTATAATGCCAGGCAGATGGCATCGAGTATTGTCGATTTGCCGGCTCCGGTCTTTCCGCAGATCAGGAACACCTCGCTCGTCGACAGAGGTTTTGCGTCAAAGTCAATCACGGCATCTTCTATCGACGCTATGTTGTGTATGGTGAGTTTTTGAAGTTTCATTGTTTTGATGGTTATGCGTTGCGTTGGTCTTCTTCAATCATCCTTACCACCTCGGTGAATAGTCTGCCCATGTCAGCATCGAATGTCATTCCGCGGTCTTCTGCAAAGCGTCTCGCTATTTCTGAAGGGTCGATGGTCTGGAATTCCTCCACGCTCATGGTCTTCACTCCCGTCTGTCTGGCAGCTTTTCTCCGTGCGTTGATGTGGCAGAACCGGCACTGCTTGCTTGCAGTGATGGCATTGGCTTCCGCATTAGCTTCCACCGGCAGGAAATTGTCGATCTCCACATTCAGGCACACGTATGCAGGGATATCGTCCGGAAATTCGGAAAGCAGACGTTTGGCTTCTTCCCAGTCTGCACTTCCTTCGGATGGAAGTGTCACAAGCGGACGTGGATTCAATATCTCCTTGGTGTGCACCTCGGGCTTTTCGCCATGCCTGTTAATGTCCACAATGCTCACCGTATGCGGATAGTTCTCATCAAAACTCACCGCTAAAGGCGTACCGCTGTATCTTGCGTTGTGCTTTCCAGTGTGTACGAACTGGGCGTGATGTATATGTCCCAAGGCGAGGTAATCGTAGCCTTCGCCGAATTGACCCACATCGACGTAATCGATTCCTCCCACCGTATAGTCGTTGGCATTGTCATGTCCGGTGAAATCACATCCTTTCACAGTGGTGTGAGCTGTCACGACTACCGGAAGGCCTTCCGTATTGCGTTTGCTCACATCGTCAAGCATCTGCTGGAAGAAATTATCTGGCAGATTGCGTTCGTTGCAATAGGGAACACCTATTATGTAGCCTTTCCCCGGTAACTCGATGATGTGTTCGTCCGGATTATCTTTGTCCACTTTCCCGATTGTGTGCACTTTCAGCGCTCGCCATGGCATGCGGAAGATCTCGTGCTTTGCACCGCTGTCGTGGTTGCCGGCCGTCACAACTATTGTCATGCCCGGATTGGCATCCCTTATGGCTATAAGGGCTTCTGTGAACATTGTCTGGACCGCTGCCGAAGGTTGTGCCGTGTGATATACGTCGCCGCATACCAATATCACATCTGGTTTCTCAGTCCTGACTATTTCTGCCATTTGTTCGAGCATGGCACGTTGCTCTTCCGTCCTATCGTAATTATAGAGTGTATGACCCAAATGCCAGTCGCTTGTATGCAATATCTTCATTGTTTTTCATTACTTGTCTTATTATCCACAAAATTAGTGAAAATCACCGATAATTCAATGTCTGAAATAGAATTTTGCCAATGCTCGAAATTATTAGTAATTTTGCCAGCGGTTTCTAATCCGAAATGACTCAGGTAAACCATCATTGTCGGCGTCTTTATCGTCGGCACAAAGCAGAAATATCTATGACTGAAAACAAGAAATTCTATACAAGTGAAATACTGACCGGGGCTCCGGCAGAGTTCAAGAACGCCACTCAGGAACTGATCTACAACTGTCTCGATCAGGCGGCAATCCCATATACCCGTATTGAGAGCGACCCGGGAATTTCAATGGACGACTGTCTCAACATCGACCGCGTGTTCGGTATCGACACGGTGAAAACAATCCTCCTCACCAACCGACAGAAAAACAAATTCTGGCTCTACGTCACTCACGCCCGCAAACCGTTTATCACAAAGGAATTCGGAGCTTCGCTTCAAATCCCGCGTGTATCTTTCGCCGACGAAGCACTTATGTTGGACATCCTCGGTACCTGCCACGGAGCTGCAACTCCGTTCGGTCTGCTCCGCCCACAAGCATCCGAAGTGGTATTCGTAATGGACAAGGATGTGGCGGCACGCGACAAAATAGTTCTCACCGACGGTGATCCGTGCGGCTTCATTGCCATATCCAATACCGACCTTTTCCGTCTGCTCGGACGCACACCGATCCTTATTGAGAATCCTGCTGAAATGATTCCCGGTTAGCGTGTACCGTTTTTCAAAAATTCACTGTCCTGATCATTTTGATGCTTGTAGGATTTTCCTCTCATTGACATGTCGTATGTCTGTAGCAGGGCTTTTAGTCTTCGCTCCATGGTATCTGCCATGTTTTCGTTGGATTCAATGACATTGTGTTGCATCAGCGGATCGGTCTTGATGTCATATAGCGCTTTGGCTGAGAATTCGTCCGTCAGTTGGAGAATTTTGTCTTTGTATACGTACTGAGGTATGTTGTGCCAGTTCATGGCCCAGTTGGCTGGCTCATTCAGGGCATCCTTTCCGAAGGAGAAATATGACTGGTCGTATCCTAAGATACCGAGAAGCGTAGGCATTATGTCGATATGCTGCATGATGCCCTCACGGGTGCCGGTAGCGGTTCTTCCAGAAGGGTCATAGATTATTATCGGTACACGAAAATGGCCATAATCGGTGGTGTACTCATCATGTGTGGTCTTGCTGCTTGCGTGGTCGGCAGTTATCACGAAAATGGTGTTTTCGAACCATGGCTGTTGACGAGCGGTATTGAAAAATTGCCTCAGGGCATTGTCTGTGTAGCGTATACACTTATGCAGTTTGTGCTTGCCCTCTTCAGGATACACATCCTTGTATCTCTCCGGGATTACGAACGGGTGGTGCGAGGTGGCGGTGAACACTGCAGTCAGGAAGGGTTGTGGCATTCCGCTCATCTTCTTGCAGTAATATTGAAGGAATTCTTCGTCCCATATCGCCCATGTGCCGTCGAAATCCGCAGCCGTTCCTCCTGATGGATCGCTTTCATAATCTTGTCTGCCAAAATAGTTCCTGAATCCCGTGGATTTTGCCGCACCTTGGAATCCCATCGACGAATTGTCGGCACCATGGAAGAATGCGGTGTAATAGCCCTTGTCGGAAAGAAGTTTTGCCAGTCCGGGAATGTCGTCTGTGGCGTAGGGTGATGTCACAAATGATTTCGACATCTTGGGCAGTGATGACAGGATGGCGGGTATGGCGTCGATGCTCACCCAGCCATTGCAGAGGGTGGTCTCGAAAGTGGTGGAATAGGGAAGCAGTGAGTCGATGAATTCAGTATAGCCACGGTAGGTGCCTCCGTCAAGGTCTCTGTTCCTTGCTCCTATGAATTCTTCGGCAAAGCTTTCTACTATCAGCACTACAACGTTCTTTCCTGTGAACTCTGTGCTGTCGACTGGTATATGCCAAGGCGAGTACAGTTGTGCCATCTCTTCCTTGTCATTGTAGAAAACGGGTATTCTCACATTTCCCTTTGATATGGTGCGTATCAACGAGAAAGGTGTGTTCAGTACTGCGGCCGCTTGAGCTGTTGTCGTGGCGTACTGGTTTGCATTCGACATGGATATGGGGCGAGATGATTTTGTGAAACCTCCTCCTCTCATGCCGCACACCATCAAAGGCATAAAGAAAAGCAGTGCGATTGATTTACCGATATAATATTCTTTAAGATCTTTTTTGCGATCTGAATCCGCTGTCTGTTGCCCGGTGAATGCAAGTGTGCTTTGCAACGGATTGGCATAGAGTTTCCACAATCCGAGAGCAATCAAGGCTCCAAGCAACAAGAAATACCAATGTCCCGCACATTCTATAAGGAATATGCGCCCGAGATTGTCTTCATTTCCGAATTCCTGAAAAAATGTCACCGTGGTCCGCCGCTGTGTGAACTGGAAATACACGGCATCCATAAGGTTCACCACCGCGCACAATGTGTTTACAGCCACGAATATCCATTTGGCTACGGTTCCTGCCATCTTGCTCTCTTTCCAGTGTAGAGGCAAGGCTACGAGGATAAGCCAGAGCGCGTTGGTGTACATTATTGCCGAGCAGTCAAATAAGAATCCTCCTTTCAGGATTCTCAGCCATTCAGCCGCGCTGTCGATGTCAAGAATGTCGGCATTCTCCATTATGAATGCGATGCGGCAGATTATGTACACCGCAAGTGCGAGCATCAGGTCAAGCATGATCTTTCCGCTGCTCTGCAGAGGGTAGGGTAGTCTGTTATTTGTAATTTTATTCATCATTCTTTTTTAGGTCGTTAATGATTTTTTCTGCTATTCTCCGGCAATCAAGCGAACGCATACACTGTGTGCCGTTGCGCAGTGGACATTCAGCCTTGCCAGCCACGGAGCATGGTTGGCATCGGAGGCCGGCGAACATCGCATCTTCCATTTTCTGTCCGTAGCCTAAAAAGCCGCCGTAAGGAGCTGTCGATCCCCATATAGATATGTTTCTAACTCCTGCAAGCGACGCAAGATGCTGGTTGGCGGAATCCATCGTGACCATTATGTCCATGTGGCTCATGATTTTCAGCTCGTCTTCTATTGCGTATTTGCCAGCCACGTTGGTGATATTGGAGTGCCTTTTCTCCAACTTGTCAATTGTGGCAGCATCTTCCTTTCCCCCGAAGATGTACACGTGAATGCCTTCTGACGTCAGCAATCTGATCACATTTTCTATCATTTCCAAGGGGTATTCCTTCGTCTTGTACCTCGCGAATGGCGCTATGCCTACGGCAGGATGCTCTATCCGCAATGGTGCTTCGGGCTTTTCTTCCCCATACACCGATTTGAATGTCAAGTCAAACTTAAAGCCCAGTCTGTTGAGCACATCCACATACCTGTCGATGTATGGTTTCTGATGTTCTTTCTTTTTCAGAAGCTTGTGCCTTGCCACCCGATCTTTGCTGAGTTTACTTACCTTTTTCCCTTTTAGGGCGAAATATGCATCAATAGCCCACGACCGCATCACATCATGGAAGTCGGCTATCTCGCTGAATCCGTATTTTCCCAGTTCCCTCAGGAGACGGGCTGTTCCTGCTGCTCCTTTGTAACCCTTCTTATAGTCGACAGGGAGTATCCTGATATTCTTCGGTGCGTTTATGAACAGTTTGGCGAAAAACGGTCGTGTCAACACAAATATTTCCTTCCGTGGATACGCCTCCGCCAAAGAATATATCACGGGAATCGTCATAGCAACATCTCCCAAGGCGGAATTGCGTATTATCAGTATTTTGTCTGTTGATTTGTCTTTGTCGTCCATAGTGTGGGTGTAATCCGGCGAATAGGTTAAGCCCTGCAAAATTACGTATTATTTAGCATCCTGTCAAATTAATATGTCTTGCACTGTCTCTCCCCTTTGGATAATTCTTTGATTTTGCCTAATTTTGCATTGAATTTTTCATGGTAGGTTCCATGTGATGCAGGTTCTGCCGTCTCATGTCGCTACTTTTTTAGAATTTCTTCTTTTCACTGCTTTAGCCATGTCTCTTTTCTGTTATATTCTCTTTTCTGTCGCATATTGGTGCTGGTGTCTGTTCTTTTTTCTTGCTGTCCAGAAAATTGTTTTTTTTATTGCCAACATCGGCAAGTCGGGGCTTCACCCTCGGTGTGGCGATGTGTGGCGTGTATATCGTCATGGTCTTGTCTCTGACGCTATTGTTGCCTCTTATTTCACAGCCCTCCCTCTTATTGCGGGTCTTGTCCACACATTGTATCCCGCGTTTTCTCTTCAGTGGATTATGGTTCCCTACAATGTAATTGTGGCTGTGGCTATAGGCCTGATTTCAATATCTGATGCCGCACTCTACGGCTTTTGGCACAGCAAGATTGACGCTTCGGTGTTTTCCTACCTTCGTCATCCGAAAGGTGCTTTTGCCAGTGTCAGCACAGGATATCTGATTGTCGGTTTTTCCGTTGCCTTCATTGCATGTGCCATTTTCTGGTCGGGTGCTCAGTGTATTACCTCCGCGGTTGCTTATCATTCGTCGCAAGTAGTGTTGCAGTGGTGGATTTATCTGGCTGCGCCGCTTTGTTTTGTCCTTATGGGAGGGGGGCTGTTCGTTATTATCCGTGGTCTGAAGATCCGTCCTAACAATCCAAGCGTAGTTTATTATAGTCCTGTAGCGTTCTTCAACCATTGGGCGTTGAATCCTGTCTACAACATGATTTATTCGTTCGGTACGCTCAACGAATATGGAGGCCATTTTCAGAGCATGGATCAAGATGAGGCGAAACGTCTTGTCAATGAAATTTTTCCTACTCACGGCACTCCTGTAACCACTTTTCTGCGCACTCCCCGTCCCAACATTCTTGTGGTGGTATGGGAGAGTTTCGGCGCTGAGTTTTGTGGTGCTTTGGGAGGTAGAAAGGATGTTTCGCCATGCTTTGATAAGTTATGTGAGGAGGGGGTCTTGTTCACGGATTGCCGTGCTTCCTCATTCCGTACCGACCGTGCTCTGCCCGCCATTTTCTGTGGTTTGCCCGGTCAGCCCACGGCAAGCATTATCCGGCACACACGCAAACTTCCGGCTCTTCCGGCTTTTCCGCGGCGTCTCCGCGATATAGGGTATGAGACGGTGGCAGTCCATGGCGGCGATCTTACGATCATGCATAAATCCGATTTCTATATCTCTTCCGGTCATTCCAGGATTGTGGCACAGAAGGATTTTCCGTCCTCTCTCGACTCCGGCAAGTGGGGCGTTCACGATCTTCCTGTGATGGAGTGGGTGGCCGACGAAGTGATGCGTCTCAATGCCGGGGGACAGCCATGGTTGATGTCTGTCCAGACCCTAAGCTCCCATGAACCTTTCAAAGTTCCATACTCTCGTCTCGATGATGAGATAGATAATTCAATGGCTTATACTGACCATGCTCTTGGTGTGCTCACCGACCGCCTGAAGCATTCTCCTGCATGGGACAACCTGCTTATGATTGTGGTGGCCGACCACGGCCTGAATTTCAATCCCGTCTCCGATGATCGTGAGCATTATGCCCATATACCGCTCCTTTTTGTTGGTGGTGCCGTCAAGGGTCCTATGAGAGTCACGATTCCCGTCAACCAGACTGATATCGCAGCCACTCTCCTGGGGCAGATGGGGCTGCCCCACGATGAGTTCATGTTCAGTCGAGATGTCATGGCCGACACTTACCGAGACTATTCTTCATTCCACACCTACGTCAACGGTTTCCTCTTCACCGACTCCACAGGAACTACCGATTACGACAACATCCGCTGCACCGCCGCACCTTCATCATCCGATCCACTCCGTGAGAAAAAAGGAAAGGCAATCCTCCAAATCCTCTACGACTACATCGACAAATTATAAATTCCCTCCACTATTCACTGTTCACTATTCACTGTTCACTGACATGACAGTGCAGCAGCTGTCCCTTCTGGTCGCGAAGGTGCATTCCGTTGCCCTCGCAGTAACGCCAGAATTTGCAGTCAGTGCATGCTCCCGTCTTCATCCAGCTGCGGTCGCGGTACTGCTCAAATTTGTTCTGCCACACATCCCAGAAATCATCCTTGTAGATGTTTCCCTGACGGAAGTCTGATCGTATGCTCGGACAGGCTCCGATGCCTCCGTCCAGTAATACTGATCCAACCGTCACTCCGGCTCTGCATTCATAGAAATAGTCGCGGACTTTCCCCTCATATCCCTCCATGAAACCTTCGCAGCAGAACGATGCCTTTACACATCCTTCTCCGCGTGTCTCTACTATGAAATCCATAAGTTGTGTCACATCTTCCCTTGTCAGGTCAAATTCCGGATGTTTCGCCGCCCTGCCCGCCGGGAAGATGGTAAACAGACGCCATTCCCTGACTCCCGCTTCTTTCAGCAATTCCTTCAGTTGTGGCAGTTCAGGCAGCGGCCGCTTGTTGACGCACGTCACAACATCGAAGTTCAGGTCATCTGCCTTAGCCGCCATCCGTATCGCTGCAATGGCTCTGTCGAAGCTCTCGGCATGGTACCGCAGCCAGTTGTGCGTGGCCCTCAGGCCGTCAAGGCTGATGGTGAGATTGTGGATTCCTGATGCGCGCAGAGCTTTGAATCTTTCAGGATTGAGAGCCATGCCGTTGGTCACGATTCCCCATGGCAACTCCCTGTCATATAGCATGCGCCCAATTTTCTCCAAGTCCTTCCTTACAAGGGGTTCCCCGCCTGTTATTACAATATTCAACCGGTGGCGGTCATCGACATGAGGCAGTATGGAATCCACAACACGGATAAAGTCTTCCCCTGGCATGTCGGGTATTGATGAACTGCTTTTGCAGTCGCTCCCGCAATGGCGGCATGCGAGGTTGCATCGCCATGTGCATTCCCAGAAAAGTTGACGTAGGGGATGTGCTCTCCTGCGGTCCTTTACAAGGCGATGGTTGAGTGTCAGCGCAATCCGTTGCTTTAGTGACAGTTGTTTCATTTTTCCGGATCGGTGCTTAGGGTGAAACTCACTGTAAGTGTCGCATGGCCTTCATACCAAGCGCTCTTTTTATGGCTCTCGTCGTATTGGTAATCCACCGGAACCTTTATTGAGTCGGGCAGATAGGCATTTCCTGCGGGGACACATACGATTTTGACACTGTCATCTGGAAATATTGAGCCCGCCACTGTATATGTGCCCTCTTTGTCAGTGACTGACTGGATGGAATACAGCCCCGAATCATGCCACTTGTCAGTGACCCTTATCTCTGCATCGGCTACTGGACGGCCTTCTTCATTTGTCACCGCCCCTTTCACTTCGAAAGTGCCTGTCGGAGTACCATACATATCGTAGGGTTCATTGAAGGAAGAACAGTTGTAGCCTAACAATGCAAGAATCATCGTACATAGACGCGAGATGACAGCTCCAATTTTTGATTTGATATCCATGATATGTTCAGTTGATGGTTTTTAATACAAGGATAGGAAATAATACCCTATACTGCATGATGATGATAAAAAATTTTAAAAATTACAACGTAAACCTATTGGAATCGAAAATACTATCTTATTGTCAGTCCATGCGTTGGGCACATTGTAGTCATGATTGAAATGATATTGCACGGTGGGTTCGATAAAGATACCCATGTGTTTGGAGATGTTGATATTCAGGCCATAACTTGCGCCCACCGACCATACGATAGGGGAATTGAACTTGCCATAGGGAAGGAATATTGAATTTCCTGAGGATGTGGCCGTGGATAATAGTGGCACATCGAGCTGCGCACCCACAGTTGCATATAGCCTCAAGTTCTTGTTGGAGTAATTGCTGATGGTGAGTTTCAGGGGGACACCCAGGTAGTGCCATCTGCAGTCGCTTGAATTTTTACCATTTTCAAGGGTGGTGTGAAGATATGTATAAGTCAATCCTGTCTCAACGCCAAAGATATTCGAGAGCGGTTTGTTGATTGTAGCGGATACAGTCACGGGAATGTCATTGCAGTGGGCTGTATCCATATAATCATTATCCGATCTGCTTGCTGTCTGCTGCTCTGAAGTGTTCTCTTCGGTTGTGTCATCAGGAGGTATTGTAGGCCAGTTTGTGTCGTATGCATAATCATAATTGTCAGAAGAAAAATTGGAAAGTGTCATCCTGGCATTGACACCTATTTTTAACGACCAGTCTCTGTGCTTGGATGAAAGACGGCATATCTCCTCATTATTGGATGCCGGCAATGTTGGCAGGTGGAGCTGGTCTTGCAACATTTCCTCCGACTGTTCTTCTGTTATGGTAGTATCATTGTCGACCGCAATGGGTGTGGGTCGGTCTTGCGTGAGATTCGGTTCATGGGCATCAGTATCGTAGATGCAATCAGTTGGTGCATATTCATGGGCTGTTTGTTTTAGGTGGGAATCGACATAGGTTAATCTATGCGGTTTTGGAGGTTGTGGAAATGATGATTTTTCTTCGACAGTCTTTATTGCCCATTTCTCTCCTGATGATGTATTTTCTGGAAATGCCGGGGTTATTGAGATTGCCATGTCACGCACTGTAGTATTGTCTGTGTTTATCCACCAGATCGTACCGGCGGTCAATGCTATAAGAAGTATGGAGAGCATCTCGGTCTTGTGCCGGTACTCCGTGACCAGTTTTCGCATCATCATTTTGGCATGGAATAATTGCGATGATGAGGAGTTGGGTGCTATACCGAGGATTTTTGCTATCTCCTTATGTGTCTTATGCTCCAGGACTGAGAGCCTGAACACGCTCTGGTAGCCTTTGGGAAGTTTTTGTATTAGCGATTCAAGGACAGGCAAATCGATTATGTCGTCAAATTCCGGTGTGTCTTCCACCTCGGGTATATCATGAAGCACCTTATCCACGCTCTGTGCTTGCAGAAACTGCAATGAAAGGTTCTTCATTATCGTTGCAAGCCAGTATTCCAACGTGTCGTGATTTCGCAAATCCTTGAGTCGTGTAAATGCCACTATGAATCCATCGTGGAGGATATCTTTTGCATCGTTCGGATCTGCTACATATCGCTTGATCACGCTGTGCATTCTCGGAGCAAAGCGTGTGTAGAATAATCCCAGTGCATCCTGATTTCCATTCAGGCATTCCCTCACAAGGATGTCATTATCTATCTCAAGATATGGATTCATATTGTAAAGATAGGCAAAAGTATTGATTACTGCATGTAGGTGAGGCTTTTTTCTGTCGGTAAGTTTAAAATTATTGTTTCCGGATAGTTTTATCGATGTGTTGTATAATTCTTGGCTTTTGCCTAAATTTGCAGAATGTTACATCCAATGTCGGAATATGACTGTCTGACTATAAAATCTGAAAGATGAAGATCGGTTACGATGCGAAGAAAATTGTGAGAAATGTCACAGGTATAGGTAATTACAGTCGTGGACTTGTGCAGGCTCTGTCGGAATCTTATCCCGATAATCAATATCTGCTTTTCTCTCCCACCTGTAAGGATACTCCGGCTAAGTCGAGACTGCTACCGGCCGATAATATTTCCTACGTCTATCCCCGTTCGCCTCTTCCATTGATTGGCCGTGAATATTGGCGTATACATGGCGTGCTGTCTGATATCCGTAAGAATGGTGTGGAAATTTTTCATGGTCTCTCCAACGAGCTGCCTTTCGGAATCCACCGTGCAGGATGCAAGTCGGTGGTCACTATCCACGACCTTATCTTCCTGCGTATGCCTCACACTTATTCCCGCTCCGCAAGGGAGATTCTCAAGATTAAGACTAAGTATGCCTGCAGCTGCGCCGATGCTATCGTAGCAATAAGTGAGCGAACAAAGGCGGATATCATGGAGTTCTATGGTATTGATCCTCAGAAAATCCATTTAGTGTATCAGGGCTGCGATCCAATCTTTGCGAAGCCGGTGAGCCCGGTTGAAATCGACGCTGTCAAACGGCAGTATGGCATCAACGGCAGATTTCTGCTGTCGGTGGGCACCATCCAGGAGCGCAAGAATCAGCTCGCTTGTGTAAGGGCTCTTCCTATGGTTCCAGCCGATGTTAAGCTTGTGCTTGTCGGGAAGGGTAATGGTTATATCGATAAGGTGAAATCTGAGGTTGCTATGCTCGGATTGTCCGACCGTGTGGTTTTCCTCTCCGGTTTTCCTAATTCGCAGCTTCCGGCTCTTATCCATGGGTGTTCGGCATTCCTATATATGTCGCGTTATGAGGGTTTCGGCATCCCCATTCTCGAAGCCATGACCTGCGGTGTCCCTGTGATAGCTGCCACTGGAAGCTGTCTTGAGGAGGTAGGGGGAGAGGCTGCTCTCTATTGCCATCCCGATGACTTCAATGCACTTGCCGGGCATGTCAGTTCCGTCCTCTCTGATCCGGGAATGGGGGCATCTATGGCTAAGGCCGGAATTGAGCGTATCAAAATCTTTTCACCCGAAGCGATTGCCTCTTCGATGATGGAGGTCTATCGGTCGCTATTTGCTTGAGGATTTCCTTTCCTCTGCCAACTGGTGCTCATACAGCTTGCTGAGTGTGATGAACTTGTATATCGCATCGCTTTGTGATTCTATATATCCGGCTTTCCCATGCATTATGGCTCCTTTGATAATGTATCTTTTTAAGAATCTGAACGCTGGTTCGAATATCAGTTGGAGCAAAGAGATTTTTGTCCCTCTCTTACATCTGCGTTGCACCTCGTTGTCAGTATAGGTGCAGAAATGTTTGTGGGCGTAGTCCTTGTAGGGTTGGGGCTTATGGATCATTGCCAGTTCATGCCTGTGCTTGTCGATACTTTCTGTCCTGCCGTCAATCTTTGGTACTGAGTGGATTGTAGGCGGCCAGTGGCATTTGCTCTTTCTCACCAGTCGGCATTGATAGTCGGGGTATGCCACCGACGGTTTATCCCCCATGAAGAGATTCCGACGGCATATCCGCAGGGCATCTGCGCTATGGCCGCTGTTGACATATGCGTGAAGGTAATCGGTAAGGGCCTTGGGGATGATTTCATCGGCATCAACGATGAGCACCCATTCGTTTCTTGCTGATTGTATAGCGAAATTGCGGGCCGGCTCGCATATCCTTATTTCTCCTCTTGGAAAAATCACTGTCCTGCATCCGTTTTTTTCTGCTATATCCCTTGTGTTGTCTGTGCTTTCCATATCGCACACCACTACCTCATCGAAATCTTTCAGATAACCCAATATCTCTTCGAGATGTCTCGATGCATTGTATGTGTTTATGACCACTGATATCTTTTCCATACCGGTCCTTTTTGTTGGCCTGATTCTCCTTTTCTCGGAAATGCATTTTTGCTTTCTACTATTTCAGCAGCTCCTTCAGGACCGGATACAACTGCCCGGCGAAATGCTGGAAACCTATGTCGGTGAAATGAATCCCGTCAATCGACCCTTCGCAGTTAGGGTCAAGTATGTTTTTGCTCTCGAAATAGTGGATGTTTTTATCTCCGGATGCTTTTTGGAGCATGTAGAATTCGTGGAGTGCATTGTTCAATGATGAAATACTGCCGCGGTAGGAGGCATCAATCTTTGTCCGGGGATACATCGGGCTCTCCACCAGAAGGATAGGAGTGTCGGGATGTGCGTCGCGCAAGATGCGGTAGAACGGTTCGAGCTTTAATCCAAGTGATTTGATGGTATTGTTGGGCAACACATCTATCACATACACTCCTGCATCCGCCTGTGCCATGAGCTTGGCTATCTCCGGGTCGAGGTGTCCGTTGCCGCTGAATCCGAGGTTCACTACCTCCCTGTTCAGCATCCGTTGCAATATGTTGGTGTGTGCCATGCCCGGACGGGAGGCGCAGCCACCCTGCATGATGCTTGTGCCGTACATCACAACGGGTTTTTCTCTTTGTATCACACAATTCTGGCTCTCCTTGATTGTCGCTCCTTTGTTCACTCCTATCCTGAGGTCATAGATGCCGTCATAGAGGGGTAGGAAAAGCATGTATTCCCGCATCTTCTTGCCTCCCATGCCTTTCACGATAGTGGCCTTGTTCTCTTCGTTCGAAGAGGGTATGGCGCTTCCCACGAATGCCCATGTGCCGTCTGCGTTGAGAGTGTAAAGGTCGAGCCCACGTATACCCACAGGGTTCATGTGATTCATCTTCGTCTGGTTCAGCGAGCACCATTTGGCATATATGTCTGTGGCATCTGTGGCGAAGCGTATCGACAGGCCTGCAGAATTCTGCCCCAGGTTCCAAAGGCTTTCCTTAACTTGCGTGGCAAGCGAGTCGGGAAGGCGTGAATAGCTCTTGGCAGCATCCGGTGCCAAGGTGCCGTACACGGTATATCCGCGCATATCATGGTAGATCTGCGCCTTCGCCCCGATCAAACCCAGAATCATGATTATTACCGCCAGATTCCTCCTCATGTTCATCCGCTATTTACTTACTCACTATTCACTATTACTTATCACTTAGATGAACGTCGAGCTGCGGGAACGGGAAATGGATGTTGTTCTGCGGCAACGTGGTGTAGAAAAGCTCATTCATCTTGAAATACACTCCCCAGTAATCCGAATTTCGTGCCCAGGCCCTCACCGTGAGAGTGACGCTGCTGTCGGAAAGTTCTTTGACAAACACTACCGGACTTCTGTCGGCTTTCGGCTGTAACATCTGGCTGAGTTTCTTTTCTGCCTTGTCATCCGCATCCGCGATGGCGTCCTGTAGTTTTCTGCGCTTGCTGTGGAACATCCGGTAGAATATGTTTCTTTTTTTCGGTGCAGGGTGTTCGCTCTCCGTAGGAGTGACAGCCTCTTTGATTTCGTTCTCTTCCTGATCCTCAACATACTGCTTCACCACACGTTCATCTGCGAGGAGCAGGTCGAGGATGACCCTCCTGGCTGTTTCCACATCATCACCGTATGATATTCCGATGGTCCAGTCAATTCTGCGGTATTTCTCCCGACTGTAGTTATTGATCGATCCAGTCGACAATCCACCGTTTGGTATGATTATCGACTTGTTGTCGGCGGTGGTGATGATTGTGTTGAATATCTGTATTTCCTTCACGGTGCCGGCATAGCTGCCTACCTCTATGTAGTCGCCCACTTTGTATGGCTTCAGAAGCAGTATCAGCACTCCGCCGGCAAAGTTTTGCAATGTACCGGTAAATGCAAGTCCGATCGCCACACTCGCCGAAGCGAAGATGGCGAGGAACGATGAAGTCTCTATTCCAAGTATTCCCACCACGCTGATGATGAGGATGAAATAGAGCAGTATCCTGATAAGCGAGAGGATAAAGGTCGATAATGACTTGTCAAGATTCCTCTTCACGAACACTGAAGTGAGCACCTGGTAGATTTTGCCTATGATGAACTTGCCTACGAAGAACACCACTATCGCAATACACAGGTTGATGGTGAATGTCACCACCATATTCGCCAGTTTTTGGATGAACTCGTTGAACGTTAGCGATCTCAGCATCTCTACATCCTGCTGCCCCGTAGGGATGGTTTCAGTAGTCGTCTGCAGAAGGCACAATATTTTGCTCGGAAACATCATTTCTTTATTATTGCTGATGCCACATCTTTATACCATTGGAGAGTGTCATAATCCTTGAAGGTAGTGAATGACTCAATTTCAAGGATAAATGTCGAAAGTCCGCTGTAGTGTTCCACCGGATATGTGTTCCAGATCCATGGGGAGGCTGCAGCGTATCTCACAGTGCTTTCCATTGCTGAATGCCATTGTCCTAAAAGCCCTGTGTCATTGCAGAGTGATTCCACGTACTGTCCGAAATCAATGTAGTACGAAGGATATCTCACCGAATATTTTTGATAGTCCACATTATTGTCCCGTGTCGTTTCGGCCTGCTCATATATCTCGCGTGTTGCTGAGGCCAGCTGCTCAAGTCCATCCGTCCTTATCACAGCCATAGTGTTGGGACAGTCGCCTTTCACGAACACATCGTTATAGGTGTTGTACGTCGAGGTAGCCGCTTTTACAAGTGCCTCCTCCAATTCCATTTCGGTATTGAGCAGATATTTTATGTTCTTATCGTAGGGCATTCCGTTGGCGGGTATCTCAGCCGGACTCAGCACCATATATGACGCGCTGTGGCGCATCTCGTATGCTACTTCTATTGTACCCATATAGCAGCAGTCAAAATATATGAATGATAACCCTGCGTCTTTCGTGGCCTCTGCAAGGGAGCTGATGTTCATCTTCTTGCTGTTGACAGATCCGTCCTGTCCGAACGAACGCAACTGCACGGATTCTTCCTCTATTCCATCCTGAAGCCATCCGCTTGCATGGCTCCACAGCACAAGTCCATAATCCTTGGCCGGTGCATATTCCTTAGTGTCATTGATCACTTCGCGCATCCTGTCTATCGTCACCGACACCTGTTCGTTGTCGTACACCTTGAGCGTATCTGCCCCTGCCGCGGTAATCTCCTTCAGCACCACTCCTTTGGATGAAGCATGATACACGACAAGCCTTCCGTCGCCAAGATCTCCTGCCTCGGCAGCGGTCGTCATCTCTCTCAGGTCGGAATCATCAAATCCGCCTGTACCAAGATTGTTTGTAGCCACCATGTACACAAGCATCGTGCGCGAGGCCTTAGCCGGTTCCTCAGGCTGGGGAGGGGTGGGTTCATCGTTATGACAGCTCTGCAACATGGCTGCCGAGAATGATACGGCAGCCATGGCGGCGAGCTTTGTTATTTGTGTGTGTATATTCATTCCGTATGATTATATGTAAAAAATTAAATCTATTAGTAAAATCGGCGAGCTTCAGCGAGCCGTTGAAACCAAGCCTCAGATTCCTTCTTCAAGAACCTGCTTGGCGCTGCTCAGACCGTCACGGTCTTTGCCGCCTGCTTGGGCGAATCCCGGCTGACCGCCGCCGCCACCCTTGATAGCCTTGGCTGCCTCCCTTACGAGCTTGGCTGCATTCTTGCCTGTTGCCACCAGGTCGTTGGTGTACATCACTGTGAGCAGGGGTTTGCCTGCCGGATCAATCGTGGCAGCTATGAAGGCTGTATTCTCCGGAGAGAGCTCGCGCAGCTTGAATGCCACATTCTTCACTACATCAGGCAGACGCACACCATGGAGCGAGGTCACCTTCATGCCGTCCTTATCCACCGCTTTCTCCAGAACCTCTTTAGCCAGAGTGGCTATCTTTTCAATAAAATACTCCTCGACTTGTTTCTTCAGTCCGGCGTTCTCATCGATAGCCCTACGCAGTGCTTCCTCCACATTGGGAGCATTGTTGAGCATCGATCCCACTTTATGGAGTGTCTCGGTCATTGCATCTATCGCGCTCTCCACGTTCTCGCCCGTGATAGCCTCGATACGGCGTATACCGGCAGCGATGCTGCTCTCCGAAACGATCTTTATCATACCGATGTTGCCCGTGTTGTCCACGTGTGTGCCGCCACAAAGCTCCACAGAGTCACCGTAGCGGATCACACGCACCTCGTCGCCGTATTTCTCGCCGAACAGAGCCATGGCACCCATCTCGCGGGCCTCGGCTATGGGCACGTTGCGGTGCTCGTCGCGTGCTATTGCCTCGCGCACGTGGCTGTTGGCGATACGCTCCACTTTCTTAATCTCCTCGGGTGTGAGCTTCTGGAAATGCGAGAAATCGAAGCGAAGCACTTCGGGCGATACGAACGATCCACGCTGCTCCACATGCTCGCCGAGCACTTCGCGCAGTGCGGCGTGGAGAAGGTGAGTGGCTGTGTGGTTACAAGAGGTAGCCTGACGAGCTTTTTTGTCAATCGCAGCCTTGAAAGTGGCCGACGGATCTGTCGGA
>CAYZPI010000029.1:0-33348 GCA_964480085.1 uncultured Bacteroides sp. | reverse complement strand
GTTGCCATTAATTTGTTAAATTAATTAAGTTAACTGGTTTTGTATTGCATTTTGCACTGCAAAGGTACGGTTTTTCCGCCATAGAATCAAAAATATTTATGAATTTTTTCAAGGTCTATCGCACAAAATCCAAATAATTTTTGAAAAAACATTTAACTACAGTACGGACGCGATTCAATGCTGTCTCCTTAAGCCAACCAGTACCATTAACAGATGTAGTTACATTCCTGAGGCACGAGGAAGAAGCATGATACAATTTATTGAAAAATCAGACGTATCCTACACATGAGCCAAAAGCACATCAGTGAAAGAATTTAATTATGATGAAATTGGAGAATTTTATTCAGATAATTTAACATTGATATTGGCCAATAATTCATAAATTTGTAACCAATATACTATTAACGTCATATAAATGAAAACTAGTCTCAACAAAATCAATAGCAGCATAGCTACTATAATTATAGCATTGCTGGCAATCACCTATCCCACATTCGCAGTATCCGATACCTTCGAAGATCCAGCTTTGCCAGAACGCACTAAGCTATCCTATTGCCCTCCTGATGGCACCAGTTATTCTGTTGTTACTCTCAAAGACAGCTACGGGGGAGGAGCCATACAGGTGAGTGAGGAAGAAACTGAACGATACGACAAGTGCCTAATTACTGAGATTGAGGTAGAAACCGGAATGTTTTATAACATGGAAAAGGCTCCGGTCACGTTCTTTTTCACACGCAACCTCAACGAAAAGCCGTTCTACACATTCACCGTTTTCATGGACTTAGATAGATCTGGTGAAAAAAAGACCTACAAAATTCCAGAACCAGTGAGTATTTCTGCCGGCGAACCATTTTTTGCAGGCTTCATAATCTATGCAAACGGTAGTAATGGATCGAGTTATACGATATTTATGAGAGAGTTAGGGGAAAATCCTTATCCCGGTGGATATTATGGATTTTCAAACAATTCCGGGAATTCTGATGAAATGGAATGGTCGGATTACAGCGACTGGGCTATGGTATATCTCAGTCTGACAATCGAAGGATACAATCTACCCCGAAACACAGTGGAGCTGGTAAAGTTAAATATTACGGATCATGTATTTCCGACGCAACCACTACTACCCTCAGTATATATACACAACAGAGGTATAGATAGTATTAACGACGTAGACCTCAGCTATATTTATGGAGAAAACAAAATTGAGCGAGTACAATACCGTCCGCAATACCCGCTACCATCCGATGGATGGGACACCATCTACGGCCAACATACACTGTCGATAGATGAAGAAGGCTTGAACATACCCGTCACAGTCCGTATTGACAAGGTTAATGGACAGATACCGTCAAATACATCAAGAACAGTTTTGAGTAAAACGCTGTTGTCACTCTCTTTCGACAGTGGTTTTCCTCACAACATGGTAGTGGAAGAAGCCGGAGGCAGAGGATGTCCTTGGTGTGTAAGAGGCATAGTAGGTCTCGACCGAACATTCAAGGCTCACGATGATGGTACGTTCATACCTATCTCCATCCATGACCAAGGCTATGGAGAAGAGACCTCAGCATACGGATATCAGCCATTTTTGGAAAAACATTTCTATTCTATTCCGTCTTGTCTCATCAATCGCAAAATCGAGCGGGACCCAAATTCAGTGACGCTGGAAACAGAATATTGTGACATTACCTCGATTCCTGCAATAGCAGAAATTGAGATATGCAGTTATTCCATAGAAGGAGAATGGCTGACTGTAGATTCCGGCGTAAGGTTTGCACTTCCTGAGGAAAACGGTGACTATTCTATAGCCTATGTTATCACTGAAGACCATGCCGGACCAGTCTATCAAAACAATGCATATTCAGGCACGAATACGGATATGGACGGATGGGAAAATCTTCCGAGTCAAGTCCTTACTTATTATGATTTCTTAGCCCGTGGAATATCAGACATCGATGGCACCCAACTCACCCTCCCAAAAAAAATCGAGCCGAAAAAGGACTACAGCCATTCAGATCATGTATACATAGGCAAGGTCAAGAACATGAGCAATATAGCAATTGTGGCAATGCTGATCAACAACCGAACCGGCTGTATCGAAAATGGATGCCGAAAAAAAATCAGTGATATCAACTACACAATCGGAATAACCAGCGATCCCAGCATGATACAGGCGGAATACTACGACCTGTCGGGACGAAGACTGTCAGGACAGCCAATTTCAGGCTTCTATATCCTTCGGCAGGGTAGCCAGTCAGAGAAGATACTGATACGTTGAATCTTTTTTTCATTTTTGCATAAGTTAAATTTTCATGTTCTACCGATAAATATTTGGAAAAATTTGTATCTTTGCATGATAATATTGCAATCGGAAAAAGTAATTTTTAATTATCGAATTAGTGAAGGTACTAAAATTCGGAGGGACATCGGTAGGCACCGTCGACAGCATCCTTAGTCTCAAGAAGATAGTGGAGGGCATCGATGGGCGTGCAATCGTGGTGGTGAGCGCCCTTGGCGGCATCACCGATAAGCTAATCAACACCACCAACTTAGCTATGGCGGGCGACCCGGCGTACAAGGACGAGTTCGAGGCAATGGTGCAGCGTCACCACGACATGATCAACACCATAATCACCGACGGGGAGAAACGTGTGAAACTGCTTTTCAAGGTGGACAAGCTCTTCGACGAGCTCGACTCCATCTACTACGGTCTGTTTCTGATACGCGACCTTGGGGCCAAATCACAAGCTGCGATAGTGAGCTATGGCGAGAGACTGAGCAGCATAATAGTGGCCACGCTGATCGAGGGTGCAGGATGGGCTGACTCGCGCCAATTTATCAAGACCGAACACAAGCACGGCAAGAATATCCTGAACAGCGGGCTTACGAACGAGCTCGTGAAGAAAGCTTTTGCCGATACCCCACGAATCACTATCGTGCCCGGCTTCATAAGCACCGACACACGCACCGGCGAGGTGACTAACCTCGGACGCGGCGGCAGCGACTATACCGCCGCCATCATAGCGGCCGCCCTCGATGCCGAGGAGCTTGAGATATGGACCGACGTAAACGGATTCATGACCGCCGACCCGCGAGTGATACCCACGGCCTACACCATCCCCGAGCTCAGCTACAACGAGGCGATGGAGCTGTGCAACTTCGGGGCCAAGGTGATATATCCGCCCACACTCTACCCCGTGTGTGCCAAGAATATACCGATAATAGTGAAGAACACCTTCCAGCCCGAACATCCAGGCACCATCATCAAGGACAAGATAGCCAACGACGGAAAGCCCATCAAGGGCATATCGAGCATAAAGGGCGTGGCCCTCATCACGGTGGAGGGTCCGGCGATGGTAGGGGTGACGGGGGTGAACCGCCGCATCTTCACACGTCTCGCCAACCACGGCATCTCGGTGTTCACCGTGTCGCAGGCATCGTCGGAGAGCTCTACGCTGATAGGGGTGAGCGACAAGGATTGCGCTGAAGCCGTGGAGGCCCTGAACGAAGAATTCGAGAAAGAGATTGCCGAAAAAGCCATCCTGCCAATGCGGGCGCAGACCGATTTGGCATCGGTGGCGATAATCGGCGAGAACATAAGGAACTCAGCCGTGTTGCCAGGACGCCTGTTCAATGCCCTTGGCCGCAGCGGCATCAGCGTGCTGTCGATAGCCCAGGGGGCATCGCAGACCAACATATCGGTGATCGTGGAGCAGGAGTATCTGCGCAAGTCGCTCAATGTGATACACGATTCCCTGCTGCTGAGCGAATACAACGAGCTGAACCTCTTCATCTGCGGCATTGGCAAGGTGGGAGGCAACCTGATAGAGCAGATACGCTCGCAGCACGATGAGCTGATGCGCACCCACAGGCTGAAAATAAATGTGGTGGGAATAGCCAACACGAAGCATGCGGTGTTCGACCGCGACGGCATCGACCTGTCGCGTTACCGCGAGATCCTTGAGGCTGCTCCGGCAAGCGGCAACGACAACATACGCGAAGGCGTGGTGGGGATGAACATATTCAACAGTGTGTTCGTCGACTGTACCGCCAGCGAAGATATATCCGCCCTTTACCAGACATTCCTCGATCACAATATCTCGGTGGTGGCAGCCAACAAGTTCGCCTCGGCCGGCGACTATGATGTGTATGCCCGCCTAAAGGAGACAGCCCTGCGACGGGGAGTGAAATTCCTCTTCGAGACCAACGTGGGGGCCGGACTGCCGCTGATATGCACCATCAACGACCTTAGAAACTCGGGCGACAAGGTGACGCGCATCGAGGCTGTGCTCAGCGGTACGCTCAACTATATCTTCAACGCCATGTCGGAGACCACAAGATTCTCCGACACTGTAAGGATGGCGAAGGAGAAGAGTTTTACCGAGCCCGACCCACGTGTGGACCTGAGCGGCATCGATGTGGTGAGAAAACTGGTGATACTCACCCGTGAGGCAGGCTACAAGGTGAACCAGGAAGACGTGGAGCTTCGTCATTTCCTTCCGGAGGACGTGTTCGAGGGTACGCTCGACGAATTCTGGGAGAAACTCGGCAAGCTCGACGAGGGCTTCGAGAAGCAGAGGAAAGAACTTGAGGCAGAGAAGAAACATCTGCGTCTGGTGGCAAGAATGGACCATGGCAAGACAAGCGTGGGAGTGGAGGCTGTGGACCAGAGTCATCCATCCTACAATCTGGAAGGCTCCAACAACATCATCCTGCTCACCACCGAACGCTACAACGAATATCCCATGATAATCCAGGGCTACGGAGCCGGAGCCGGCGTTACGGCCGCAGGAGTTTTTGCCAATATCATGTCGATAGCGAATATTTAGGATTGAAAATTTTGAGGCTTCAGCCTCAAGACTATAAAACAGGAAACCGATATTTTAAACCGGAGGAGTTGAGACGCTACATAAATATATGTGTGATGGTGCTGACGATTGTCTATGCGTCGGCACAGGGTCGCATTAACTCCGATATGCAGCAACAGGCATCCGCCAACACCAAACCCAAAGTGTTGGTTCCCACTACAGCCTGGGAGGCGACCGAGCCCATAGGGCTTCGCGAACCTGTGGCGGTGGACACCCTGGAATTCAACTATTATCGGCGTTCCATCCCCTCGACCATATCTCCCGCATGGGTGTGCACAGGCAATCTCGGCACACAGGGAAAGAACATGGTGTTCATGGAGCAACGTCCGATAAGCAATTTCTTCCCGTTGGACGCCATGATGACGTGGCTACCGATGCTGCACCAACACGTGTTCTTCAACTCCGCATGGCCCCACACTACAGTGTCGTACAACACCGGAGGAACGCGCGACAACTCCCAGGACCGCCTTCAGGCAATCTTCACCGGCAACATCAACGCAAAGGCCCAGTTAGGAGCCAACATGGACTACCTCTACTCCAAGGGCAGCTACAACGATCAGTCTACCAAGCACATGAACTGGGGATTATCAGGCTCCTACTTGGGAGACAGATATGAGATGCAGGCGGCATGGTACCACTACAACATGCTCAACAAAGAGAACGGCGGCATCACCGACGACCTCTACATCACCGACCCTGCCAAGCTACAGGGAGGTGTGGCGACTATCGACCCGCAATCCATCCCCACCCGGCTCAACGACGCCACCAACCGCTATGTGGGCGGCGAGCTCTTCCTCAACAACCGCTACAAGATAGGCTACTGGCATGAGGAACACGACTCGATCGACACCGACTCGGTGGTGAGCAGGCAGTTTGTGGCAGTGTCATCGTTCTTCTGGAACCTCAACTACCAGCAGTCAAGAAAGCGGTTCCTCGACGCAAACGCCACCGACAATTCCAAATTCTGGGAAAACTCATATTTCTCGGCCAACGACACCCACGATGTGACCAGATACTCGTCAGTGACCAACACCGTGGGAATATCCATGATCGAGGGCTTCCACAAATACGCAAAGTTCGGCATGGCGGCCTACCTCACATACGAATTACGCAAGTTCACCCAGACTGACCTGACAGAATACAACGAGGACGGCACATCCACAGCCAACGGACTGACTCCCCTGCCCGACGGATATGCATCCATAGCCCACAAAGGCAACCAGAACCTCATGTGGATCGGCGCGCAGATTTCAAAGCAGCACGGCTCAATCCTCACATACGGGGCAACGGCGGAAATCGGCATGACCAAGGATGCAATAGGCGAATTCAAAGCCCATGGAAATGTATCCACACACATCCCCCTGAAAACCGACACGGTGACGCTCACCGGCTACGGACGCATCAGCAACACCAACGCCCCCTACCTGATGAACAACTATCTGTCAAACCATTTCATCTGGAAAAACAATTTCGGGAAAGAGCGAAGGGCGCGTTTCGGCGGACGCCTGACCGTGCCACGCAGCGGCACCACGTTGGATGTGGGCACGGAGACCCTGCAGAACATGCTCTATTTCAACGATGCCGGACTCCCCGCACAGCACGACGGAGCAATACAGGTGCTGGGGGCCACCCTGCGGCAGAATCTCCATGTGGGCATCCTGCACTGGGACAACACAGTGGTGTACCAGACCTCGACCAACGCGGAGGTGCTACCCCTCCCCACTTTCGCATGGCAGAGTAACCTCTACATCAAATGCATGATCGCCACCCTGAGCCTGCAGCTTGGAGTGGACTGCGACTACTACACAAGCTATTACGCACCGGCCTACCAGCCTGCCACCGCCACATTCCACAACCAGCATGAGATAAAATGCGGCAACTATCCATTCATGACCGCATACGCCAACATGAAACTCGGGAGAACCCGCTTCTACGTGATGATGACTCATGTGAATCAAGGAATCGTAGGAGGTAAAGACTATTTCTCGAGTCCGCACTACCCGTTGAATCCCCGCCGTTTCCAGATGGGACTGTCGGTGGATTTCTGGGACTGAAAAACACATGACTTACAATAACCCTCAACGAATAACACAATCCTACCAATGAAACAACTAATCTTTCCTTTGATATCCTGCATGGCTCTCGCCCCCACAGCGATGGCGCAGACATACAGCCACACCGTCGAGGCCGAGAGCCTCACAAGAGGCGTAGTGGCAGTGCCAGTAGCTAAAGGTGTGCTCGTGTCATGGCGCTCGCTCGTGAAGGACGACGCTTCGATGACCTTCGACGTGCTCCGCGACGGCGTGAAAGTGAACGAAACACCGCTTACCCTCACCAATTTCGTCGACCCCGATGGAAAAGCCGGGGCGACATACACGGTGACCTGCAATGTAGGCGATGCCCAAGTTGACTCCCAGACCGTCACCGCCTGGGAATCGACATACATGACGGTACATCTCGACCGTCCAGAAGGCGGCATCAGTCCTGCCGGAGGCGCCAAGGAGCAGCGCGAATACACCTACACGCCGGATGACGTGTCGGTGGGTGACGTAGATGGCGACGGCGAATACGAGCTGATAGTGAAATGGCATCCTACCAACGCAGCCGACAATTCCCACACCCGCTACACAGGCAACACCATCCTGGACTGCTACAAGATGGACGGCACGAAGCTATGGCGCATCGACCTGGGGCAAAACATCCGTTCGGGCAACCACTACACACAGTTCATGGTGTACGATTTCGATGGTGACGGCAAGGCCGAGCTTATATGCAAGACCGCTCCCGGCACAGTTGACGGAACGGGCAAGAACGTGGTGATGGGCGACGATGACCCCAGTGCGGACTACCGCAAATCAGACGGCACAGTAATGTCGGGTCCCGAATACCTGACAGTGTTCAACGGCCTGACAGGAGCGGAGATCAACACCATCGCCTACAATCCGCCCCGCAGCATACGCAAGCACGACAAGAGCGCCACAGGCTGGGGCGATAACTACGGCAACCGCTGCGAACGCTACCTGGCATGCGTGGCATACCTCGACGGAGAGCACCCCTCGGCAGTGTTCTGCAGAGGCTACTACACGGCATCATATCTATGGGCCGTGGATTTCGACGGCGAGAAGCTCACCGAACGCTGGCTACACGCTTCAGAGACAGCCGGAAAGGGAGCTTATGGCGAAGGAGCACACTCGATCACCGTGGGAGATGTGGATGGCGACGGCAAGGACGAGATAGTGTACGGCGCGGCGTCGATCGACGATGACGGCACACTGCTCTACCGCACCGGCGCGGGCCACGGCGACGCACTGCACCTGGCGCAGATGGTGCCCGGAATGGAAGGTCTGCAGGTGTACATGCCCCACGAAGAGAAAAGCTCCGCCTACAAATGGGACGCCGAGCTGCGCGACGCACGCACCGGCGAGATACTCTTCGGAGTGGCGCAGTCGGGCAACGACAACGGCCGCGGACTTGCAGCCAACGTGATTGGCAACACCCCGGGCTACGAATATTGGTCGTCGACCCACCGCGCGCCACAGAACCAGGGAGAGAACGCCGGAACATGCAGTCCGTCGATCAATTTCCGCGTGTACTGGGACGGAGACCTGCTTGACGAACTGCTCGACGGCACGACGGTGAGCAAGGTCAACGCCACAGGCTCAAGTGTCACCAACCTAAAGAATTTCACATCATCCTACAGCAGCGCTGCATCATGCAACAGCACAAAGAAGACCCCCAATCTCCAGGCCGACCTCTTCGGCGACTGGCGAGAGGAGATAATCCTTCATGACGGCAGCACTGAAAGCGACCTGATAATATTCTCCACCCCCTACTCCACCGACTACAAGCTCACCTGCCTGATGCAGGACCGCCAGTACCGCGAGGCCGTGGCATGGCAGAACGTCGCCTACAACCAGCCTCCCCACCTGAGCTACTGTCCTGAGGAAAAATTCAACACAGCAGGTGTCATCTTAGTGACTGGCGGCTACACCAGCCAGATGGTGAACGTGGGCGAGGAGATAATTCCCGTCAATTTCGAGGTACGCCGTGCCACCGGCATCAACGTAGATGGCGCTCCTGAATGGGTGAACGTAGATTTCGATGCAGCCAGCCTAAAGGGCACCGTGACCGGAGCACCCACAGAAGAAGGCGAATACACATTCACCATCAGCACCACAGGCTCGCAGGATGGCAACGAGAGCAAGATAGAAGTATCGGTAGCGGCACGCATGAGCCAGGAAGCAACCCTCATGGCATACTATTCGTTTGAGAACGTTTCCGCAACCACCCCCAACTCGGTCTTCGGTGAGGCTACAGCCAAGAACGGCGACGGCGAGAGCACTGACGGAGCTTCCGGCAAAGCCCTTCACCTCAACGGAAGCAACTACTACATCCAGGAAGCCTACGATGCCCTTGATTTTGGAGAGGACAGCTTCGCTCTGGGATTTTGGATACGTTCCACCGACAATGCCGCCTATATCGTGCACAAAGGCTCGATCGCTGCCAATGCCGCCACAGGTGCGACCGGCAACTGGGTGGGTATAGAAGTGAAGAACGACGCATTCAAGTTCGCCATCGACGATGACAAGACCAAGACAGGATTCGATGTGTCAGGCGCATCCGAGTGGCTGGACGGCAGGTGGCACCAGATCGTCATGGTGCGCAACACCGAGACCAAGCAACTCATGGCCTATATCGACGGACAACTGAAAGGCGAAGGCACCGATGCAACGGGAGCCATCGGCTGCGCCAAGGAAGCCTTGGTGATAGGTAATGTCAACGTGAACTTCGACAACGGATTCAAGGGCGACATCGACGAACTTAAGATCTACCGCGGAGCCCTGACTGCCGCCCAGATCAAGGAACAATACGAAAGCGTGGCAGGCATCTACGACATCATGGCAGATGTCGACGGAGCCACACGTCTTACCGTGGTGAGCGCCACCACAGGCATGATTGTGCGCACCGCCGACGCCGCTTCGCTTGGCTCCATCACCGACGGTCTGGCTCCTGACGTGTATATCCTTGTGAAAGAGAACGGAAAAGACAGCCGTTCCTACAAATTCATTGTCAAATAAAATCAACTTTCGCAAGCGAAAGTTGAGGGTTATAAGGTTATGTGCTTATAAGGTTACAAGACAGAGGATCACCATCATCATTAAGACTCATATACCTTCAAAAAAACCATAAACTTATAACCTCATAAACTTATAATCCTATAACCTTTAAGTTGAGCGAAGCGATACTTAAATTAAATAATGGCCGATAACCAATATAGCAACAATCAATACGGCGCCCAACAGCGCCGCAACAAACCCACGCACACGCCCAGCATGGATGTGATCGGGCGTGTGCCTCCTCGCGACATCGACCTCGAGAAAGCGGTGCTCGGCGCACTCATGCTCGAAAAGGACGCCTATACTGTGGTGTGCGACCTGCTGAAGCCCGAAAGTTTCTACGAACCGGCGCATCAGAAAATCTACGAGGCGATCCAGACCCTCGGCGCACGCCAGCAAGCCATCGACATGCTCACCGTGATGGAGCAACTGCGTCTCAACGGCACACTGACAGAGGCGGGAGGTGCAGCCGCACTCGCCGACCTGACATCCCGCGTCACCTCTGCCGCCAACGTAGAATACCACGCACGCATCGTGGCGCAGAAATTCATGGCAAGGGAACTGATAACCTTCGCTTCAGAAATCGAGAGCAAAGCCTTCGACGAAAGCAACGATGTGGACGACCTGATGCAGGAGGCCGAGGGAAAACTCTTCGAGATATCCCAGCGCAACCTCAAGAAGGATGTCACGCAAATAGATCCCGTACTTTCCGACGCCATCCGCCAGATGCAGATATCCCAGAACCGCGCCTCAGGCTTCAGCGGGCTGGAGACAGGCTACACCGAGCTCGACAAAGTGACCTCGGGCTGGCAGAACTCCGACCTGGTGATCATAGCAGCCCGTCCGGCGATGGGAAAGACAGCCTTCGTGCTGTCGATGGCAAAGAACATGGCCGTGAACTACAGCACTCCCGTGGCAGTGTTCTCGCTCGAAATGTCGAATCTGCAGCTCGTCAACCGTCTGATAAGCAATGTGGCTGAGATCAACGGTGCAAAGATCAAGAGCGGCAACCTCTCCGATGCGGAGTGGCAGCAACTCTTCGCCCGCATCAAGCACCTCACAGGAGCTCCCCTCTTCATCGATGACACTCCTTCGCTATCGATATTCGAGCTTCGTACAAAAGCGCGCCGACTCGTCAGGGAGCATGGCATCAAGATAATCATAATTGACTATCTGCAGCTGATGAATGCCTCGGGCATGAAATTAGGATCGCGCGAACAGGAGGTGAGCATGATCTCGCGCTCGCTCAAGCAACTTGCCAAGGAACTCAACATCCCCATCATCGCCCTTTCCCAGCTTAACCGCTCGGTGGAAAGCCGCACCGACGGAAAGCGTCCGCAGCTCAGCGACCTCCGCGAATCGGGAGCCATCGAGCAGGATGCCGACATCGTGTGTTTCATCCACCGTCCGGAATACTATCTGAAATCGGGTGTCGACAGCGAAGGCAACGATATCCGCGGACTGGCACAGATAATTATAGCCAAGCACCGAAGCGGCGCCACAGCCGATGTAGACCTCCGTTTCGTAGGCGACTACGCGAGATTCGAGAATCTCAACGAATCATCCTACATGCAACCCGTGCAGATGGGTTCACGTCTCAACCAAGGCGCGGATGACCAGAACGATCCGATAGCCGCACAGCTTCATGGAGGCACAGCAGACATCCTTTCGAAATCAAATGACGAAGCACCTTATTGAATCAACTTAAAAAAACAAAAAAACCTATTAATCAACAACTTAACAAATTTATCCGTCAAATTTTAAAATTACCTTATCTATTAACCACTTAATCAACAAAAAAAATTAAAAAAATTCAAAACAATTTCAAACCCAACGTTGTTAAATTATCAAACAACAAAACAAACAACTATTTAATTATGAAAAAAGTCGCATTAATCTTCACACTCATGCTCACATGCATGACAGCATTCGCTCAGAAACCGAGCAAAGCCCAACTCAAACTGATCAAACAAGTAGCTGCATTCCTTCAGCAGGCCGATGAGAAGGGAGCAACCAACGCACAGGCACTGAAAATCACTGACCTCAATAATCCCGCTTCTTGGGAAGGTGTGACTGTAGAGAATGGCGAAATCACCGCTATCGACTGGAAGAACAAGAAACTTTCCGGCAATCTTGACCTCAGCGGCATGACAGCCCTCACAAAGGTTGACGTTTCCCGCAACGACCTTACATCTCTCACAGTAGCCGGTGACGCCGCTCTTGTAGAACTCAACGCTTCACGCAACAAGCTCACATCGCTTAATCTCGCCGGCGCTACATCGCTCGCCAAGGTGTCGATCAACAACAACCGTCTCACCGACATTGATTTCACAGGTGCTCCCAACCTGAAGAACCTCAACTGCTCGAACAACTATTTCGTAGCTCTTGACGTTGCCGGTCAGCAGAACCTTGAGACTCTCAACTGCCAGGGTTGCCACATCGAGGCACTCACCGTACAGAACTGCCCGAACCTGAAGAACCTCTACTGCGGTTACAACAAGATCTCCTCGCTGGTGTTCACAGGAACAGAGAGCCTTACCAACCTCAACATCGACGACAACCAGATCACAACACTCCGTCTGGCCGACCTGCCCCAGCTGAGCACATTCATCTGCTCTGACAACAACATGCAGCAGCTCGCAATGGTCAACTGCAAGAACCTTCTTGACCTGGTATGCTCTTACAACGACCTGACTTCACTCACAGTGAACCAGTGCCCGCAGCTCCAGTTCGTTGACTGCTCTTACAACGACCTCACCAGCCTGACTCTGTCCAACCAGACATTCCTGCAGCGTATCCTCTGCAACAACAACCAGCTGACAATGCTTGATGTATCGTTCGACCAGGCTCTTACTTACATCAACTGCCGCTACAACCAGATCACTGATTTCCGCACGGAAGCTTGCCCGAATCTGACAATGATCGCTTGCCACTGGGGATATTAATCCTAAGCACATAACTAAAAAGAAAGCCACCCTTGACAGGGTGGCTTTCTTTTTAGTTATGTGCAGGCAAAATATAAGGTTATAAATTGTCCCGTAATCTTATAAACCCATAACCTTATAACCTTCAATCTGAGCAAAGCTCAGATTGAATTACATTGCGAAGGAGTTGAATCCGCCATCGACAACCGCCACTGTACCGGTGACGAACGACGAGGCATCGCTGATGAGGTATTGAATAGTGCCGCAAAGCTCCTCAGGCCGACCGAAACGCTTGAATGGAGTCTGGCGGATCACATCCGCGCCACGTTCGGTCAACGTGCCGTCCTCGTTGGTGAGCAGGCGAAGATTCTGATTGGTGAGGAAGAAACCCGGAGCAATGGCATTCACACGGATCTTCTCGCTGAACTTGGTGGCAACCTCGTTGGCAAGGAAAGCGGTGAAATTGCTGATGCCGGCCTTGGCGGCGGCATATCCGCATACGCGTGTCATGGGACGGAAGGCAGCCATCGACGAGAAATTGACTATGACGCCTTGACCAGCCTCAACCATGGGTTTGAGGAATATCTGTGTGGGAATCACAGTGCCGGTGAGATTAAGGTCGAGCACACGCTGGAACTCCGATGCCTTGAGATCGAAGAATGTCCCGGTAGGTGCGATAGTGGCCCCCGGCATATTTCCTCCGGCAGCATTGAGCAAGGCATCCACCTTACCGTAGCGGGCAAGGATATCCGCACAATTTTTCTGAACCTTAGCCTCATCCATCACATCACTCTCGAGAAACATGGCATCGCCACCTTCGGCTACGATCTCATCCACAATAGCATCGCCTTCGCTCTTGCGCCTGCCGAGGATAGCGATCCTCGCACCCTCCTTGGCAAGATACTTTGCTATGCAAGCTCCGAGCACACCTGTTCCACCGGTGATCACCACCACCTTATCCTTTACTGAAAATAATTCGTTCATTTTATATATAAGTTTTTGGATTGACTATTCAGCAAGCTCACGTGCCACGGTGGCCATGACGCCGTCGATCTGTCCGAGGGCGAGCATGCGTCCATGGAAAGAATATCCCGCGTTGTAGCCCATCTTCTCATCTCCGAGCATCAGCGGAGCGTGGTCGACACGCATAGGGAGCTCCTTCGGATCCATACCACGATCCTTGAGCGACTTCTCGAAGATGCGCACAAGCTCGACAAGGTCGGCACGTCCTGTACCAAGGTGCGGTGCCTCCTTGAAATCGCCATTCGGCATCACCTCGCACCGACGCAGATGGGCGAAATGAGTGCGTGGGGCAAACTCCCGGGCCATCTCCACCACATCGTTGTGGGCACCGGCCGAGAGAGAGCCGGCGCAGAAAGTCACGCCATTGTGGAAATTATCCACAGCAGAAAGCATCCAACGGACATCATCGGCAGATGTGACGATACGCGGCAGCCCCAGAATCTGCATTGGCGGGTCGTCGGGATGCACGCACATATTGATACCATACTCATCACACACGGGCATGATGGCTTCGAGGAAATATTTCATGTTCTCACGCAGCTTATCCTTGTCGATACCCTTGTAGAGGGCAAGGAGATTGCGGAATTTCTCAACCGGCTCCTTGTCGTTCTCGGAGATATTTCCGTTGACAAAGCCCTGGGTCTTGACGATAATATTCTCCACGAGCTTATGCTCCTTCTCCGGAGTCATGTTCTTGCGAAGCTCCTCGACGCGGGCGAGAGTGTCGGCATCCCAATCTTTCTCAGCACCTTCGCGTCCCACGATATAGATATCGAAATAAGCGAATTCACCACGGTTGAAATAGAGGTTGGAGGTGCCGTCGCCATTAGGATATTCAAGGTCGGTTCGTGCCCAGTCGAGCACCGGCATGAAATTGTAGCATATCGTCTTCACTCCCTCTTTTCCGAGATTGGCGAGACTCACCTTGTATTTTTCGATAAGCTCATCGCGATCGGGACCACCATACTTTATCGACTCACTCACAGGCAGACTCTCCACCACCGACCAACGCAGTCCGTGACTCTCGATATAGTCCTTCATCTTCCGGATTTCCTCCTGCGACCAGATTTCACCATTGGGAATATGGTGAAGAGCCGTTACTATTCCCTCCACTCCGATCTGCCGGAGCATGTCGAGGGTGATTTTATCGTTGGGACCAAACCAACGCCATGTTTTTTCCATATAAAGGGGGTATAAGGTTATAGGGGTATAAGATTTAAAAAGCTATTGCCAAGTGTAGTTGCCCAAAGTCTTGTCGGTGCACCGCATTCCCACAATCAGATCCCTCAGCGGGCGTCCCATGGCCAGGAAAGGAGCCGACGCACCTAAAGTCTCGTAACCAAGACTGACCATGGTCTTCTTCCACATCACCGACACGATGATGAACAGGGCGATGACCAATACCACAGCCAGCAACCAGCCGAAAATATTGGTGAGTCCGGCTAATATTGCTCCGGCAATGGCGAAAAGCACGGTGAGACACATTGCCAATTCTCCTATCGTAAGGATATTCCTTGATTTTTTCGACAGGTTGCGTCCGGTGAAGGCATGCTTCAGACGCGACAGACGCATGTCTTTTCTCACGCCGTAGTCGTAACCGAAAGTACCGATCGTATCCTCAGCAATCACCAGCCTGACGTTCGAGCCGTCGGCAATCTCGCTCACGAATATGTCATCGTCTCCGTTGCGCAGGTTCAACGAGTTGGAAAAACCCTTTACCTCGAAGAACTTCTCCTTGCGATATGCGAGATTATTGGCGCATCCACGGTAGACACATCCCTCGATAGCCGAGGATAACCATGCAACATCATCGGAGGCGGCATCGAACGTAGCCACCTTGCGACCCGTCCAGGCATCCACGGGCATGGCATGCCTGTTGTACCCCAACACCACATCCACCGTAGGATCTATGAAAGGAGCCACCATCTTCTGAAGCCATTTGTCGGAAGGAACCTCAGTGGTAGAGTCTGTTACGACAATCACATCTCCCTTGGCAGCCTTTATGCCTAAAGTAAGGGCTAATTTCTTGCGGCTGAGCACACGTGCGCCATCAGGAGCGAATGTGAGGTAAAGATCCGGGAAACTGTGTTTGAGGCGTGTCACCACAGTATCAGTTTCGCTGTACGCCCCATCGTCGACCACAATCACCTCATACGATCCGGTGAAATCCTGTTTCAGCAGATTAGGCAATGTCTTGGCAAGGATTTCGGCATCGCCCGGAGAATACACTATCACCGAAATGAAGGGGAGCCTGACACCGGAGGGTGTCTCTTCTTCGTCACATTCCGCGCGCCTATTCCGCACCATACGCAACCGGCCTGCATAGACAGTAGACACACAAATCAATCCAGCAAGAGCGAGGACAAACATCACTATGCTAAGTACGGATATATTAGGATCAAAAACCATAAGAAAAGAGATTAGCGACTGAAGCCACACTTATTTTTTTGCAAAATTAGCAAAATTCCGTAATATAGCGTTCAATCAAGTAAAAATTTATTCTTAACTTTGCGACATATAATCACGCATTGAATATGAGGAAAAACATTTCACTTGCCATTTCCTTTCTGATAATATGGGCCTTGGTGACAGGAGTCTGCTATATGATAGGACACATTTCAGGATCGGACAATTTCTCCGACCTGTCCTTCGACATATCATTAGGTCTGTCAAGTGCGCTCGGCGGGGTGTTCGGACCGATCATCGCGGCATATTTCAACCGGCTTTTCAAAAAGAATAAGCTGCAGCACTGACGGCGGCGGCGGCCGTTTCAGGCGCAAGATATCTTTTTCCCGGAAAAACCATTACAAGTCCCGGAATTCGTCCACCATATACAGGAGGTGTACGGAATCGTACACCTCCTGTATCTTTATAATATTCATTAACAGCCAGTTAATAAATTGGCACGATATATGTTGGTATATAAGGCGGCACAATTGCTTCAATTGCGATCGACACAAAATACAATGAGCCGATAAACTACTAAACCAACATAAACAATGGATAGAGAAATACCACAGAAAGAAATCAATGCCCGACGCCGCAAGCGGATTCTGACAGGAGCTGCAATAGCGGCATGCGCCGTGGGAGGATTTTTCGCACTTATGGGACTGATGAAACCATCGGTCGATGCATCCGAACTAACGTTCGGCACCGCCGACATAGGCACAATCGAGACAACAGTGAACGCAACAGGGAAGGTAGTGCCGGAATTTGAGGAAATCATCAACGCTCCCATTTCATCACGCATCATCGAAGTATACTGCAAGGCCGGCGACAGTGTAAAGGCCGGCACTCCCCTGCTCTGCCTCGACCTGCAGAGCGCCGAAACCGAGATGCGCCGTCTGAGCAACGAGCACGACATCCGGGAAGCCGGGAAAGAGAAGACCAAGGTGGTGAACCAGACATCGGTGTCGAATCTGGAGATGCAGGTGAAGGTGAAGGAGATGTCGGTGGAGAAGCTCTATGAGGACATGGCCAACGAACAGCGCCTCGACAGCATCGGATCAGGCACAGGCGAGAGGATACGCCAGGCAGAGCTGGCCTACAATACCGCCCGCCTCGAACTGTCCCAGCTGCGGCAGCAACTCGAAAACGAACGCAAGGTGCAGACAGCCGAACTAAAGGCACTCGACCTGGGAATAAACATCGCTGCAGGCGATATCGACGAGATGCGGCGCAAACTCGATGATGCCCGGCTGAAGGCTCCCCGGGCTGCCACGCTCACATATATAATAAATGAAATTGGCCGGCAAGTGAGCCAAGGTGAAAAATTAGCCGTGATTGCCGACCTTAAGCATTTCAAGATCGAAGGCGAAATCCCCGACCTGCATGCGCAGAAATTCGGAATAGGATCAAAGGGCATCGTACAGGTTGGCAAGACACGCTTTGAAGGGACCGTCACCAATGTAGTGCCACAGTCGGAGGGAGGCGTGATAAAATTCACCATCACCCTCGATGACAGCAGCAACGACCGCCTTCGTTCCGGCCAGTCGGCGCAGGTATACATCGTGTCCGACATCATGGAGGATGTGCTGCGGATTCCGTCCGGACCGTATTATTCTGGTCCCGGCATCTACAACCTGTTTGTAAAGTCGGGCGATAACGAGGTGCAAAGGCGAGAGGTGCGTCTGGGCGAGTCCAACTATGAATTTGTGGAGGTGACCGACGGCCTGAAACCAGGTGACACAGTGGTGACAACCGACATGAAAGACAAGAAAGACAAGAATACACTGAAGCTAAAGTAAGTTATAAGTTATAGTGAATAGTGTATAAGTATATGACAAAGCCACAGCTATTTAATCTATTCACTATCACTCATAACTTAAACTATGAATTAACTTATTACTATTCACTATAACTTATAACCTACACTTATTCACTATTCACTATAACTTATAACTTAAAAAGCCATGGCAATAATTGAATTGAAAGATGTGTGCAAGATCTACCGCACCGACAAGATTGAGACTACCGCGCTCGACCGCGTGAGCTTTGACATCAACGAAGGCGAATTCGTGAGCATCATGGGACCCTCGGGCTGCGGCAAATCCACCCTGCTCAATATCGTGGGACTGCTCGACACTCCCTCAGGGGGCGAGGTAAAGCTACTTGACACTGACACAGGACGGCTTAACGATGCGCGGATGTCGAAATTCCGCAACGAAAACATAGGCTTCGTGTTCCAGAGTTTCCATCTCATTCCCTCGCTGAGCGTGATGGATAATGTGGAGCTCCCGCTAATCTACCGCAACGGCATATCGGCTAAAGAGCGCCGGAAGATGGTGGAGCAGGTGCTTGAACGCCTTGACCTGTCCCACCGCATGAAGCACCTGCCCACGCAGCTTTCGGGCGGACAATGCCAGCGAGTGGCGATAGCCCGCGCCATAGTGGGCAATCCACGGCTGCTGCTTGCCGACGAGCCTACGGGTAACCTCGACTCGAAGATGGGTGCCGAGGTGATGAAGCTGCTTCACGAAATCAACAAGAACGATGGCAGGACAATAGTGATGGTGACCCACAACGAGGAACAAGCACGCCAGACCGACCGGATATTGCGCTTCATCGACGGAAGGCAGATACAGTAGGTTTGAAGTTTCAGGCTTCAAGTTTTAGGTAATACCCGGAGACAAACCCGGGATACACGAATGATTTTTATATTTTTCATTATGAAGATAAAAGAAATAATATATGAGATGAAGCATCAGCCCATGATGACATGGGTGAGCATCATCGGCACCGCACTCGCCATCTTCCTGATAATGGTGATCGTGATGATGAATCAGGTGAGGGTGGTGCCATACGCCCCGGAAAGCAACCGCGACCGATGGCTCTTGAACAATGCCTTCAGCATAGGCAATAAAGAATGGGTAGGAGATGGCGGCAGCAACGGCGGTATGAGCTATCAGACAGCCAAGGAAATCTATTACAACATGGAGACACCTGAAGAGGTGACGCTTTTCCACAACTGGGACAGGCTCTGTGCAATGTCAGTGCCCGGCTCTCCTGCCATAAAAGCTGACAAATGCGAGACCGACGACCGATTCTGGCACGTGATGGACTTCACCTTCGTTGACGGATCACCCTACGACAGGGCAGAATTTGAATCCGGACGGCCGGTGGCAGTGATAGCAGAAAGCGCGGCAAAAAAACTGTTCGGCACCATAGAAGCCACAGGAAAACATTTCTCCATCAACCATGTGGACTACACCGTGAAGGGAGTGGTGAAGGATGTGAGTCCGCTGGCCACTAATGCCTACGGCCAGGTGTGGATCCCCTTCACTTCGTGCAACACCGCAAATGCCACATGGTGCAACGGCATAATGGGTTCGATAAAAGCCATTATCCTCGCAAAGGACAAAAGCGACTTTCCCTCGATACGCCGGGAATTCGACCAGCGCCACAAGGCCTTCTTCAAACAACTGGAGGACGACGGCTTCTACTACATCCAGCGCCATAGACCATTCGACCAAGAGACAAACACCTTCACACAGAGCGCCAACCTGGAACCGGATATGGACAGCGTGTATCGCGAACGCTACGTCACATTCGCCATCCTTCTGCTGGTCCCCGCCATCAATCTCAGCAGCATGACCCACAGCCGCCTTCGAAGGCAACGGGAAACCATAGGCGTGCGACGCGCTTTCGGAGCCACCCGTGGCGAGATTCTTTGGTCGTTAATCGGGGAGAATATGGTGATTACCCTGTTGGCAGGCATCATCGGACTGATCGCTACAGTGATATTCTTCTATCTGGCGCAGGACAGCCTCTTCGTGGCTCCGGCATCCTCATTCACAAGCGCACATTTCCATTTGGGGATGGTGATGTCGTGGTCCACTTTCGGATGGGCACTTTTCTTCTGCTTCGTACTCAACCTGCTCAGTGCGGGCATTCCTGCCCTGCAGGCATCGAGAGTGAACATCGTGAACGCACTTTCAAGAAAATAAGACATGAAACGCAAACTTATAACACAAATAAAGAACGAATGGCGCAGCAACATCTGGCTCGCGCTTGAGCTGACGATCGTGAGTGTGGTGATCTGGTGGATCGCCGATGCTGTGTACGTAAGGCTCTGGGTGTACAACCAGCCTTTGGGATTCGACTACGAACACGTGTACGAACTGAATTTCGAAGAACTCAACGAGCAGGCAGAAGGCTTCATTCCCGGCCGTACCGAAGAAGAGAGAATCAACGACCGCTTCCAGCTGATTGATCGGATCGCAGCCCGCCCGGAAATAGAGGCAGTGGGCTTGGGACTCAATTCAGTGCTGTACAACGGGAGCAATACCGGAGCGGCACTGGTAATCGACTCACTCAACACTTACAACGGAGACTATGTGTTGCAACGCTTGGTGACACCGGATTTCTTGAGGGTGTACAGATTCACCGGCTCCCATGGCGAGACTCCCGACGAACTGGCCCAGAAACTGAAAGAGAATCCCAACTTATTCTTCGCCACCAACAATATATTCAGCGGCTACGGCATAACCGACCTCTCGCCATATATCGGACGGACGTTCGAGAATAAAGGCAACGGATCCAGTGAGCTCACTTTAGGAGGAACCATCAACACGATACGCTATTCCGATTTCCAGGACGACAGCCCAAGCGTGATCCAGCACATTCATCCCTATATGTTCACATGGGCAAGGGAGTTAGTGGTAAGGGTGAAAGAGAACATGGACAAGGATTTTGAAGAAAACTTCATGAAAGACGCTGATACCCAGCTTCGTGTGGGTAATCTGGCAATCTCTTCAGTGACCTCCGTCACCGACAAACGCAAGGATTTCAACAGTGGCAACGTAAGCGAACTGCGTAGCTTCATCATAGGAGTTGTATTCCTGGCATTCAACGTATTCCTCGGACTGCTCGGCACCTTCTGGTTCCGCACCCAGCAGCGCGAGCATGAGATAGCCATACGCAGGGTGAACGGCGCCACAACCCGGCAAGTGTTCCTGCGCACCATATCCGAGGGAATGTTGATTCTCACCCTCATCACCCCGGCGGCATTGCTTATCGAGTATGCCCTGACGCAATACGAACTAAACACGCAGTTGAGACATATATTCCTCGATCCGACGAGATTTTGGGTGTGCGCGGCTATCTCCTACGGTGTCATAGCACTGATGATACTCCTCGGAGCCCTGCCGCCTGCGATAAGGGCCGTGAAGGTGAATCCGGCCATTGCCCTCTCGGAGGAGTGAATTGTAAGTTATAGGTGATAGTGAATAGTGAATAAGTGGGCTTAATGTCTCTTTTTCCTTCTTTATCCACACCTATCACCTATCACCTACCCACTATTCACCATCACCTATCCACTATTCACTATTACTTATAACTTATTTCGATGATTAATAGATTATTTGTTTTGTTGATGGCCATTGTTGCGCCGGCGGTGATGTCGGCGCAGCAACAGCGCCGTCTGTCACTCGAAGAGGCCATAATGATGGCGCGCGCCAAGTCGGTGGACGCATCAGTAGCGCTCAACGAGCTGCGCACGGCCTACTGGCAGTACCGTACCTACAAGGCCGATCTACTGCCCGAGGTGACGTTCAACGCCACCGTGCCGTCGTACCACAAGCAATACACCGCCTACATGGACGACCGGGGATCATACTCGTTCGTGCGCACTAATTTCTTAGAGATGAACGGCGAACTGTCAGTGCGGCAGAATATATGGCTGACGGGCGGATCTGTGTCGCTCACCACATCCGTCGATTTCCTCAGGCAGCTCGACGGAATGAAATACAACCGATTCATGTCGATACCCGTGGCGTTGACGCTCAACCAGCCACTCTTCGATGTGAACCACACGAAATGGAACCGCCGCATAGAGCCTGTGAGATATGCCGAGGCCAAGGCGAGATTCCTGAGCGATACAGAGGATGTGGCACTTATGGCCATCAACAGATATTTCAACCTGCTGATGGCAATGGAGACAAAGAACATAGCGCGGCAAAACCTCGACAACGCCACACGCCTCTACGAGATAGCGGAAGAGAAACGCAATATCGGACAGATATCGAAGAACGACCTGCTTCAGATGGAGCTTAACGTGCTCAACGCCCGAAGCACGATGACGGATGCAGAGAGCGAATATAAGAGCATGATGTTCCAGCTCAGGGCGTTTCTCGACATCGAGGAGGATGTGGAGCTTGTTCCGGAGATACCCTACGCTCCCGCTCAATTCGACCTCACCTACGGAGAGGCGCTGGAGAAGGCACTGGAGAACAATCAGTTCACACTCAACATCCGCCGCCGACAGCTTGAGGCGGATTACGAGGTGGCAAGGGCAAAAGGAAATCTCAGGAAGATATCGCTTTTCGCCCAGGTAGGTTATACGGGCAGCGGACAAGATTTCAGTGGTGCCTACAATCCGCTGAAGGACAATCAGGTGGTGGAAGTAGGCGTGAACATCCCTATCCTCGACTGGGGCAAACGCCGGGGACAGGTGAAGGTGGCCCAGAGCAACCGCCAGGTGACTGCCGAACGTCTGCGGCAGGAACAGCAGAATTTCAACCAGGACCTGTTCGTACTGGTCGAAAGGTTCAACAACCAGCAACAACAGGTGGATATTTCCCTGCGGTCGGACACCATTGCCCAACAGCGCTATCGCACGAATGTGGAGACCTACATGATAGGACGGCTCTCGACGCTCGATCTGAACGACTCGCAGGTGTCGAAGGACGAGGCGAGGAGAGCGTATGTGAATCAGCTTTATCTCTACTGGTACTATCTCTACCAGCTACGCAGCCTTACATTGTGGGATTTTGCCGGAGGACACGGAATAGACGCAGAGATTGAGCAGATTGTCAAGCTTTAGCAAGAACAGAGAAAACCATCTGGCAAAATTTTCATGCTGCATGTGTCACATTTGCCCCCTGGATAACGTTATTAAAATAAACAGGCTTAAAATATGAAGATACTCGTTGTTGACGACGATAAGATAGTGCGTGTGTCGCTGAAGCTGCTTCTCGAACGCCAAGGCTATCAGGTGGCTCTTGCTGCAAATCAGCAGGAGGCACTCGAAGCTGTGCGTTCCCAGTCGCTGCATCTGGTGATCTCAGATATGAACTTCACCAAGAACGTGACCGGCGAGGAAGGGCTTGAGCTCCTTCGCAAAATCAAGGTATTACAGCCCGAATTGCCCGTAATCCTGATTACGGCGTGGGGCAACATACCCCTTGCTGTAGAAGGCGTGCGGCTCGGAGCCTTCGATTTCGTGACCAAGCCGTGGGACAACCACCTGCTTCTCCAGCGCATCCAGACAGCCATATCACTGTCGGAAAACACGACACAGACGGAGACCGATTCCACCGACACATTCGACCGCTGCGGCATCATAGGCGAGTCGCCAAAGATTCTTGACATACTTAAAAAGGTGAAACGCATATCACCGACCGACGCTTCGGTGCTGATCACCGGTGAGAATGGCACAGGCAAGGAACTTGTGGCAAAGGCCCTGCATGAGAACAGCCGCCGGAGCCGCAGGCCATTCGTAAAGGTGAATCTCGGGGGGATATCCAGCTCGCTTTTCGAAAGCGAGATGTTCGGAAGCGTGCGGGGAGCCTACACCGGCTCGGTGGAGAACAGGGCTGGACGCTTCGAAGCGGCAGACACCGGTACAATTTTTCTCGATGAAATCGGAGAGCTTGATCCGGCGAGCCAGGTGAAGATGCTGCGTGTGCTGCAGGAACACACATTCGAGCGACTGGGCGAGACCAAACCAAGAAAAGTGGATGTGAGGGTGATCAGCGCGACGAACGCCGACCTGGAGCAGATGGTGCGCGAACGCAAGTTCCGCGAAGACCTCTTCTACCGCATCAACCTCATCACCATCCACATCCCCCCCCTGCGGGAACGCCGCGAGGACATACCTCTGCTTGTGAAACATTTCGCCAAGGGCATCAATCCATCGGTGAAATTCACCGGAGAGGCGATGGATTTGCTGAAAAGTCTCCCCTATCCCGGCAATATCCGCGAGCTGCGCAACTTAGTGGAGCGCATCATCCTTCTGACACCCGCCACACAGATCACAATCGATGATGTGCGTGAGCAGGTGGGTGTGATACCTGACGCTACCGTAGAAGGTAGCATTGAGAACATCGAGAAGAAGGTGATAGAAGATGCCATGCGCAAATACGACGGCAATGTGAGCCGCGCCGCCCAGCTCTTAGGCATAACACGCCAGACTCTTTATCGCCGACTCAAAAAATACGGCATTGACAAGGATGGCAACCCGGAGAAATAACAGGATATGGTTCGCTCCTAAAGGAAAGGCTCTCTTCTACACACTGATCGTTGCCGAGATTCTCTTGGCGGCAGGTTTCGCCAAGGGAGTCAACACGGTAGTGATGGTGTGCGGACTGGCGGTGTGCGGGTTGCTCACAGTGCTGATATATATCTTCGTGTTCAGGCTTATGGATACAGTGGACAACGGCATCAATCTCCTTAAATCACAGGACTACGCCAGCCGTCTGCGCAAAGTGGGGCAACCTGAGGCCGACACCATAGTGGAGCTCTTCAACGACCTGATGGACAACTTAATAAACGAGCGGCAGACGAGAGAAGAAAAAAATCTTTTTTTACAGCAACTGATCGACGCATCGGCTCAGGGGATTGTGATAATGAGCCTTGACGACGCCATAATGCAGACGAATGCTGCGGCCGACGAGATGTTGAGGAGCATTGATATCCCGGTGTTGAAAGATGGCGCATCCGCCACACTGCGGGCTGCCGACGGAATGATCTACAGGGTGGTGCGTCAATCGTTCTTCGACCGTGGTTTCCGCAGGACGTTCTATCTGATCGAGTCGCTGACGGAGGAAGTGCGCAATATCGAGCGTGACACCTACGGCAAGGTGATCCGCACGATAGCCCACGAGGTGAACAACACGCTCGGAGGCATCGACTCGGTGATGCAGGTGGTGAGGGATGTGTCGGAACCCGACATAGCCGAGGTGATAGAAAGCTGCCGTGAACGCAATCAGAAACTCACTGATTTCATATCGGCATACGCATCGCTGGTGAAGATTCCGGAGCCACACACCGTGACAATGGATCTGGCGGAGAGCATCGAACATCTCAAGCCGTTCATCTCCTACTATACCGAGAAGGCAGGCATACACGTAGACTACAGGTTCGAAGACAGGTGCACTGTAAAGCTCGACCCCATGCTTTGGGAGCAGGCAATCATCAACATCATCAAAAATGCCGTGGATAGCATTTCAGAGACACGGCGCACCGACGGAATAATAGAGATATCCACCGACAGCCACGGAAGAATCACCATCACCGACAATGGCAAAGGAATATCGGAAGAACAGCTTCCCCTGCTCCATACACCATTCTATACCACGAAACCGGAGGGACAAGGAATCGGAATGACGCTCATAAGGGAAATACTCCGGCGCCACGGGTGCAAATTCACGCTTTTCACAGAAAAAACCACTAAAAAGACACATTTTAGTATAAATTTTCCAATAGAATCATAAAAAACGCTTTGCTATATTGTGGAAAATACCGATATTTGCAGCGGAAAAAACAATTTCACAATAATACCTCAAAAAAATGACAAAAGCAGACATCGTCAATGAAATCGCACGCTCTACCGGCATCGACAGAGCTAACGTTCTTGAGATCGTTGAGAAATTCATGGAAGTCGTGAAAGACAACGTATCAAACGGTGAAAACGTGTACCTCCGCGGTTTCGGTTCATTCATCACCAAGACCCGTGCTGAGAAGACAGCCCGCAACATCTCTCAGAACACAACCCTCATCATTCCTGAACACAAAATCCCGGCTTTCAAGCCCGCACAGGTGTTCATGGATGAAGTACGCAAATAATCGGCGCACACGGCAAAAAACAATACAGGCGGTAGCTCCCGGGAGCTGCCGCCTGTGTTTTTATTATTCCGCTGCGCTATAAAGGCACATCTACCTGACGATGACTTTGGTGGTGCTGCCATCGACATTTACGATATAGATGCCGGGGGAGACGTTGAGCGACGGCATGCGCACACCCGTAAGGGTGTAGACCTCAGCCCTTGTGTATTCACCTTCAATCACTATCTCGCCATCGGCGCCATAGACCTCGCACCTGGCTGCTGAGGGCGAGATGATATCCTCGACCCCGAGCACGGCATTATTCACGATCACAGCATAGCTGCCGGGAGCCAGGGTCACCCTCTGAGCACCGGCATCAAACGCACAGTCCACGCCATAGCTCGACGATGCCACCTTGTAGGCAGAATTGGAGGGAGTCTTGAACTTCACATTCTCTATCGTCTTGGTCGAAGTGGTGGGATTTACGACACATACCAGCTCCTTGGAAGAGGTGGAGGCATATATGTAGCGGCCGTTGTTCCAGTTGGACACATTACACTGCAATACGAACGAAGCATCCTTTGCGAAAAGATCGGGATTGTCATTGCGCAATGCTATAAGTTCGCAATAGTTCCGGTAAAGGCCATGTCGATCGGGAACGTTGAGATAATCCCAGTAGACGGGTTTGGGGTCAGTGTTGTTGCCGCCATCATCATTCTTGGTGTTGGTGCCGTTGCCAAGCTCGCCAAACTGCCATATCATGTGGGCGCCGGGAGCAAGCAGCATCTGGGCCGCCACGCTGCCAAGACGACGCATCGATGTCGCAAGATCGCCTTTCACGCCGGCCACACCCCACATGTCCTGCTTATAGGCCATACGCTGCTCATCGTGGCTCTCCGCGTAGCTCACGGTCGAACCCCATGTGCGGCTGTCACTTGGAGCATAGAAACGGTTGCAATCGGATTCCGAGCTATAGCCCATGGCGAACTGGCAGGAAGCATTGTTGATGTTAGCCCAGTTGAGCTGGCCGTTGGCAGCCATCTCGTTCTCCTCCTGAGCGCCTGCGAGGTTCTCATTGATTGAGTAGCCATCAGGATTAATGGATTTTATCACCTCCGTAAGCCGCTTCATACGTGCCACACGGCTGGCATTGTATCTGTTGGTATTGGCCTCAGAGGCATTGCCGCCATAGCTCTCGTTGTCGCCCAGGCCCTTCACGAGGTCGAAGCGGAAGCCATCCACCTTGTAGGCAGTCATCCAGTAGGTGATCATATCGGTCCACTGCTGCTGCACCAGCATGTTGTCCTGATTCCAGTCGTTGAGCACGCTGTAGGCGTGTGGAGCGCGGGCGTTGTAGAACGGGTTCTGCCCCGCGGGATACATCATGTACCATGGATGCAGTCCGTCGCTCTGGTTGAACACCACATCGAGTATCACAGCCATGCCGTTGGCATGGCACAGGTCGATGAACTCGCGGTAGTCGTCGGGAGCGCCGTATGCTTTGTCGGGAGCAAAATAGAAATTGGTGTTGTAGCCCCATGAGTTGTTGCCGTTGAAATCCTGGATGGGCATCAGTTCTATGGCGTTGACACCAAGCGTCTTCAGATAGTCGATTTTATCCATTGCCTTGCGCAGCGTGCCGTTGCCGTCAGCCTTGCCTTCAGTGCCGGTGAAGTCGCGCAGGAGCAGCTCGTAGATGATGAGGTCGGAGTCGGCGACACCCTTGAAATCCTTCACCTTCCAGGCATAGTTGTCGCGTGTGCCTTTGTACACGGCGAGCATCACATTGTCGCCGATCTGTTCTGCCGGATAAGGGATGAGACCGGGATAAGTGCCGTCGCTGAGCCACTTGTCGCTGTAAGGATCGAGCACGAGACGTGCATACGGGTCTGCCACCTTGATGGTTTCGTCGATTAGATAGTAGTAGGGATACTCCGTGTCAGGGTCCAGACCGCTCACCGTAATCCAGAAATAACGGATGCCGTCCACATCAGTGTAATGCATCACATTCTCTGCCTTGGCATGATAGGCGGTCCACGATGGAATAATCATCGCGTTTGTCTTTCCTGGAGCGGCGATACAGAATGTCACGTCGCCGTTGGCCTCGGCCTTAGCACCCATCACCGGCGATCCGCCGGGATAAGCCCTGGAGTCGGAATTGCCGGGATAGCACACGCTCAGGGTCTTCGATTCAGAACCTCCGGTATATGTTGCTGTGGCTATCACATCATGGCTGTCACCTAAATTGAAAGTATACTGTTTGGTGAGGGAGGTGGCGTTATCGGCACTCGCAAACGGCGTGGAGTTCACATCATCGATGAAAAACTGTATCTTGGCCGGCGAGGTGGTGGTGGCTGTGAACGTCACGGTGGAGTTCTGGCTGTTGAGCACCAACGGAGCGTTGGATGAGAAATCCAGCTGGAAACCGTCGGGAAGCACATCCACAAAAATGTCACCGCCGGTGGCGGTCTTGCCCTCACGCGAGCAATTGCCGTTGCGGAACACAAGGGCTATCTTCTGCACATGTTCATCAGGATTGGTGATTCCGAAATAGGTGCGGATATCGCCGATGTCGAGCCGCCAGGTGTTGGTGGTGACGTAGTCAAGACGATACTTGGAACTGTTGTCGCCCCATTTCGAAGGAGCGTATGCCCAGTTGCCATTGCTCAGGTTGGTGATCACTCCTATATGGGCGTAGACAGGGTCGGAGGCCGTGAGGCCCATGAGTCCGCGATTGCCCTGGTCGGCATAGTAAGTGATCGATACATTGGAGCTGCTTTCCTGCAGCGGGGAGGGCGAGGTGCTCACAATCTGCTGTGCACTCGCCGTTGTGGCCACCATCATTACGATGGCAAGCAAAAATAAATGAAGCTTTCTCATTCGTAAAGTTTTTTTGTAGTATCGGAAAACACAGGGATGCACAGGGGCATATCCTGCGATGACAGATATATCAGTCGATCGAGAGGTTTTCGGTGGACCGGGCGATGTCTTCCTCGGAGACGGAGTAATCGAAGAGATCGCCGGCGAAATAGCGGTCGTAGGATGCCATGTCGATGAGTCCGTGTCCCGACAGATTGAAGAGAATCACCTTCTCCTTCCCTTCCTCCTTGGCTTGCAATGCCTCGCGGATAGCAGCGGCAATGGCATGTGAGGATTCGGGAGCAGGGATGATGCCTTCGGCACGGGCGAATTTCACGGCAGCCTCGAATGCTTCGAGCTGGTTGATGTCAGTAGCCTCGATGAGGTTGTCGCGGCGCAGTTGGCTCACAATCTGTCCCGCACCATGGTAGCGGAGGCCTCCGGCATGAATGTTGGCTGGAGCGAACTCATGACCAAGGGTGTACATCGGAATCATGGGTGTGTAGCCTGCCTCGTCGCCGAAATCGTAGCTGAACTTCCCTCTCGACAGCTTGGGGCAGGCCGCGGGCTCGGCGGCAATGAAGCGTGTGGAGCGTTCGCCAGAGAGGTTGTGACGCAGGAACGGATAAGAAATTCCAGAGAAATTGCTCCCTCCGCCGAAACAGCCGATCACGATGTCGGGATAGTCGCCCGCCATCTCCATCTGCTTCTCTGCCTCAAGACCAATCACGGTCTGGTGGAGCGCTACGTGGTTGAGCACCGATCCGAGCACATATTTGCAGTTGGGGGTGTTCATCGCCAGCTCCACGGCCTCGCTGATGGCCGTGCCGAGCGAGCCTTGATATGAGGGATTCTCAGTGATGATCTTTCGTCCGGCCTTTGTCGACATGCTTGGCGAAGCTATCACCTCCGCACCGTATGTCTGCATCATAGATCGACGGTAAGGCTTCTGATTGTAGGATATCTTCACCATATATACAGCGAGTTCGAGCCCGAAGGTGCGGGCGGCGAGTGAGAGGGCGGCCCCCCACTGTCCGGCGCCTGTCTCGGTGGTGATGTTGGTCACGCCTTCCTGCTTGCAGTAGTAGGCCTGCGGAATGGCGGAATTGAGCTTGTGGGAGCCCACCGGACTCACGCTTTCGTTCTTGAAATAGATCTTGGCGGGTGTGTCGAGCAGTTTCTCAAGACCGCGGGCGCGCACAAGGGGCGTCGGGCGCCATATCCTGTACATCTCCCTCACCGGTCCGGGAATCTCAATCCAGCGGTCGGTGGTGTTGAACTCCTGTCGGGCAGCCTCCTGCGAGAAAAGCGGGAACAGGTCCTCGGCCTTCAGGGGCTGGCGTGTGACGGGGTTTATGAGCGGAAGCGGCTTGACGTGCATGTCGGCGACAATGTTGTACCATGCAGTAGGAATATCTGATTCCTGAAGCAAATATTTCTTTGACTCCATATTGACAATCTTTTTATTGATTTGCGCAAAGTTAGTACAAAAAAGTGATTTTCGTGTCAAAAACATTGTTGGAAAATTGGACTGTACGGGGAAATATGTATAAATTTGCAGATAAATCTCCTAAAACATGAAAGAAGACAAGATATACAAATGGGGCTACATCGGTCGTGACGGCGAATTTGTGATAGACCCGAAATATGATGGCGCCGCCGATTTCCACGAAGGTCTCGCTGCCGTGCGTGTCGGATATCTGCGTGGATATGTCGGCAAGTCGGGTGAAATGGTCATTCCCTTGCAGTTCCAGAGTGCGGGCGATTTCGACTGCGGACTGGCCTGCGTGATGGTGGATGACAAGTGGGGCTACATCGGCACTGACGGCAAATACCGGATAGAACCGAAATTCGACAAGGCCGGACCCTTTGTCGACGATCTCGCCATGGTGACCGTAGGTGATAAATACGGCTTCATCGACCGCTCAGGAGCATACGTGACGAAGCCGGTGTATGACCTCGTGGGAGAGTTTTCCGACAATCTTTCGCGTGTCCTCATCGACGGTCTTTTTGGCTACATCGACAGATCCGGCAAATATGCGATCGCCCCCGTCTATCCCTGGGCTGCCGACTTCAAGGATGGCAAGGCGATAGTGAAGGCCGGCGATAAATATGGCGTCATCGACCGTGAGGGGAAATTCGTGGTGGAACCGACTTTCAGTTCTCCACGAGAGCTGACTGAGACACCGTCGGAGCCATGTCCTCCCCCGCCCGCTTTCCACGACGGATTGTCGCCATCGAAGGACGGCGACAAGTGGGGCTACATCAATGAGCGATGCGAGATGGTGATTCCCGCAAAGTTTGCAGTAGCTGAACCATTCCATGACGGTCGCGCCCGCGTCAGAACCACGGCTAAAGGCAAATGCGGATTTATCGGAACTGACGGCAAATACGCTTTCAAGGAGAAATTTGCCGATGCAAAAGATTTCTCCGACGGCCTCGCCAGGGTGATGATTCTTAAGGATGAATAATCACGATAGATAACGGTCCACGGGAAAAGAAATGCGGAAATCGCCATATAAAGACGATTTCCGCATTTCTTTTTCAAGGCAGTGGATATGCTGATCATTCAGCAGTATTTGCCGGACGCTCGTATCCGTCTTTCTCGCAGCGCTTGGTCATCCTGTCGATACGGTCCTTTGTCTCGGGATGTGAAGAGAACATCTTAGATACGGTGGATGACTTTACAGAACCCTCCAGATTCTGCAGCTTCTCAAACGACTTCACCATACCCCAGGGATTACGGCCATTGGCAACAAGGAATTCATATCCACAGTCGTCGGCTTCCTTTTCCTGCTTCTGAGAATATTTTGCGTTGATAAGCGATTCTCCGAGAGATCCGAGCTGCGAGTCGGTGAGTGCAGCCAGCTTACCGTTTGAAGCCGAGATGGCATCTTTCAATGCTCCGGTCAGGAGCTCGGTCTTGAACGCGTTCTTAGAGTGACGCTTCACCACATGACCTATTTCATGTCCTATGATGCCCACGAGTTCATCATCGTCCATTATGTCCATCAGTGCGGCAAACACTCTCACACTGCCATCGGGGCATGCGAAAGCATTCACATCAACCACATTGTAAACCTTGAAATTCAACGGTATGCCATCGGCATCGGTAATTCCTTCCACAAGCTTATTAAGGCGCTGTGTATAAGGATCATCCTCCGGAAGCACAGGATTGTGGGCATCCATCCAGTCCACGGATTCCTTCACGTAGGCAGCCATTTGTTCGTCGGTGAGAGTGAAAGCCTTTGCTGCCTTAGCTGCACCATTGACCGCTTTCTTCAGATTAAGCTGTGCATAGGCTTGATTAGCGCAGCCAATCAGCCCAAGCGAAACAAGAAATGTTAGAAATAACTTTTTCATTTTGATTTATTGTTTGAGTTTGATTGATTATGATTCATTTTTATCACATTTATTCCGAAAAGACCTTTTTCCTCTCTAATCTTTATTTTGTCGCCCACCTTTATCCTGAGATACTCCCGGAGAGGTTTTTCCAATTTTTTAGTATGTCCGTCGCTGAGTTCAATCTCTATAAAATGTACATTGTATTTTTCAACACCATGCCCTCTGCGACCGGATCCCTTGGCCCGGGTCCGCTCCTCGCTGAACTTTCTCACCACAGGTACTGAATATTCAAGGCTGACCGAAGGGTCGGTAAACTGATAATTGAAAAAATAGAAAGCCGATAGAAGGATCGAAAAGGAGAGCACGAAACACAATGCATAGTTCAAAAACACCGAGGTCCGTCTTGAAGCCTTCTTGATCAGTCTTGCAAATGATAAAGTCAAAAGTACAGCGATAGGAACACACGCTGCCATTGGTTTCCACCATTCTACCAAAGTGAATGTCTGAAAGGCCATCGATGCACCCAGCAACAGTATCACTACCAATATCAGTGCCACAATGCACACATTTTTAGAAACAGATTTTTTCCGATTATCAATAATCATGACTTAAGAACTTATCTTATCCCATAATTAATCCATCAAAATTTTATTCAAAGTTAGGCAATATATAATACATGTACAAATTATCAGAATAAAAATTTCGTTTAGATCATGCCAAAGACATCATCCTTCAATCCAAAACCAGGTTGGATTCACGTCATTGCCCTGTTTAATCTGCGGGAATTAAATAGACTTATTAGGAAATAATGTAGGAGATTCTAAATGAAAGAGCCGTGTAGACAAGAATGGAAATCGCCCGCATTGTGGCGTTGTTCCCAAGTTTTCCGAT
>CAYZPI010000028.1:0-33390 GCA_964480085.1 uncultured Bacteroides sp. | reverse complement strand
CCAGGCTGTGCTCACCATGAGCGGTATCGCCGGTATCGTGCTTGCGCTCGGTATGGCTGTCGACGCCAACGTGCTCATCTTCGAGAGGGCCAAGGAAGAGCTCCGTGCCGGCAAGAACTCGCGCACTGCGATTGCCGACGGTTACAGCAACGCCTTCTCCGCGATCTTCGACTCCAACCTGACCTCAATCATCACAGGCCTTATCCTTCTGTGGTTCGGTACAGGTCCCATCAAGGGCTTCGCCACCACACTTATCATCGGTATCATCTGCTCGTTCTTCACGGCGGTGTTCCTGAGCCGTCTGTTCTTCATCTGGTTCGGCAAGACAAAGGCATTCGAGAGCCTCACGTTCTCCACTTCGCTGTCGCGCAAGATGTTCGTCAACTCCCATTTCAATTTCCTTGCTGCCCGCAAGGTGAGCTTCACAGTGGTGGCCGTAATGTGCTGCATCGTGATCGCCTCGCTCTGCACCCTTGGCCTCAACCAGGGTATAGATTTCTCCGGCGGCCGCAACTACATCGCCAAGTTCGATGCTCCGGTCGACGCACATGAGATCAACGCCGAGCTCGAACCTGAGTTCCCCGGCGCATCCGTGAAGGTAATCACCATCGAGAGCTCCAACCAGGTGCGTATCTCCACCAACTACAAGATCAACGACGGATCAGAGGCTGTGGAGAAGGAAATCACCGACAAGCTGTTCAAGGTGCTCGCTCCCCACATGAAGGGCGGCATCACTTCCGAGGAGTTCTCCACCGCCGATGCATCGCTCGGTCTGGTGAGCTCGCAGAAGGTGGGTCCGTCGGTAGCCGACGACATGCGCACCGATGCCATCATCGCCGTGCTGCTCTCGCTCCTCGCGATGTTCCTTTACATCCTGGTGCGTTTCCGCAACGTGGCCTTCTCCCTCGGTGCACTCGCGGCCGTAGCGTTCACGGCATTCACCATCATCGGATTCTATTCGATATTCTACAAGGTGCTCCCCTTCGCTATGGAAATCGACCAGAACTTCATCGCGGCTATCCTTACCGTTATCGGTTATCAGATCAACGATACCGTGGTGGTATTCGACCGTGTGCGTGAGAACAGAGCCCTCTATCCCAAGCAGAGCTTCTACGACACAATCAACCAGTCGATCAACTCCACCCTCGGACGTACGATCATGACTTCGGCATCGACACTGCTCGTGCTCCTCGCCATCTTCTTCCTCGGCGGCGATTCGATCCGCAGCTTCGTGTTCGCCATGATCTTCGGTGTGATCATCGGTACATGCGCTTCGATCTTCGTTGCATCCCCCGTGGCCTACCTCGTGGACAAGAGCCAGGAAAAGAAAGCAGTGAAGAAATAACGACATCCCTACCCTTCAATACACAGCGAGCCACCCCCTGCGGTGGCTCGCTGTGTAAAATACCAATGCTGTTTTTGTTATAGTGGCGGTGCTTCAGTTCCGCCCCAAACCAAAGCCTAAAACCTCATGTGGATAATCCTTGCTCTGCTCTCGGCCGTGTGCCTTGGCTTTTACGACATATTCAAGAAGCTCTCGGTGAGGGACAACAACGTGCTCATCGTGCTGTTTCTCAACACCGTGTTCGGCACCCTTCTGATGTCGCCGGTGATAATCGGCAACCTTGCCTCCGGCACATGGGGACTGGGCGATACCCTGGCCGGACACATGGCCATAGTGCTGAAGGCATTCATCGTGCTCGGCTCATGGATCTTAGGCTACTACGCTATTAAACACCTTCCCCTGACCATACAGGGTCCCATCAACGCCACACGCCCCGTTGTAGTGCTTGTGGGCGCGTTGCTGATCTTCGGCGAGAGGCTCAACCTCATCCAGTGGATAGGCATCATCCTGGGCTTCGCATCGCTCTATTTCATATCCCGGGTAGGAGCCAAGGAAGGCTTCACACTCAAGCACTCCAAGTGGATATGGATGTCGATAGGAGCCATGGTGCTCGGAGCCATCAGCGCCCTCTACGACAAATACCTGCTCCGCCTCTACGAGCCTCAGGAAGTGCAGGCATGGTATTCGCTCTACCAGTGCATCATCATGGGCATCACCGTAATAGTGCTGATGAAGCTGCACGGCAGCGGCGAGAAATTCATCTGGCGCTGGAGCATCCCCTGCATCTCGCTGTTCCTCACCACAGCCGACCTTGCCTATTTCTATTCCCTCTCCTACCCCGACTCAATGATCTCGATAATCTCGATGATACGCCGGGGCAGCGTGATAGTGTCGTTCGTCTACGGCGTGCTCATCCTCCACGAGAAGAACGTCCGCGCCAAGGTCATCGACCTCTCCATCCTCCTGGTCAGCCTCGCCCTACTGGTCATCGGCGCCCTCTGACCATCAATCATCTATATGATCAGCTGCCATTTGCGTTTACATTTGTGAATCATGCAATATAGTGTGATACAGATTGTTGCATAATTACGGAAGAAAACGGAGAAAAAATTATTTAATTATGTAAATTCTTAGGGATTTTTTTGCTATTTTTGTAGTGTCAAAAAGTGTCATCCTACAAAATATGCAAACACCTATGAACCAAGATGTTTATCACATACCTGCATTATTGCAGCCCGCTATCGGCGCCCTCGACATCGATCCCGAAGGGATTTATGTCGATGCCACATACGGTGGAGGAGGACACTCACGCGAGATTCTCAGCCATCTCACCGGCGGACATCTCTATTCCTTCGACCAGGATATAGACGCCGTGCGGCGCTCGGTCGCCGACCCGCGGTTCACAATGATACACGGCAATTTCAGATACTTGCGCAATTTCCTGCGCTATTATGGTGTGGCTCCCGGAGAGGTGAACGGCATTCTCGCCGACCTGGGCGTGAGCTTCCACCATTTCGATGACGCCGACCGCGGATTCTCCTTCCGTTGGGACGGCGACCTGGACATGAGGATGAACCGCGCGGGAGGACGCACCGCCGCACAGGTGCTTGCCGAAAGCCCGGAAGAACGTATAGCCGACATTCTCTATTTCTACGGCGAACTGAAGAACGCCCGCCGCATAGCCTCGGAGATAGCCCGGCGCAACAGTTCGCGTCCCATCTCGACGGTGCAGGATTTGCTCGAAGTGGTGAGACCTCTGGTCAACCCCCGTCAGGAAAAGAAGGAGCTCGCCCAGATATTCCAGGCGCTGAGAATAGAAGTGAACGATGAGCTTGCCTCGCTCAAGGCCCTGCTCACCCAGTCGCTGGAGATGCTCCACAGCGGCGGACGCCTCGCCGTGATCACCTACCACAGCCTTGAGGACCGCCTTGTGAAAAATTTCATGAAGACCGGCGATTTCGAGGGCAAGGCACAGAAGGATTTCTTCGGCAGGACCATCTGCGACATCCGCCCCGTAGCTAACAAGCCCATAGTGCCCACCGACGAGGAAATAGAGGCAAATCCCCGGAGCAGGAGCGCAAAACTCAGAATCGCCGAAAAACTATAATCTCTCTCATCAGCAATGGCCAACGACACGACAACGAAAAAAAAGAAGAAAAGTCCCGGTGCCAATGTAGGCACATTCTCAATCAAAGTATTCTTAGGCGACATAATAAGCAGTGGTTTCTTCGGGAGAAATAAATTCTCGATACTGATCATCATAGGCCTGATAATCTTCTTCACTGCCATAAAATACGAATGCCAGACACGCATGGAGACTATAGCCAAGTTAGAGAAGGAGCTCGCCATCGTGAAATCCGAAGGCATCCGCGAACAAAGCCTCTACATGAGCCGTACCCGCGAATCGATGATGCGCACGCTCGTAGACACCATGCACCTGAACTTAGGCATTCAGGACGAGCCACCATTTATCCTGCACTACGATGAAAAATAAGAGACTACAGATAATCTGGCGCTATGGCATAATATCGGCTTTCATATCCTTGATCGCCATGCTGATAGTGGGGTCCGCCGTGAAGACTACAGTAGTCGACGCCGACAAATGGAACGCCAAGGCCGACTCGACGCTGAGCCGTGTGTTCATGGTGCAGCCCAAGCGCGGAGAGATATTGGCGGCCGACGGAAGCGTGCTCGCCACAAATCTCACCGCCTACACCATCTGCCTCGACTACCGCACCGCCGCACGCCGGGAGAAGGCTTTCCTGGAATCGCTCGACAGCCTGTGCGACACCCTCGCCGTGCACTATCCCGTACGCTCCCGTGAGGAATGGAAGAAATATCTTGCCGCACCCCTGGCCAAGAAGCCAGAAGAGCGAAAGCAATCCCATGTGATACTCAAGGACGGGACATACGCCGACTATCTGCGCATGCTCAAATTCCCGTTCTTCAAGAGATATAAGAAGAAATACTCCCATGGCCTCCACTACACCACCAAGGAGGTGAGGGTGATGCCCTACGGATCAATGGCGCGCCGCAGCATCGGAAGGTGCAACTATATCAATGTGCCCAGATACCAGGACACCACTCTGGCGCATATCAAGGATGACGCGCTTCATGGCTACAGCGGCATAGAGGCTTCGCTCGACTCGCTGCTCTACGGAAAGCCCGGCACTGCAAAATACGTGCAGCTCACCCACGGAGTGCGCACATGGGTCGACAAGCCTGCCGAGAACGGTCTGTCGGTGCGAACCACCATCGACATCAACATACAGGACATCGTGGAAAGCGAGCTGCAGGCGATGCTGCAGACCACCCAGGCCGAATGGGGCACCTGCATACTGATGGAAGTGGCCACCGGCGACATCAAGGCCATCTCCAATCTCGACCGTGACAAGAACGGCAACTATATCGAGGCCATGAACTATGCCATGCAGGCATACGAGCCCGGGTCGGTGATGAAACCTATCTCCATGATCATAGCCCTGGAGGACGGATACGCTTTCCCCCTGCACCGGATGATGAGTATCGGAAACTCGTACACCTATGCCGGTGGAGCACCCATCCACGACACTCATTCCCCGGCTGCCCTGCCTGTGAGCAGCTTCCTTGAATATTCGTCGAACATCGGCATGACAAAGCTCATTGCCCCGCATTACGAGAACAATCTCAACGGCTTCCGCGAGCGTCTGCGCGATATAGGTTTCTTCGACCCTCTCGGCACCCACATGGCGGAAGAACGCCCACCGTATTTCCCCACCCTCGATCCCAAGGCCGGCGGCAAGGTGTCGCTCTCGAGAATGACCTACGGCTACTCCACCATGATACCGCCCATATACACATGCGCCATGTACAACGCCATAGCCAACAACGGCAAATTCGTGCGTCCGCGCCTTGTAAAGGAGCTGATCGACGACGAGGGCAATGTGGAGGAAATCCCTGTAAGCTACGTGCGCGACAGCATCATGACGAGAAAAAACGCCAAGATCCTGCGCAAGATGATATATGATGTGGTGTACGGCGAGGGTGGCACCGCCAAGACCCTGCGCAGCGATATTGTGGAAATTGCAGGGAAGACCGGCACGTGCCGCATAGCCTACAGCCGCAGCGACAGCGTCAGGGACGAACATGGAAAAATCATCACCGGATATGTCAACAACCGCTATCGTCTGGCTTTCTGCGGATTCTATCCTTACGAAAATCCGCAATACACCTGCATGGTGCTGATATCCAATCCTAAACCTGAATTCAAAGGCGCTGCCACCACATCCGGACATGTGGTGAAGAACATAGCACTGAAGATGCATGCCCGTGGAATGCTCCACAATCACTCCGAGCTCATGGCGGATGCCAGGAAGAACAAGGCTCCGGTGATCTACACCTCGACCCGCGACCTTATGGCCGGCACCACCAGCACCACGGGACTGAAGACGTACAGCAGCTTCCGCAAGCCTAAGAGCACCAGCGAGGGCACCGTGCCCGACGTGACCGGCATGGGTGTGCGCGACGCCGTGCGCACCATCGAGGAGGCCGGCTTCAATGTGAAGGTGAATGGCAACGGATATGCTTATAGACAGAACTATACTCCTGGCTCACGTATCAAGCCGGGAACGGTGGTGACAGTGAATTTCACCCCTGAATGAAAATTGGAAAAAAATTAACGCAATGCATACAATCGAAGAGTTATATAAGGCATTGGGCATAAAGCTCCCCCACTCCACCTTTTCCGGCACGGAGCTGGCAGGCATCACTGCCGACTCGCGCAAGGTGATGCCCGGATGGGTGTTCGTGGCGGAGAAAGGCGTGGCCGTGGATGGCCATGACTTTATCGGCAAGGCCGTGGACAGTGGCGCGGCAGCCGTGGTGTGCGAGCGCCTGCCGGAGAATCCTTCCGAAAATGTGGCATGGATCAAGGTCGGCGACAGTGTGGCTGCCTTGGGGGAGCTCGCATCATGGTGGTACGGCTATCCATCGCACAAGCTCACACTCATAGGCGTCACCGGTACCAACGGCAAGACCACCATCGCCACCCTGCTTTATGAGATGGCGCGCGACATGGGCGAAAAGGCCGGATTGATCTCCACCGTGGTGAACAGAATCGACCTTCTCAGCGAACCCTCCATCCACACCACCCCCGACCCGCTCACCATCAACCGGCTGCTCCACCAGATGCTGGAGGCGGGCTGCACATTCTGTGCCATGGAGGTGAGCAGCCATGCCTGCGCACAAAGGCGCATCCATGCCTTGAGGTTCGCCGGAGGTGTGTTCACCAATCTCACACGCGATCATCTTGACTATCATGGCACTTTCGACAATTACCTGCGTGCCAAGAAATCGTTCTTCGACAGGCTTCCGGCCGACGCTTTCGCCCTGACCAATGCCGACGACCGCAACGGCAGCGTGATGCTGCAGAACTGCAAGGCACGCTGTGCCGACTATTCAGTGCGTGGAGCCGCCACATTCCGGGGCAAGGTGCTGGAGAGCCGTATCGACGGGATGACAATGAGCTTTGACGGAACCGAAGTGGAGACTCCTTTCGTAGGGCGCTTCAACGCCGCCAATCTCACCGCCGTGTATGCTGCTTCGATGCTCATAGGCTGGGACCGTGAAGATGTGCTGCGTGGAATCAGCAAGTTGCGTCCGGTGGCAGGGCGCATGGAGACTATACACAGCTCCGACGGACGCACCGCCATCGTAGACTACGCACACACCCCCGACGCCCTGGCCAATGTACTCGCCACCATTGCCGACGTGGCTGCAGGAGGCGCTGTCATCACCGTCACGGGCGCCGGAGGCGACCGCGACAAGGGCAAGCGTCCGCTGATGGCTGCCGAGGCCGTGAAATACAGCGATATGGTGATCATAACATCCGATAATCCACGCTCCGAACGCCCCGAGGATATCGCCGCCGACATGCTTGCCGGCGTGGCTCCGGAGACCAGGGGAAAAGTGGAGGTGATCCTCGACCGTGAAGAAGCCATCAGGCACGCCATCGCGATGGCCCGGCCGGCCGATGTGGTGCTGGTGGCAGGAAAGGGACATGAGACTTACCAGATAATAGGCGGCGAGACACGCCATTTCGATGACCGCGAAGTGGTGCGCCGTGGATTTGCCGACATCAAACCTTAAAAAAATGTAATATTCATCCGGGCTGTCCCCGCGGTCAGCACCATACAAAAAGAAAAAACTAAAGATATGCTTTATTCACTCTTCAAGATATTACAGGACTACCAGGTACCGGGCTCGCGACTGATGGACTACATCACATTCCGGTCGGGGCTGGCATTCGTGCTTGCGATGCTGATAGCCATTTTCATAGGCCGCAAGATCATACAGCGTCTGCAACTGATGCAGGTGGGCGAAATTATCCGCAACCTGGGCATCGAGGGACAGATGAAGAAGACTGGCACGCCTACGATGGGCGGAATCATCATCATCATCGCCATCCTGGTACCATGTCTGCTGATTGGCAACCTCACCAATGTGTACATGATTCTGATGTTGGTGTCGACGGTGTGGCTCGGTCTGATAGGATTCCTTGACGACTATAAGAAGATAAAGAAGCATAATAAAGACGGCATAAAAGGTAAATACAAGATAATCGGACAGGTAGGTATTGCCTTGATTGTTGCCGCCACAATGTTCTTCAACTCGGATGTGGTGATTGTGAAGAACACCGAGGTGATCGACTCCGACACCGACAGAGTGGAGGAGGTGGTGTACTCCGACGTGCTGACACATTCACCCGAGACCACCATACCTTTTGTGAAGAACAACAACTTCGACTACACCTGGCTCACCGGCTGGATGGGCGATTATGCCGAGACCGGTGGCTGGATAGCCTTCTTCATAATAACGGTGTTCTTTGTGGCGGCCACCAGCAACGGCGCCAACCTCACCGACGGCCTTGACGGACTCGCCACAGGATGCTCGGCGATAATAGGATGCGCCCTGGCGGCGATGGCGTATCTCGGCGGCAACATCATTTATTCGTCGTATCTCAACATCATGTATATTCCTGCAAGTTCGGAACTGGTGGTGTATATGGCGGCGTTCATCGGCGCGCTGGTGGGTTTCCTGTGGTACAATGCCTCACCGGCGCAGGTGTTCATGGGCGATACGGGCTCGCTGATGCTCGGCGGTATCATAGCCGTATTCGCCATCTTGATCCACAAGGAGCTGCTGCTGCCGATACTGTGCGGTATCTTCTATGTGGAGGATCTGTCGGTGATGCTCCAGGTGGCATACTATAAGAAGACAGGCGGCAAGCGTATCTTCAAGATGACTCCCCTCCACCATCATTTCCAGAAAGAGGGGCATGCGGGCATACAGGCCCTTATACAGCGCCCCCTGCAGCCTATCCCGGAATCGAAGATCGTGACGCGCTTCTGGATCATCTGCATGATTCTCGCTGTCGCTACTTTCGTGACGCTGAAAATCAGGTAGGTAATAGGTAATAGTGAATAAGTAATAGTGAATAGTAATCTATAGGATTTATAAGATTTATAAATCATGAATTATGAATTGTAATAAAAGATTAGTGGTGCTTGGTGGCGGCGAAAGCGGCACGGGTGCCGCCATCCTTGCAAAAGACAAAGGCTTTGATGTGTTTCTGAGTGATTTTGGTTCTATCAGCGACAAATACAAGGCGATGCTCGACGCGGAGGATATTCCCTGGGAAGAGGGACATCATTCGGAGGACAAGATACTCAACGCTGATGAAGTGGTGAAGAGTCCCGGCATTCCTCCTACATCTCCCATAATGGTGAAAATCATGGAAAAAGGAATTCCAGTGATATCGGAGATTGAGCTGGCCGGACGCTACACGGATGCCCGGATGGTGTGCATTACCGGCAGCAACGGCAAGACCACCACTACCCTGCTTACCTACCATATCCTCAAGGATGCCGGACTGGACGTGGGGCTGGCCGGGAATGTGGGCAAAAGCCTGGCCCTTCAGGTGGCACGCGACCACCACGACGTGTATGTGATAGAGCTCAGCAGTTTCCAGCTGGAGAATATGTATGATTTCCGTGCCAACATAGCCATAATCATGAACATCACTCCCGACCATCTTGACCGCTACGACTACAAGATGCAGAACTACGTGGATGCCAAATTCCGTATCCTCCGGAATATGGACCACCACGACAGTTTCATCTATTGGCAGGATGATCCCGTGATCAAGGCCCAGCTCGAACGCATCACGGTGGACGCCACCCGCTATCCATTCGCCGAAACCTACGAGGAAGGCACAGCTGCATATATCGATGCCGAAAATAATCTGATAATCAACACATCCGAATCTTCATTGAAGATGCCCCGCGCCGATTTGGCTCTATCGGGGCTACACAATCTCTATAATTCGATGGCCGCCGGATTGTCGGCATCGCTGCTGAACATACGCAAGGAAGAGATATGCAAGTCGCTGAGCGATTTCGACGGGGTGGAGCATCGTCTGGAATATGTCGACACTGTCGGCGGAGTGGTGTACATCAACGATTCTAAGGCCACCAACGTGAACTCCACCTGGTACGCCCTTGAGAGCATGACCACACCCACCGTGCTCATTCTCGGCGGCAAGGACAAAGGCAACGACTACAGCGAGATCCTGCCTCTGGTGAAGGAGAAGGTGAAGGCCATCGTGGCGATGGGAAAGGACAATGCCAAGATCATCGATTTCTTCTCGCCCCATGTGCCTGCAATCGCCGACACACATAGTCTGGCCGACGCTGTGGCAGCCTGCCGCGACCTCGCCGCAGAGGGCGACACCGTATTGCTCTCACCGTGCTGCGCCAGCTTCGACCTCTTCAAAAGCTACGAGGACAGGGGCACACAGTTCAAAACTGCTGTAAAGAACCTCAAATCATGATGAAAATGCAGACCGCCAAACCTGACTCTCCCGACAGCACCATGGCAGTGGAAGAAAAGCCCAGACGCACCGACAAACAGATATGGGGCATATACATAGCCCTGTGCCTGATATCGATCGTGGAGCTGTACAGCGCGTCGAGCCATGAGGTGACAGCCGCCAATGTGCTGTCGCCCGTGATTCGCCATGTGATGTTTCTTGCTGCGGGTCTGGTGATAATCTTGCTTTTGCAGAACACCCACTACAAGAAATTCTACAAGTGGTCGTGGGTGTTCGCCACCATAAGTGTGCTCGCCATGGTGTGGACGCTCTTCTTCGGAATCAACATCAACGGCGCACAGCGTGCGTTCTCAATACTTGGCTTCACCATACAGCCTTCAGAGATGGTGAAGCTGTCGTCGGCACTGATGATAGCCGCAATATTGTGCAAGGAACAGATGAAGGGTGTCGATGATGTCACCGAAAAAGGGGTGGTGTACTCCACTGTCGCGGTGCTTGTGTGCTGCGGGTTGCTCTTCAGCCAGGGTCTCACCAACACTCTCCTGCTGATGGCCATCAGCCTGTCGATGATGATAATAGGTGGAGTGGGGGGCAAAAAGCTCCTGAAGGTGCTCCTGGTGTTCCTGATAGCTGCGTGCCTGGGATTGGGAGTGAAGATACTTTTGGCTTCTACCGGCCGGCAGAAAGATGTGAAGGAGGAGCAGATGATCACTTACGTGCCCGGCACCGATGTGAAGGTAGGTGTGTCGGATGCCGACAGGGGATTCGGCGATGAGGGCGGACGTCTTGATACCTGGATCAACCGTATGGAACGCCATTTCAAGCCCGACAAATACAACGATAAGATCACCAATGAGAACCGCCAGGAGCAATACTCCTATATCGCGCAGGCCCATGGCGGAATGTTCGGTGTGATGCCCGGTAATTCACGCGAGACAGCCCGTCTGCCCCTTGCGTTCTCCGACTATATTTATGCCATAGTGATAGAAGAGCTCGGACTCTTCGGCGGAATATTCGTGCTGATATTGTACCTGTGGCTTCTCGCGCGCGCCGGCAGGGTGGCGAGCCGCTGCCAGACAGCCTTCCCGGCGCTCCTGGTGATAGGCATGGCGGTGTTCATCACCTATCAGGCCATTTTCCACATGGCTATCGTCACCGGTGTGTTCCCCGTGTCAGGGCAGCCGCTGCCACTGATATCCAAGGGCGGTACGTCCATACTAATGACATCCATTGCCATAGGGGTGATGCTGAGTGTGAGCCGGCATGCCGCGCGCAAAGGCCAGAAGGCAGAGATAAAGGAGGAGATGTCGGAGCTCTCGGAGGAAATCAACGCTATTAACCCCACTTGACATACTGACTTGACACTATGAAAAGAGCAATAATAAGCGGCGGAGGCACGGGCGGACATATTTTTCCTGCCCTCTCTATAGCCAACGCCCTCAGGCGCCGCTACCCCGACATTGAGATTCAATTCGTCGGAGCCGACGACCGAATGGAGATGACGAAGGTGCCTGAAGCCGGGTATCCGATAGTAGGTCTGCCTGTGAGCGGATTCGACCGCAAGCATCCGCTGCGCAACATCAAGGTGATGATCAGGCTGTGGAAAGCCATGCGCATGGCCAGAAGATTGGTGAAGGATTTCAAGCCCGACATTGCCGTAGGTGTAGGAGGCTACTGCAGCGGCCCCACACTGAAGGCCGCGCAGAAAGCCGGAGTACCCACCATACTTCAGGAGCAGAATTCCTACGCCGGCGTCACCAACAAACTCCTGGCAAAAAAGGCCGATGCTATATGCGTGGCATACGAAGGCATGGAGCGCTTCTTCCCTGCAGATGTGATTCATCTCACCGGCAACCCTGTGCGCAAGGATCTCACCGACTGCACACTCACTCAGGCGGAAGCCAAGGAGAAGCTCGGATTCAATCCTGAAAAGCCCCTGGTGCTGGTGGTGGGCGGAAGCCTGGGAGCCCGTACCATCAACGAATCGATAGCAGCCGGACTGCCCGCCATAGCCGATGCCGGAATACAGATGCTGTGGCAGACGGGCAAATACGGAGCCGACCGGTGGGCTGCTGATGCGGAAGGATACAAGGATGTGAAAGCCACGGTGTTCATAAAGGACATGGCTGTGGCCTACCGTGCCGCCGACCTTGTGGTGGCACGCGCTGGAGCGGGCACCATCAGCGAGCTTCAGCTTCTGGGCAAACCATCAATCCTGGTGCCTTCGCCAAATGTGGCTGAGGACCATCAGCGCAAGAACGCCGAGGCCCTCTCCTCGCGCGATGCCGCCATCATGATTCTCGACAGCGACGCCCACGGGCAATTGTGTCCTGCCATCCTCAGTCTCGTAGGCGACAATTCCCGGAGACTCACACTTGCCGCGAACGTCAAGAATATGGCTCTTGAGGACTCCGATGAGAAAATAGTGGACATCATAGAACGCACTCTGCAGACAAGGCATTGACCCTTGCAAACTAAAAAAAGACTTAAGCATGGAATCACTGAAAAATATATATTTCATCGGAATCGGAGGCATAGGCATGGCCGCCATCGCAAGATATTTCCTCGCGAAAGGCTTCAATGTGGCAGGCTATGACCGCACTATTTCCGCACTCACCAACGCCCTGCAGCGCGAGGGTGCGGCTGTAAGCGATGTCGACAGCATGGATGCGGTGCCCGAGGCATTCACCAACCCGGCCGATACGTTGGTGGTGTACACTCCTGCCGTGCCGAAGGACAATGTGCAGCTGCGGTTCTTCACCGACCACGGTTTCAATGTGATGAAGCGTGCCGCAGTGCTCGGCTGGATCACAAAACTCAGCAAAGGAATGTGCTTCGCCGGCACCCACGGCAAGACCACCACATCATCGATGGCTGCCCACATCATGCACACCTCATCCATCGGATGCAACGCATTCTTGGGAGGCATACTCCGCAACTATGGCAGCAACCTGCTGCTTAGCCCCACATCGCCGTACACAGTGATAGAGGCTGACGAATACGACCGCTCATTCCATCATCTGCACCCCTACATCGCCGTGATCACCGCCACAGATCCCGACCACCTCGACATCTACGGCAACGAGGAGAACTATCTCGAAAGCTTCGCGCATTTCACCGAACTGATCGATCCCGCCGGCTACCTGATACTGCACGAGGGACTGAAACTGCGTCCGCGTCCTGCCGAAGGTGTGCGCACATACACATATTCACGCGACAGCGGCGATTTCCATGCCGAGAACATCCGTTACGGCGAGGGCACCATACGCTTCGATTTCGTGGCTCCCGACCACAGGATCAATGACGTGGAGCTGGGAGTGCCCGTGGAAATCAACATCGAGAACGCCCTGGCAGCCATGGCGGCCTGCCACCTCACCGGATGCCCCAACGACGACGACATGCGCCGCGCCATGGCCACATTCCAGGGAGCTGAACGCCGTTTCCAGTTCCTGCTCAAGCAGACCGGAGCCGGGGGCAAGGTGGTGATCGACGACTACGCCCACCATCCCGACGAGCTGAAGATGAGCATCAAGTCGGTAAAGGCCCTGTACCCCGGCCGACGACTCACCGTGGCTTTCCAGCCCCACCTCTACTCGCGCACACGCGATTTCGCCCCTGAATTCGCCGAAGCCCTGTCGATGGCCGACGAGGTGATCCTCACCGACATCTACCCCGCCAGGGAGCTTCCAATTCCCGGCGTGACCTCAAAAATCATCTTCGACAAAATAAATTGTGATAATAAAGTATTAATTTCCAAATTAGATTTTGTCGAAACAATTAAAAATCGTAACTTTGACATCCTATTATCTCTCGGAGCCGGCGACCTCTCGAATCTTCTGCCCCAGGTGGTCGACTTCCTGACCGATGAAAACAACAAGCAGTCATGACTAAGGACGGGATTATCAAATGTCTGATGACGCTCATATTGGTGGTTTATCTCGTGTTCGCGATAAGCTTCACCTCTCACCTGGCATCGATCGACACCTTCAAAGGGGTGGAAATCAATGTCAGGGACAATATGTCGCGGAAATTCGTCTCCGCAGCCGACATCGACATGGAACTCGACAGCATAAGCGGCTGGATCACCTCCCTGAGCCACGACTCGCTCGACACCTACCAGATCGAGAAGCGTCTGACAGAAAAAGATAATCTTGAAAAAGCCAACTGTGTGGTGCTCAACGACGGATCCCTGCGAATCGATGTGGTGCCGATGATACCGGTGGCTCGTGTGTTCGACAACTCGGGCTACAACTACTACATCAACCGTGGCGGCAAGAAGATGAAGGCCTCAATCCGTTACAGCATGGATGTGCCCGTGATCACGGGCAACTTCACAGGACGCAACACTCCGGAGCTGGCTTTCCCGCTGCTCGACTACCTCAACACCGATCCCGACATGGCGGCTTTCACAAGCTCGATCAACATAGCGCGCAATTCTGACGTGATACTGGTGCCCTCAATCAAGGGGCATGTGGTAAACATGGGCGACTCCACTGACCTGCCCAACAAAATAGCGCGTCTTAAAGTGTTCTATAAAAAAGTGTTGCCTGTCAAGGGCTGGGAATACTACGACACCATATCGGTGAAATGGAGGGGGCAGGTAGTGGCAAAGCGCCGCGACAAGCGCCCTGAATATAATGAACTACGGGTGGAGGAGCATATCGACCTCGATGATGAAAGCACCATGCTCACCACCGCCTCGACTCAATGATAACTATCAGGAAAGAATCTAAAAAAACAAACTCACATACACCCACATAGACATGGACCAGAAATACATAGTAGCGATAGAGTTGGCAGGAACCCAGATCAGGGGTGCGTTGTCGACCGTACATAATCCTACCGGAGTGATGCCCATACCGAATATTGAAGCGATAGCCGCAACCAGTTCCGACGATTGCGTGCAACATGGTCGTGTGCAGAATCTGATCAACGCCGCCAAATGCACCAGCGATGTGCTGAGGCAGCTACAGAGTGAATCCATGATAGTCGACGGCAAGATCAACCGTGTGTATGTGGGCATAGGGGGACGTTCGCTGGGATCCGAGAAGGTGACCGCCTCGATTGTGCTCCCATCCGAGATGGTGATCAACCAGGACATACTGAGGAATCTGTTCATGGAGGCCACCAAGATGAAATCGCAGAACAGGAATGTGCTGAAGGTGCTACCTCGCAAATTCTATGTCGACAACAACGCAATGCCCAACCCCGTAGGTGCGCTCGGCAGGCATCTGCGCGGCGATTTCACTCTGGTGACATGTAATCCTGTGAACCAACGCAACATGGACCTGGTGCTCGGCGACCGCATGAACCTCAAGGTGGAGAAATACATCGTCACCCCCCTCGCGCTTGCCGACATGCTCTTAGGCGAGGAGGAGAAGCAGCGAGGATGCATGCTCGTGGACCTGGGAGCGCAAACCACCACCCTGTCGGTGTACAAGGACCGTGCCCTGCAGTACATTGCCGTGCTGCCCATCGGATCGCACAACATCACCCGCGACATTGCCATGGGCATGAACATAACCATGGAGAATGCGGAGAATGCCAAGATCTCCCTCGGCGATGCTCAGGCAGAGATCAGGGGCAATGATGAGACAGCGCGCATCAACAGCTATGTTGTGGCCCGCGCCTACGAGCTGGTGATAAATATCATCGCCAACATTGAATATGCCGGCTATACCTCCGCCGATCTTCCTGCCGGTTTCATACTCGCAGGTCGAGGAGGAAGGCTTACAAATCTCGACAATCTCCTCTCGGCTCAGAGCAAGCTGAAGGTGCGCCATGCCACAATGCCGTCGAACGTGAATTTCGCGTTCAACACCCATTCGCGCAATGTCGACGACTATCTGTCGCTCGTGGCTCTGGTGACGCGGGTGAGCAAGAGTCCCAATTTCATATCGTGCGTCGACTTCCCCACCCACAAGGTAGAGCCGGAGGTGGCTTCGCAGGAAGTGACCGAACCGGTGGCGAAGCCTGCTGTGAAGCCTGAGAAAGAGGTGACTGCCGCTCCTGTGGCTGCCGACGACCCTGATGAAAAGGATTGGGAAAAGGACGATGAGGTGCCTGCCGCTACGGCAAAGCCTGCCGAGAACGTTCCCGAACAGCCGGCGAGGAGCGGACGGCGTTCGTTCCTGGACAAGCTGAAGGAGAAAATGACCAATATCCTGTCGAATGACGGACTGGATGACGACACTCAATTATGATTAAAATAATACGATATAATGGAAGAAGATAAACTGTTGAACAACGGGGAATACTCCGTTCCTGATGACGATAACTATTATCCCTCGCAGAAAATCAAGGTGATTGGAGTGGGCGGAGGTGGCAACAACGCCATTAACCACATGTGGAACATGGGGGCGAGGAATGTCTCGTTCATCGTGGCCAACACCGATAAGCAGGCCCTCGAAATCTCTCCCGTGCCTACCAAAGTGCTGTTGGGTCCCAACATCACCAGGGGGCGAGGAGCCGGCAACGTGCCTGAGAAAGCCAGGCAGGCTGCCGAGGAGAGCGCCGATGAGATCAACAGCCTCTTCGACGACGAGACCGACATGGTGTTCATCACCGCAGGCATGGGAGGTGGCACGGGCACAGGCGCTTCGCCTGTGATCTCGCGCATCGCCAAGGAGCGCGGTCTGCTCACAATCGGTATCGTCACCATTCCATTCTTGTTCGAGGGTCCGAAAAAGATAATGAAGGCTCTCGAAGGTGCCAAGGAGATGGGCAAGTATGTGGACGCCCTGCTTGTGATCAACAATGAGCGCCTCGGCGAGATATACAAGGATTGCAATTTCCTGAACGCTTTCGGAAAGGCGGACGATATCCTGTCGATGGCGGCAATGAGCATCTCAGAGATCGTTACCTGCAAAGGATACATCAACCTAGATTTCAACGATGTGGACAATACTCTGCGCGATGGCGGCACGGCCATCATCTCCACCGGCTACGGCGAAGGTGAGAACCGTGTGACACAGGCTATCGAGGATGCCCTCAACTCGCCCCTGCTGAAAAACACCGATATTTACGGCAGCAAGAAGCTGCTCTTCAACCTCTATTTCTCACGTGAGGCCAAGGATGAGTTCAAGATTGACGAGACCAACCAGATCACCGAGTTCATTTCCAATATCCACCGCGATGTGGATGTGATATGGGGTGTGGCATTCGACGACACTCTCGGCGACAAGGTGAAGTTCACTATCCTCGCCGCCGGTTTCGAGGCTACGATAGGAGAGAAGGAATACGCAGCCAAGCCGGAACCTCACCCGGCGATAGTGCCTCCCAAACCTAAACCCAACCCTATCCCTGACACTCCCAAGAATCCGGAAATCGACAATGAGACTCTCGCACGTATATATGGCGAGGACAAGATGAAGGATTACGCCAACAAAAAGGACCAGAACCGCTACATCGTGATGAAGCCTAACCAGTTTGACGAGGATTCCGCCATCGCTGCAATCAACGAGAAGCCGGCCTACAACCGCGACCGTCGGGACGTGGCGGGCGTGCGCGGCCAAGGTCAGAATGGCCAGCAGCCGCAGCAACCACAGGGTCCGAAAACAATCTCTTTCGAGGATTTCTGATTCTCCCCGCATATTGAAAATAAAGCGCATTTGCCCGGATGCGCTTTATTTTTGACTATGCACAAAAGGACCTCAAGACCTAAATTCCTGATATGAGAAAATTTATATTATTTGCTCTGGCTGTGGCTGCGATTATGGCAAGCGCCCGCCAGTCGACAATATGCCATGAGGACGGCACGGTGACATTCAGTTATGCCAACGACAGCGCCGGGGAGGTGATGGTGGACGTGCAGTTTGCCGGCCGCAACCCCATGACGCGAGGCGCCGATGGCGTGTGGACCGCCACCCTCGGTCCCGCAGCCCCCGACATGTATCCTTATTGTTTCATAGTCGACGGGGTGAGCGTGATGGATCCCGCCAACGACCGGTTTTTCCCTAACGAGGGATTCAAGAACAGTCTGTTGGAGATTCCGGCGCAGAATGGCCTGCTGATACATGATATCAGGGACGTAGCGCACGGGGCGGTGGATTACATCCATTACTATTCCAACAGCCTCGGCGCCACCAACAACGCGGTGGTATATCTTCCGCCATCCTACTTTCAGGAGCCCGAACGGCAATATCCCGTGTTCTACCTCATCAGCGGCACCACCGACACGGAGGAAGTATACTATAAGGTTGGCCGCGTCAACTACATACTTGACAACCTCATTGCCGAAGGCGATGCCGAGGAGATGATTGTGGTGCTTCCCTACGGTAACCCCACTAAACTGTTGCCCGACCCGCCCCACGACATGATGGCAATGGGCGATGTCTTCGGCAAAGACCTTGTGAACGACCTCATGCCATACGTCGAGCAGCGTTACCGCACCATTCCCGACAGCGAACACCGCGCAATAGGAGGCTTCTCACGTGGCGGCAACCAGGGGCTTGCCTGCGGACTGACGAATCTTGACAAATTCTCTTACCTTTGCAGCTACAGCTCGTTCACATCCACCGACATTCCCGGGATATATGACAACGCCGGTGACACCAACGGCAAGATACGCCTTTTCTGGCTTGGAGTCGGCACTGACGATTTCCTCTATGGCAATGCCCGCGACTATATGGAATTTCTTGACAAGAAGGGTATCCGTTCAGTCAAGGAGTTCACCCACGACAAATTCGGGCACACGTGGATGAACGCCAAATATTTCCTCGACAAGAGCCTCAGGCTGCTGTTCCGCCCTGAGGCTGCGGAAGCCGCCATGCGTGGTGGACTGCCCGCACCGGCTGCCACGGGCAACGAACCACAGTTCACCCCGGGGGTGATGGCGCGGCTGTTCCCGCGCCCGATCGTATCTCCCGACTACATGGATGACGGCATCATGTTCCGCATCAAGGCTACCGATGCCGGACGTGTGCTGCTCATGACGGAAAACGCCTCCGCTCCGATCGAGATGGAGCGCGACAGCGACGGTGTGTGGCAGACTGAGATCAAGGACAATATCCATGATGTGTTCACCTACTATTTCATCGTCGACGGTACTCCCGTGGCCGACGCCCAGAATATGAACATCGCTCCCTCCAAGGGCTTCAAGCCCAGCGTATGCCATCATCCTGCCGGAAGCTACCATTTCGCCACGATGGGAGCTGACATACCGCACGGCACGGTGCGTTATGATCTCAACAACGGTACGGCCACGTATATTCCGGTCAATCAGGATGGCAAGGATGCTGTGGTGATACGCCTTGTGGGCGGGGAGGACGACACGGCGGAAAGCTGGTTCAAGACGGGTGGCGCCGACGCCATCGCCGACCGGCTCATCGCCGGCGGACATTGCCGCCCCTGCGTCCTCACCACCGCCGCTGTCGACACGCCCCACACATTGCGCGCCGCCGACTATCCCACATGGGAAGCGCGCCGCCAGGCTCTGGTGTCGCTCTTGAGCAAGATTTCGCAATAACTGCACGGCACATCATTCCCGAGGCTTCGGTGCTGTCCATGCGTGTCGGATATGTGCAGAAACCTCACAAGTTAGAATTTTGTTGTGAGTCACTAATAAAAGAACCGTTGTTTTTCTTTGACACTGAACAATTGGCTATTACGGCAAGCTTTGAGTACTACACATAGGTCTTCTTCTGTCAGTTCACCCACTATCGAAGTCTGTCCGTTCTGCATAGACTTAACCAGGGCATCGACTGAACGTGTCAGCAGTTCATTAGCCCCAAGAAAAGAATCGTAACGCAAGAAATCATAATCTTTCTTACGAATGGGATATTGCATTGCAAAAAGAGCCGGTTTCGACTCTATTATTGGATGAATTCTGGAATTGATAAAAAAGAATCCAGCTATAGTATCTTGATACACCCCCATGACTGCAAAATATTTTGCATGATCGATGTCTTCAAAACAGTCTGAAAGCAGTATTGAGCCTCGCCTGACTCCCGACCTTAGTAATTGCAGTGGCAGTTCCATCACAAGAAAGCTGTCTGGTTCTTCTGATAATCGGCAATATATTCAACATACGCCTCATTGTCGCCAGCTTCACGGAGAATATCCTTTACGGAAATCTCGCGGTCGCGGCGTGTGCTCGACCAGGCCAGTCCGTGGGAGAAATCCGTGAGTTGGCCAAATGACATGTCTTTACACAAATCAATAGCGTAAGAAAGACATTCCTCATCCGTAGGGGAAAGCTCGTCTAAATCAGGCGAACTGAGGGCACGGATAAAATATCTGTTCTCGAAAACCATCGAATTCTTCAAAGTCAGGACTTCCGGGCTTGAAGAAAAGAAGCTATCGCCACGGAGAGCCTTCAGGATATCATCGATACATGACGGAACAGGTCCGTACTGCATGGCGATATACGTATCTCCCGTAATACTCCGGCCATAAAGCGACAAATGCTTCTGGTCGGCGAAATACATGATTTTGCATAACTTATGCATATCGGTTTGTCCCCCTAATTTTTGTAAGGAGTACAAAATGGCACTTATCGCCTTATCAAATTTGAACAGTTTCCCCATATCCCTTGGTCGATTATTCCAAATAATTATATTACAAATTTACGAAATCTATTCTTAATTATCAAAATCTACACATTCAAAATATTAGCATCCCCGGGCAAATCCCCGTTGTTGCGGTGATGTCCGTACGTCGAATATGTGCGGAATCATCACAAATAATAGATTTTTATTTCTGGCAGAGTGTCGAGATACGTTAAGGATATTTATATTTATAAATAAGCGAGGGAGATGCGGGTGGAGCCGTGATCGAAGGTGTGGATGGCGTACCGTCTGCCGAGACACCGGGCCGAGAGCATGTCTGGGGCTATATTGATGGCTGTGCGGAACTCTACAGCCGCGGCTCCGGCTATCTTGTATACAGCCTCCTTGATGGTCCAGGCGGTGAGCAGTTGCTGCGGTGTGTTGAATGTCTGCAATTCCTGCGGCGAGAGAAAACGCTCCTTTATCCTCTGTAGCTGCGGACGCATCTCCTCCGCATCTATTCCCACCGCCCGCACGGCATCGAGAGCCACCACAGCCAGATCGCGGCTGTGGGTGATGGAGATATGGTAGCCCGGCAGGAGGGGAGCGCCCTCGGGTGTGTGGGTCAGCTCAGCATCATGGCCGAGCATGTGCCGCAGAAGCCTTACTACGGCTTCCTTCTCTCTCTGTCGGCGTGGCAGAGATATGTCTGCCTCAATGGGAATAATGCCGATGTAGGTGGTGCCGATAATGATTTGACCGGTCATGGCTGAATGGATTTGAGCATCCTCACCGCCTCGCCGTGCATGATGTCGATGACCGGACGCACCGAATCGGCTGATGTGGCAGGTGAGACATTCTCGAAAAATACTGATCCGGACACCACCCACTGCGGCTGCTCCGAAGCGGCGGAGATGAATTGCACCGGTGTGGCGTTGACGGTCTGCGAGCGGAGGATGCGCGAATGATAGCCTCCGGAGTTGTCGAATTGCTCCAGGGTATGCGATCCGGCTCCGGCATTGAGGCTCATGCGCTCGTAGCGGTTGTCGAGCACGCTGGCTATCGAGGAGGCATCCACAGGTGTGAACGTGCACAGGATGCGGGCATCGTAGGCAGGGTATTGCACGGTGAGCCACACGCTGCCGTCGGCCCGCGTCTCAGTCTCCACCGGCTGGCTTCCGTTCACCGACATCCTCACCGGCAGGTCGGTGAGGCGGATGAAGGCAGTGTCGGGGTCGGGCACTCTCGGATAAGCATGGCGGCGTGGCACGGGGTCACCACCGCCGGATGTGCAGCTCCAAAGCATGGCTGATAGTATGAGCGATAAGATTGTGCGCATCACGCTTCCTGTTTGTCGGGCATCACTTTCACGCGCACCGACATGATGCGGTGGTCGGCGACTTTCAGCACAAGGAACCGGCAGTTGGCATACACAAGCGGCTCCTTGTCCTTGGGGAAATCGCCCTTTATGGCGAGCAACATGCCAGCCACGGTTTCGGCATCCTCGGTGACATCCTCGAACTGGTCTTCATCGAGTCCGGTGATACGAAAGAAATCGGTGAGGGGAGTGCGGCCTTCGAAATTATAGGTGTCGTCGGAGATACGTGTATAATAGTTCGACTCGTCGTCATATTCGTCGTTGATGTCTCCCACAATCTCTTCGAGGACATCCTCCATCGTGACGATGCCCTGGGTGCCGCCGAACTCATCCACCACGATGGCGAGGTGAATCTTGAGCTTGCGGAAATCCTCAAGCAGGTCGTCGATCATGCGCTGCTCGGGCACATAGTAGGGTTTGCGCAGCAGCGTGTGCCAGTCGAACCCTTCGAGTGTCCGGCCGATGTAGGGCAGCAGGTCGCGTGAGTAGAGTATGCCTTTGATGTTATCCTGCGTGTCGACATACACGGGCAGACGGGAGTAGCCGGTCTCGATCACGGTCTTCAGCACTTCGTCGAACGTCATGTCGTATTCCAGTCCCACCATCGATATGCGTGGGGTCATTATCTCGGCAGCCGTGGTCTCGCCGAACTCCAGGATTCCCTGTAGCATCTCTTTCTCTTCCTCGGTCTTCACCTCGGTGATGTCGAGGGCTTGGGAGAGTTCGTCGGTGGATATGTTGCGGGCCTGCTTCGTGACCACCTTGTGCACTATCGAGGTGGATCGCACGAGCATTCCGGAGAACGGATACAGCAACTTGGTGAAAAATTTCACGCCCTGTATTGCGAAACGCGCCCATTTCATGGGATAGTTAGAACAATAGAGCTTGGGGAGGATTTCGCCGAACAGCAGGATCAGGAAGGTGAGTATCACCGACTGCAGGATGAAACTCAGCACCTCGTTCATCCCCTCGAATATGGGTCCGAGGGCGAAATTGGTTAGCACTACGATGGTGACGTTCACCAGATTGTTGGCTATGAGAATAGTGGCGAGGAGCCGTTCGGGCTTCCGCATGATCTTCACTATCGATTGGGAGGTGGCGTCGCCTTCGTCCATCTCTTCGAGCTGTGAAGGGGTGAATGAGAAAAATGCTATTTCGCTGCCCGATATGAAACCGGATATCAGGAGCGCAAACATGGCTATGATAAGGGCGATGATCTGTGAGAGGCCGAAATCAGGCATCTGAATGGCCGCGAGCAATCCCATGGATTGCATGGCCGGCAAAGGGTCTAAGTCCAAAATATTATAAGTTAGTTAAACATAAAAATCCTTCAGCGGATAATGGCTGCAAATTTAGTCATTATCCGCCGAATTTCCTATTTATCCCGCAAAAATTACAGGACGTGGCATGAAAACTGATTGAAATTTGGTAATGAATCAGAGATATTTGTCGCCGAATTTCGCTTTTGCGTCGTTGACCATCTGCTTGATGCTCTGCTCCTCGCTCTTCGGGCATACGAGGAGCACGTCGCCGGCATCGGCGATGATGTAGTCCTTGAGGCCGTTGACCACCACGAGCTTGTTGCCCCGCACGGCGAAGATGTTGCCGGAAGATTCATAGGAGAGGACGTTGCAGTTCTGTGTCACGTTGCCGTCGCGGTTCTTGGGCGAGTTGTCGAACAGTGCGCTCCATGTGCCAAGGTCGTTCCATCCGAAATTTACGCACTCCACATACACGTTGTGGCTCTTCTCCATGATGGCGTAGTCGATGGAGATGTTGACGCAGGCGGGGAACCGTTCGTCGATGAATGCGGTCTCCCCGGGTGTGTTGTAATAGGGCACGCCCTGGTCGAAGACATTGGCGATTTCAGGGGCAAGGTTGCGGAATGAGTTGATTATCGTGGATGTGCGCCACAGGAATATGCCTGAGTTCCAGAAAAACTCCCCCGACTGCAGGAACACCTTCGCGAGTTCCTTGTCGGGCTTCTCGGTGAAGGTCTTCACTTTCGATATTGAGCCGGTGACGCTCTTGCCCACCTGGATGTAGCCGTAGCCGGTCTCAGGGCGGGTGGGGGTGATGCCGAGGGTGAGGAGGGCGTCGTTCTGTTCGATGAATTCGAATCCGTTGAGCACGCTGTCCTCGAAATCACGCTCCCGGGTGATGAGATGGTCGCTCGGGGTGACGATCATCGAGGCGAGGGGGTCGATGGCATGGATATGGTAGGCGGCCCATGCTATGCAGGGGGCGGTGTTGCGGCGCGCGGGTTCGAAGAGTATCTGCGAGTCGAGCAGTTCGGGGAGCTGCTCTTTCACCAGGGCGGCATACTGGCTGTTGGTGACGATCAGGATGTTCTCCTTGGGCACGATGGAGAGGATCCTGTCGTAGCTCATCTGGAGCAGGGAGCGTCCGGTGCCGAGGAAATCGATGAACTGTTTTGGGCGCGAGGTGCGGCTGTAGGGCCAGAAGCGGCTGCCGATGCCGCCGCACATGATTACGCAATATCTATGGTTTGATTTTTCGATCATAGGTTGTGGGTGATTGTGTCTTTTATGGTTAGTTCTTGAATTTTCCGCTAAGATACGCCAAACAATCGACATTGGCAAATAATTTTTTTGCCATACGTATAAAAAAAGCTCAGGGTTATGATAAAAATACCTATCTTTGCAGCATTATGGACAAAGATTATCAAAATACTGTGGAGGAGAAGGCGGCGGGTGCCGCTGATGCTTCCGCTCCGGAGAGCGCCAGGCGCAGCCCTCTCTGGCTTGTCGCCGCTGTGGCGGGACTGCTGCTCACGGTGGCGGCATGGTGCGCCCTGATGTTCTATCCTGTGGCAAGCTTCTGGTGCGGTCTGGCGGGGATTGTCCTGTCGGTGGCTGGATTGCGCGTGGGCCGATGCTGTTGGCGCGACATCGCCATCACCTCTATCGTGGCATCCGTGGTGCTGGTGCTGGTACACATTATCTTCACCTGGGGACTTGAATATACGGTCAACAACCTCTGATCCCGTGGTCAGAAGTCGGATCCGAAGAGCGAATCGCCCTGGGTCTGGCGCGTGATGCCTAAATGGGAGTAGGCCAGGGGAGTGACCTCGCGTCCGCGTGGCGTGCGTTTTATGAAACCTTCCTTTATCAGATAGGGCTCATATACTTCCTCGATGGTGCCGGCGTCCTCGCCGAGGGCTGTGGCTATGGTGGTGAGTCCCACGGGACCGCCGTTGAATTTGTGTATTATGGTGGTGAGTATCTTGTTGTCGATCTCGTCGAGACCATAGCGGTCGATATTGAGGGCTTCAAGGGCGTAGCGGGCTATCTTGGGCTCGATCACGCCGGTGCCTTTCACCTGGGCGAAATCGCGCACACGACGGAGCAGGGCGTTGGCTATACGGGGCGTGCCCCGGGAACGCAAGGCTATCTCCATGGCGGCATCGTCGGAGCATTTCACATTCAGCAGCCGTGCGGATCGCAGGATGATGCGTGTGAGTATCTGGTGGTCGTAGTATTCGAGGTGGCAGTTGATGCCGAAGCGGGCGCGCAGGGGCGACGTCAGCAGACCGCTGCGTGTGGTGGCGCCGATGAGGGTGAATGGGCTGAGCGAGAGCTGCACCGAGCGGGCTCCGGGACCCTTGTCGATCATGATGTCGATGCGGTAGTCCTCCATGGCGGAATAGAGGTATTCCTCCACCACGGGACTCAGGCGGTGGATCTCGTCGATGAATAGCACATCGTTTTCCTCCAGCGAGGTGAGTATGCCGGCGAGGTCGCCGGGTTTGTCGAGCACGGGACCGGATGTGATTTTCATTCCCACCCCTAACTCGTTGGCGATGATGCCCGAAAGGGTGGTCTTGCCCAATCCGGGAGGACCAAAGAGCAGGATATGGTCGAGGCTCTCGTGGCGCATTCGGGCAGCGGCGACGAACACCTTGAGATTCTCCACGATTTTCTCCTGGCCGTTGAAAGCGTCGAACGCGCTGGGGCGCAGCGCGCGTTCGAAATCTTTGTCTTTTTCCGCAGAGGATGTGCGTATGTCGAATTCGTCGGACATTTTTGCTTGAGTTTTACCTATTCACTATCACTTATTACATCCGTATAGCACCGGGTTGGTGTCCGGGTCGTTGTACATCTTCATCTGCCGGTACACTTTCATGTATTTGCGTCCGGCGGCGATGTCGTCGAGCAATTGGTCGATGGCGTGTATGAGGTCGTGGCGCTGCTGCTGGAGGATGTCGAGGCGTGCGGCGCATTTTTCGATATGGTCGGTGCTCACGTCGGTGCGCCTGGTTTCCGCCTCCATGTGGTAGATCTTCAGGGCGAGGATCGAAAGACGGTCGAGCGCCCACGCCGGACTCTCGGTGTTGATCGTAGCGTCGGGCAGCGGCTTGACATCGGCGTATTTCTCCCGGAAATATGTGTCCAGGGCCTCCACCATGTCGGTGCGTTCCTGGTTGGACCGGTCGATGCGGCGTTTCAGGGCGAGGGCTTCGACGGGGTCAATCTGCGGGTCGCGTATTATGTCCTCGAGATGCCATTGCACGGCGTCGATCCAGTTTTTGGCGTAGAGGGTGTGGTCGATCAGAGCTTCATCGTAGGGGTTGTGTATGGGGGCATCGACATGGTCGGTGCGGTGGTAGTCGTGGGTGGACTGCTCGAATATATGGTAGCTTTTTTCTGCAAAAGTCATGTCTGGAATTTTAGTGATCGATTTTTTATGCAAATATACTCTCTATTTCACATTGTACCAAATGTAGGGCGGTCCTATCTGGCTATAAAAATAGTTAAATGGTGCGCTGACCTTGTTGCAGGATTGTTTTGGGCGGATGTAGGATTATTTTTGCATACTAAAATAATTATGATTACTTTTGTAAAAAAACAGATACGACCTATGAATGACGATGATTATAGTGTATATGACATTCTTCAGAATGCAGATGATGAGTTGCTGATAGTAGTCAACGCAAAAGAAGGTGAACCTGAAAATCCACGGTTTGTATACGATGGTGGCAGCTCCATGCTGTTTTATAGAGACGGCGAAAGTGCAACTGTTCTTGAGTCAATAAACGAAAGTGCCCGTGAAGCGCTCTTGAAGGTTGACTGCATACTTGTGGCAGAGGTAGGGAGCGAGGAGGTTGTACGTGAATATGTGGCTCCTTTACGTAAAATTATATCATTGGACAATGTCCTCTGATTTAATGACCGATATCCTTGCCTTTGACTGACAGAAGATTAAAAATGGTTAATTACACCTCGGTCCCTGTGGCAAATCGGCGGCCGGATTGTTTGTGATATTAAAGTCAGTCACGAATTTATTATTAACTTTGCAACTGAAAAAAATTAACTTAAACAGATATGGAAAATAAAGAACTTGACAAATTGAGTTATGCCCTCGGATTGAGCATGGGCAATAATTTCCGCGCATCAGGCATTCAGGAAATCAATGTGCAGGATTTCACCGATGGCGTGGCTGCCGTGTTCTACGGCTCAGAGCCTAAGATGACTTACGATGAGGCAAAGGCTGAGATCCAGCGATTCTTCACCGACCTGCAGTCCAGGCAGGAGGAGGCCAACAAGAAGATGGCCGACGTAAACGCCCAGGCAGGCGCCGCCTTCCTTGAGGAGAACGGCAAGCGTGTGGAGGTGAAGACCACGGCTTCGGGTCTTCAGTACGAGGTGGTGAAGGAAGGCGAGGGAGAATGCCCCGGCCCGCATGACAAGGTAACTGTCCACTATGAAGGCCGCTTGATCGACGGCACAGTGTTCGATTCGAGCGTTGAGCGTGGCGAACCTGCCACTTTCGGCGTCACACAGGTGATTCCCGGTTGGGTTGAGGCTCTTCAGCTGATGAAGGTCGGCGCGAAATGGCGTCTGTTCATCCCTTCGGCCCTGGCTTATGGACCGCAGGGTGCGGGTGGCATCATAGGCCCCAACCAGACACTGATATTCGATGTGGAGCTCATCAAGATCGAAAAGTAAGTCATAGGTTTTAAAAAAAATAACACTTATTATTATTTGATTATAGTATTGTTTTGTAACTTTGTCGCGATTTTCATGAAGATGAAGGTCACGACAAAGTTTTTATATCAAGATATGAAGAAATTGATTTATGGTGCAGCTGTCGCCCTGCTCATTGGCGCGGCATCCTGCGGTAAGTCGGACGGTAGTGCCGACAGTGGAAAATTTTTCTCGGCATCCGCCACTGATTCACTCCTCACATCTTTCGGCCAGCTCGTAGGTTCGAGCATGAACGAAAGGGTGACTCAGCAGATAGCGCATGATTCCACTTTCTCCAAGGAAATTTTCATCAAGGCATTGCAGACTGCCATGGCAGCCGACAGCAGCGATGCTTACATGAACGGTTACATCACAGGTCTGCAGGTGCAGCAGCAGCTCAAGGCCTTCCACCGCATGGGCATCGAAGTTGACCCGGCGGTTGTGCTCAACGCTATCAAGAAGAATTTCCTCGCGGATTCTCTGCCCTCGTCCATTGAAATGCAGATGATCAACGGGTCATACAGAATGTGGACCGACTCTCTCGACCGGGCTCAGCGTGCATACTCAATCGAAGTAAAGAAATCATCGGAAGAGGCTATCGCCAATGCCGCCAAAGGCAAGGATTTCATCGCTGCCAAGATTGCAGGTGATTCTCTTAAGACCACGGCCTCGGGCATGGCATATAAAGTAATATCAGCTGGCGACGCTGAGAAACTCACCGCCGACTCCCGTCCTATCCTCAAGGTTGTGGCAAAGACCGCCGACGGACGTGTGTTCGAGCAGTACGATAAGCGTCAGACCCGTCTCTCAGGTCTGGTTCCCGGCCTGCAGGAAGGTCTGCTCATGCTCGGAAAGGGTGGACACGCTGTGTTCTACATCCCCGGTGAACTTGCCTACGGTGTCGAGGCTCCCGAGCGTCTTGGTCTCGGCATGAATGAGGCAGTGGTCTACGATGTCGAGATAGTGGACATAGCCTCAGCATCTGTTGCTCCGCAGGGAATGCCTCAGATGCCCCAGGGCATGCATAGAAGATAATTCCTCCTATTAAAATTTAAAGACACATGCACATAAGAATCTGAACTTATGTGCATGTGTCTTTTTTTTACCAAATCATTATTGACCTTCTGATCTTCCTGTTCAGGATGGTCGGTCACTCGCCACTCTCACAATTATTGTATTGCCGCCACATTTTTTACCTTGGCCTTAATACAATGAATCATATTATTTATTACTTTTCGTTTTTCATTTCTTCGTGATATCCCTCGTCAGTGTTCACGTTCCAGATGGCGTTCTTGTCTTCTTTGCCGGAGAGGATTGCGTTGGCGGCCTCCATGGCCGTGATCATAGAGTGGTCCATGTTGTTGTAGCGGTGCTGTCCGTTGCGGCCCACGCAGTAGAGGTTGGGTATGCTGTCGAGGAAATCCCTCACCTTGTCCAGCTCATAGTACGTGCCGAAATAGGCGGGGTAGGCCTTCCTTACCTTGATGCGTACCGCATCAATCACTTCGGCAGCGTCGATGATGCCTATTGACTCGAGCTCTTTCTTTGCGAAGTCTATGAACTCTTCATCCGGCATCGTCCACATCTCGTCGCCCTCGTTGCAGAAATATTCGAGGCCAATCCACATGGTGTTCTCAAAGTCGGCCACCATGTAGGGTGACCAGTTGTTGAACACCTGTATCCTGCCGAGCTTCACCTCGCGTTCCTGCACGTAGATCCATGTATCGGGGATACGCTGCGCCACCGTGGCGAGCCTGGTGGTGTTCTTTATCCTGAGTCTTGGGACCAGAAGCCCGACAGTGATGAAATCGCGATACGGCAGATCCTGAGCTATGCGGCGCACATCATCGGGCACGTCAATGCCACGGATGGCCTTGACCAGATCCTTTATGGGAAGCGATGATATAAAGGCGTCGCAGCGGACATCCTCCACCGTGCCATCGGGGCGGCGCACCGTTATGCTGTGTATATTTCTGTCGGGACCTACATTCACGGCTTCCACCGCTGTGTTCATCTCCACCCTGGCGCCGTTTTCCACGGCCCTGGCGGCAGTTGTCTCCCAAAGCTGGCCGGGACCATATTTGGGATAGATGAATTCCTCGATAAGCGATGTCTCGACCTTGCCCTTTCCCTTGAGCCCAAGCTTCTTCATCACCATGTCGCGCACCACGGCCATTACCGAGAGTCCCTTGACTCGCTGGGAACCCCAGTCTGCACCCAGCCTGGACGGATGCACACCCCAGACCTTCTCCGTGTAGTCCTCGAAGAACATGCTGTACAGTGGTTTCCCGAAGCGGTTGATGTAGAAATCCTCAAGCGTGTCGTCGGGGCGCCTGTTCAGTTTCGTAGCCATGTATCCTAAACCGGCCTTCACAGTGCGTGTCAGTCCCATGGCCCGGAGCGTCTTCATGCTCAACGTGACGGGATAGTCGAAGAACTTGCGCAGGTAGTATATCCTTGACACACGGCGCCGGCGCAGCATCACTTCGTCTGCTTTCTCGGGATCGGTGGAGGTGTCGGCATTGACCTTGTCTTTTCCAAGAATGATCTCATCCCTGGCCGGAGACGATTGCATGGGCATGAGCTCCTCCCACTGTTCGAGTACCCGCCTGTCCTTGCTAAAGAAACGGTGGCCGCCGATGTCGATGCGGTTGCCCTTGAATCGTACAGTGCGGGATATGCCCCCGAGCATATCGGAGGCTTCGAATACTATCGGGAGGATGTCCTCTGACTGTCTGGACAAACGATAGGCAGCGGTAAGTCCCGCCGGTCCGCCTCCTCCTATAGCAATCACTTTCTTGCCTTGTTCTTTTTCCATAATTCAACCTTGTAAATGCTTGGGTCTGCGCAAAGTTAATAAATATTTTAGATAACTCTCTACTCTGAGGTCGATTTTATGTAAAGTTTTTGCAAGCCTATCGAGTATTGCGTCATGTATACTCAACAGGCAAGTGCAAAATTAAGCAATCCTTTTGAAAAACAGGCAGTATGCAAATCTTTTTATGATCCATAAATTCAACTCCATTATCAGTTGTAATAGTTAGAACAAATTTCTTATATGAACGTAGCAGCCGTATGACAGCCTCCGGGACATCAGACGGCTTTTTGGAAGGCAGCTTAGTCTGGAAAAAACTTTGGCTTCGTTCAAACAATGTAGGCCCAGACTTTTCTGCTCCTTACCGATCACAGGATCCATTTCCCAGTCGCCGAAACGTTTGCCGTCTGCCTCCGCCGGACGGTCATGGATGGAGACACGGTCAGGAATCAATGTCTTACCGACTCATTGGCTTAAGATTGTATTTGTCCGTCTTGGTCATGTTTCGATTGTATTCACGAATGATGGTAGAAACACTGCGGGGACGGGGACAGGATCTCCTTTAGACTCCGCCGGCTCTTTCTCAATTCTGTTTATCCCATTTGCAATCACTGCTCTTTCATTTTAAACTATAACTTTCAACGGAGTTACGTAATATTCCAACCGATCTCAGCCATGAGGTCGGTTTCTTTGTCATCTCCGCTCTGTTCCATTTTCCGGAAGCATAAACAGTGCGGATCCGGCTGAGTCTCTTGATCATTTGTGCCGGGTATATTTTGATAGTTTTTCGCAGTATTCCCTGATGATGTAGAACATCTGCATTGCTATAAAATTGATGAAGGTATAGGCTTTTAGCGATTGAGCACTTTGCATGCAGGTCGAATCCGCATCAAGGTTTGTCTTGAACACATCAATCGCCTGTTCAACCTCACATCTGGTCTTGTATACCTCGTAAAGCTGTCGAGCAGCCTTGCCGATGTTGGTTATCAGTGCAATGGTGCCAAACACCTCAGTTTTTGCATGATATCCTCCCATCGTGTAGTTTTCATATCTGCTACTATCAACGCGGTCAAGGTAATTACGGTCCTCCTCAATGCGACGTTCCTCGTCAAAGTAGATTATTACGCGTCGTCCTACCAGTTGCTGTTCCTTGTGCCAGATCGTCCGGCCCTGATGTCTGAAGTGGCCGTCTGCCACGCGATTGTTACGGTTGTGGAAAGCCGAGTAGTCAAATCCTGATGCAGAGCGCCGCAGCGATGCGATATATTTGATTTTGGCAGTTTCAAGGAATTCAAGGTTTGCCTTTGAAGGAAAGGCCTTGTCGAGTATGGCAACGGCATTGGCTGCTCCGGAATCTTCCATACAAAGCCGGAATACCTTTACATCCTTGATATTGCCGGGCAACCGGCGAAAGTAAGACGGCAACCTATAGTCCAACAAGAACACCATCATCAGGTTGACTGCCTTTTCAAAGGCGCCTGTCTTGGTGTTTGTCAGTTGCGGAAGCCCCATAAGCTAGATGCACTGAGCATATCCGTACCATCAAATATAATATTCGATGATCCCTGCAGAAATAATCCATATACCTGACAGTCTCCTCACGTCTGCTGCCGAGGTCAAACAGGAAGCTGCTCAACTGACTTGCGGCTAATCCCGCAGTACCAAATTCAGTGGATAGATAACTATCCGAAAAATCCGCCAGAACATCCCGCAAGGAAGACTAATTCCTTTACTTGTCCAATCTTCGTTTTTTTCACCAAAAGTATTAGGTGTCCGCAATCTTCTTATCGTGCATATTACCCTCCACCTTTCTTCCTAAGAAAAGAATAAAACTTGCAAGACGAGTAGCTCGTGTACGACATCAGCTCCACCTCATCTCATCAAGAAATTATTTGAACTTGCCCAAGGTTGTTGCCGGCAGCATGTCAATGTTATCCAGCGCTATGTGAGGAATCTCTTTAAATGACAGAGCCGTGCATTATCTAGATAATTTTCTTTACGCGTACTTTAAATGATATTCCTGTCGTTGATATTATTTCGAGAAACGGCAGGCTCGCTATTCCTGCTTTCAACTGGCAAGTGCAAAATTAGCGATTTGTCGGAAGAAAACCACCTTTTGAGACTCAAAATTTAATTTTTCTCTGTTTCTGCGGATATCTGCCGGGGTGACCAGTCCTCTTCCTTGGGCAGATCCAGTGCCTCCCACACCACGGTCATCTCTGGTCCGGTGCGTCATATATTTAATAGGAAATGTTTTTCTTGACATCCTCGTTTCGGTTCAGTTGATGGCTGACTATATATCTTGCGAAAAAAAATGTGGAATGGAAAAGGTGAGTTATCAGCAGGTTAGATTTTTTAACACAAGAAAGTCATGGAAAAATTTGGAGGGTTGGGAAAAAGGGTGTAACTTTGCACTCGCTTTTCGGAGGAAGGGCGAAGGCGAAGCATACAGGGAAAGAACAAACGGGGCGGCCGCAAGGTTTGTTAATGAAAGTTAAAGATTTTGCAG
>CAYZPI010000027.1:0-34576 GCA_964480085.1 uncultured Bacteroides sp. | reverse complement strand
AAAGACGTTAATGAAAACCTAGTTAGAATTTACTATACAAAAATCTCTCCAGTTGGCCATTCTGTCCGGTCAGGGTGAATTCCATCTGCGTACGCTTAAATGGCGTGTCGAGAACAATGAGAAGCTCCCCATTGTGTTTGAAGAGCCAAAGATACCTTATCGCGAGACAATCACTAAGGCCGCACGTGCCGACTACCGTCACAAGAAGCAGTCCGGCGGTGCCGGCCAGTTCGGTGAGGTGCATCTGATAGTTGAACCCTACGTGGAAGGCATGCCCGCTCCCGACACATACCGTTTCGGCAACCAGGAGTACAAGATGAATGTGCGCGACACTCAGGAGATTCCCATGCCGTGGGGTGGCAAACTTGTGGTGTGCAACTGCATCGTGGGCGGTGCCATCGACGCCCGCTTCATCCCCGCTATCGTGAAGGGTCTGATGGACCGCATGGAGCAGGGTCCGCTCACCGGATCGTATGCCCGCGACGTGCGTGTATGTATTTACGACGGTAAGATGCACCCGGTTGACTCCAACGAAATCTCCTTCCGTCTTGCAGGACGCAACGCGTTCTCCGAGGCTTTCCGTAACGCCAATCCTAAGGTGCTCGAACCCGTCTACGACGTGGAGGTGCTTGTGCCAAGCGATGTAATGGGTGATGTGATGTCCGATCTCCAGGGACGCCGTGCCATAATCATGGGTATGTCCAGCGAGAAGGGCTTCGAGAAGCTATCGGCCAAGGTGCCCTTGAAGGAGATGTCGTCCTACTCAACTGCTCTCAGCTCCATCACCGGTGGACGTTCGTCATTTACGATGAAGTTCGCTTCCTACGAGCTCGTTCCTTCCGATGTTCAGGAGAAGCTCCTGAAGGAGTACGCAGAGACCCAGAAGGAAGATTGATACCGAATACTATCTGATCCTATTCTTTTATACAGCGACGCCGCCGGTTGTGATATCCGGCGGCGTTTTTTTTCGTGTTTGCGACAGCCCGCGCTGTTCTGTGTTACTGATGATGGAGATTATTTTTCAGTCTCTACAATGTCGGCGCCCCTGCGCACTGTTACGTGGAAGCATGGTTGCTTTCTCTCGAATTTCACGTAGCAGTATTCCGCCTGCTGCAGTTCGTATAGCACCTGCCCGAGCGCCCTTCTCTCATTCATCGTCATCTGTGAGTAGCTTATGTCGAACGTAGTGCCGTACAGGTGGCATGAATTCTCCACTGAATTCCTGTTCCATCTCTTCAGTCCTTTCACTGACTCTATCGTGCGGAGGCATCCTGTAAGGCGCAGCTGCTTATCCTCTCCTGCCGCTTCCTGATATCTCTTCCGCACCTCTTCGAGTAGTTCGGCTGCCATCGGCACAAGATATGGATAGTCGGCCTGACAGTCGTAATTGCTGTCGTTGCCCACCTCTATAAGTCTTCTGTCCCTTGTTAGGGACGTGATTTCCGATGCAGTGCGTAGCGGAGAAATTCCGTTCGATGTGGCTGCGTTGATCTGTACCTCTTGAATATCATCGAACGTGCTTTTGTAGTTGCCGTTGAATTCTACCGTCGGAGTTATATATTCTCTCGTCACCATCGGAGCCTCTGCCTGACGCGTGAATTGCGAAATCACAGTCTTCACCAGTTGAAAGACCCCGTAACCGGCCAGCAGAACGATTATCGAAAAACAGATGATGACGAAGATACTTTTTCTTTTATTATGCCTTTTCCGTGAGTTTTTTTTGCGTTTCATTGAATATTATGGTCGGGATTGAATAGGGCAGGGTGCGGCGGATCATCCGTTCTGTGACGGTTCCTGGATTTCGTCGTCGAGATCCTCGGTCGTTTCTATTTTCTTGCGTTTGGTTTCTGTAGTGGAGGTTGTTGAATAGTTTTTGGACGATTCCTCTGCGATCGATGTGTTTGCTGCTTCCGGAGTCTGGCTGTCCTCCTGTGAGGTCTCAGCATGTGATTTCTCGGAATTGCGGCGTGCCACTCCTAATATCGAACCTTCTATCAGGCATCCTGCGCCGAGCACAGCCATGGCTATGCCGGAGGTAAGGATCAGTATCTGGTCATCGTGGTTGGGATTGATGAAAATGTACGCCGCACCTCCTGCCAATAATACGGGGAAGAGATATAGCCATGCGGGGAGTTGATATGGCCGGGCGCCGATGGCAAGCACGAAGAATTGCCATAACGCGCACACCGCCACGAGAAGCCCGAACATGAATGCTACCATCGGACGGAACTCTTCGCGGAACACAAGCATGCAGATTCCCAGAACGATGGCGGCTGCATTGGACACGAGCGTCAGTACTTTCGACGATTCGTCGTGTGACTTGTAACCGAAGAAAATCATGTTGATAAGTCCGACCGCTACGAAAAGGATTCCGCATGTGATCGCCACTCCCATCAGGCTTATGCTTTTGTAACACAGGATAAGTACAGCGGCTATCGCTGCCGCGAATATGCCCGCTATTGTCAGTGATCGTCCTCTCATATTTTTTAATTTATTTGCAAAGTTAATATATTAACAACAATCCCACCAAAAAAATCTTCCTTCCGGTTGTTTTTTTGCCTAATTGTTAATTTTATTTGATGCCGAACCAAAAAAACAAGCTGAAGTTTTGTGCTGTGGAGAAAAATGCTTAACTTTGTGCGCTTTTGTGCAGTCGTGCAAGAGCAATTCTCTATTTCTACCAATTCGCATCATGTTTCATTTCTTGTCATTCTGACGAATATAATAAACTAATCTTAAAATAATTAAATGGCAACCTTAGAGAAAATCAGAAGCCAGCAGAAGCTATTGTTCACCATCGTGATCATAGCCCTTTTCCTGTTCATCGTTTCTATCGCCTCTGCCGACTCAATCCGTCGTCTGTTCGGTCCTGGTACCACCATCGCAAAGGTAGGCAACCAGAAAATTGACTATGAGGATTACCGTCAGCGTATCGATGAGGCCAACCAGCAACAACAGCAGAAAATGGACCGCGACGAGCTGTCGCAACGTGCCATCCAGTCGTTAATCTTCGAGAAGCTTGTCAGTGAACAGATCGACCAGCTCGGTATTAATGTCACCGATGCTGAGATCAGCAGGGCTATGACAGGACAGACTCCTCATCCCGCAGCACAGCAGTTCATACAGGCTGCCTCGCGTTATTTGCAGCTACCCGTAGCCAACGGAAGCACTCTGCTCGACGCTATCAACAACCCAGCACGCTACAACCTTACTCCTGACCAGATCAACTATGTGGCTCAGAATCTTTTCGGCACTCCCACTATGGCTGATGCCTGGGCCCGTCAGGAAGATGCCGTTGAGCAGTCAATCCAGCAGCAGGCTGTAAGCAGCCTCCTCACCGGTCTGTTCACTGCCAATGAACTCGATGCCAAGTCTATTCACAACGACAACAGCACCGTTGCCACTCTTTCATACGTCACAGTTCCTCTGTCGTCGGTTTCGGATAGCGACATCGAGGTGACTGATGCCGACCTAAAGGCCAAGTGGAACGAGATGAAGCCGATGTTCAAGCTTGCAGAAGAGACGCGTGAAATCGACTATGTCATTGTGCCCATCGGTCCGTCGAAGGCCGACTACGATGCAGCCGAGGTTGAGGTTGACCGTCTTGTGGAGGCTCTTCGCACACAGCCCGGAGTGGAAGGTGCGGTGGCTTCTTCGAAATTCGTTCACGACAGCAAGAATATCCCTCTTGCCGATGTGTCGAAGGATGCCGACCTCCGTCTTGTCGCCGACTCGCTTATGAAGAAGGAGGGCGTGTTCAAGTATCGTCGCAGCGGCAACGATTTCCGTGTGGCCAAGATTCTTGACATCACCTCGCAGATCGACTCTATCAATATCTCGATGTACTATGCCGAGTCTTCGGCCAAGGCTGATTCTATCCTCAACGAAATCAACTCAGGAAAATCATTCAAGGATCTCGTTGCTGCCAATCCCCAGCAGGCAGCCGACAGCGTATGGCAAAGCCTTGTGGGTGCGCCCGAGAATCTTTCAAGCCTTCTCGCCAATGCGGCGGTAGGTCAGGCTGTGGTGTTCAACGATAGTCTTCAGAATGGTCACGCTGTATTCAAGGTGAACAAGCGCAATGCTCCCCGTCAGTATGTTGATGCCATAGTCTACCGCTACACTGTGGATCCTTCTTCCACCACTATCTCCGATATCCGCACCCAGCTCAGCAGTTTCCTTGCAAGCAATTCCAAGGGCGATGCTTTCTCTGCCAATGCTGATTCTCTTTACGTGCTCCGTCATGCTTCCATCACCGGTTCGACTCCGCGACTAGGCTACACACCTAATTCCTACGGTCAGTCGGGTTACGCTGATACCCGCCATGCTATCAAATGGGCTATGAATGCCAAGAAGGGTGAGGTTTCTCCGATTTTCGAGGACAACCGTGATTTCTATGTTGTGGCTGCCGTTAAGGAAATCTTCTCGGATGACTATATTCCCTATACCGCTGCCCAGGCCAAGGATGGTCTTGAGACAATGGTTAAGGCCGACAAGAAAGCCGGAAAGCTCATTGAGAAATATCAGGGCAAGGCCAAGGATATCGCCGGATATGCCCAGCTGATGGGTGGCGAGGTGCTCACCGACTCTACTGTGGTGTTCACTGCTCCCCGTCTGGCTTCATTGATGGCGAATGAGTATGCGCTCCAGGCTCAGGTGGCAGCAGCCCAGAAGGGCGCTCTCGTCGGTCCGGTGCAGGGCACCAACGAAGTTATGGTGTTCATCGTCGATGATTCCCAGCTCACCGGTCGTCCTTACGATTTCAAGCAGGATGGTTCTGCTTTTGTGAATTCGTTTGGCATCAAGGATTTCTATGGTCTGCTTGTCGGCGACCGTAAGATTAAGAACAATAGTCTTCAGTTCGAAAACTACGATAAATAATCTCTTGGATTATCAACAGATATGGGGTGGAGTCGTAGGGCTGCCACCCCTTTTTATATGATATGATTCTATTAAGTTTTTTCTCCTCTGTCGAATTCTACGTTATTATGGCGGTAATTGCTGCCGCTGTCGTTGCTATGGCTTCGCGTCCGCAGGTCAGGGGACCGGTTATGGAGTATCTGCTTGCATCGGTGCTTAGTCCTACGGATGATGTCGGTGATGACCCTTCTGTCGAGTTTACCTGTTTGGACGATGGTACTGTGCGCCTTGTTCGCCACGGTGTGCAGGATGTCAGCATGACGGGAGCTGTAAGCCTGGCCGTCAGTTGTGATGGTTTGAATGTTTCCATAGAGGAGCGGCTTGTCATGGGCAGCACATGGGATGAGCCGGCCAGGTCGGCGGCTTTTCGTATCGATTTTCTGCGCCCCGGACGTTACCATATACGTTACAACAGCGATAAGACTGGCCTTTTCGCGGCTTTTCAGTTGCATGTCCGGCCCGGAATATCCGTTTCGCGTATTCTTTCAAGATAGAATTATGGTTATTTGCCGTTTTTTTTGTAAATTTGCGAAAACAGAAGTTACAGATTATGAATATTGCCATTGTAGGAGCAAGCGGTGCCGTCGGCCAAGAATTGCTCAAAGTGCTTGATCAACAAAATTTTCCTGTCGATGAACTCCGTCTTTTCGGATCTTCGAGAAGCGCCGGATCCACAATTTCCTGGCGCGGAAAGGAATATGTGGTGCGTGAATTGTGCGATAACGATGATTTCGAAGGTGTACACATTGCCTTCGTCTCGGCCGGTGCCTCGACATCGTTGAAATATGCCTCGACAATTACCCGCTACGGTGCGTTGATGATCGACAATTCAAGCGCTTTCCGTATGGAAGCTGATGTGCCGCTGGTCGTGCCTGAGGTGAATCCTGAGGATGCTTTTTTTGCTCCGCGAGGGATTATCGCCAACCCCAACTGCACCACTATCCAGATGGTGGTAGCTCTGAAGCCGATAAATGACATAAGCCCCATCCGCCGGGTGCATGTCGCCACATATCAGGCGGCCAGTGGAGCCGGAGCTTCAGCGATGCAGGAGCTTGAGAACCAGTATCGGCAGATCGCTGCCGGCCAGGCTCCCACGGTGAATAAGTTTGTGGCACAGCTTGCCGGCAATGTGATTCCTCATGTGGATGTGTTTCTCGACAACGGTTACACAAAAGAGGAGATGAAGATGTACAACGAGACAAAGAAGATCATGCATGCTCCTGATCTGGATGTGAGTGCCACATGTGTTCGTGTGCCCGTTATGCGTGCCCACAGCGAGGCAGTGTGGGTTTCCACTGAGTCGCCCGTCAGTGTTGAGCAGGCGCGCGAGGCTTTTTACAAGGCTCAGGGTGTGGTGCTTGTCGACCGTCCGGAGGCTTGTGGGTATCCTATGCCGCTTGATGTGGCGGATGCCGACCCTGTGTTTGTGGGACGTGTGCGCAAGGATCTTACGGATCCCTGCGGCCTGTCGTTCTGGGTTGTAGCCGATCAGATCAAGAAAGGTGCCGCTCTCAATGCTGTTCAGATTGCGCGTCTTTTCCTTGACAGAATTCCTTCCTGACCGATATTATTGCAATCCATCTAATTCTTTTTGTCTCTATGATAGCGGCTGCCTTGGTGACTCAACCTGTGACGATATTCTTTATCGTCCTTGTCATCATACTCCTTGCGCCGCTTTTGCTGAATAAGATCAAGATTCCCCATATCATAGGGATGATAGTGGCCGGAATCATTGTGGGGCCTCATGGATTCAATATCCTTGCCAATGATGATTCGTTCGAGATATTCGGACAGGTAGGTCTTCTCTATCTGATGTTCTTGGCTGGTCTGGAGATCGACATGTACCATCTCCGCCTCAATCTCCGCCGTGGAGTGGTGTTTGGTCTGCTCACGCTTGTGGTGCCGCTTCTCCTCGGTGTACTCACGAGCGTGTGGATTCTTGGTCTCGACTGGATCACGGCATTTTTGCTTGGTTCGATGTATGCCTCCCATACCCTGATATCCTATCCGGTGGCGGCACGTTTGGGCATAACACGTTCGCCGGCTGTGCTGATTTCCATTGTGGGTACGATAATTGCCGTCATCGGAGCACTCCTTGTGTTGGCTGCTACGGTCAATATCGAGGAGAAGGGCACATTCGACCTCATTGAGATGTTGTGGATGCTCGGCAAACTGGCGATATATTGTGCCGTGGTGCTTTATGCCTATCCACGTCTGGTCAGGATGTTCTTCAAGCGTTACTCCGACAAAGTCACCCAGTATGTGTTTGTCATGGCGTTGGTGTTCCTTTGTGCTCTTGGAGCGCAGTCCATCGGGATGGCTCCAGTGTTGGGTGCTTTCTTCGCCGGGCTTGTGCTCAATAGATTCATCCCTATGGATTCTTCGCTGATGAGCAGCATTGAGTTTGTCGGTAATGCTCTCTTCATCCCGTATTTCCTTATCAGCGTGGGACTGATGATCAATATGCGTGTGATTCTCGACCTCAGCACGCTTTATGTGTCGGGCCTGATGCTCAGCGTGGCCCTCGCCGGGAAATGGATTCCCGCCTATGTGGCACAGAAAATCAATGGTCTTTCGAAGCACAGCCGGGGAGTGATGTTTGGTCTCACCACAGCCCACACTGCCGTGGCACTTGCCGTGGTGTCACTTGGCTATAACATGGGCATGCTCAACGAGCAGGTGCTCAACAGCACGATCTTGGTGATTCTCGTGACATGTGCCGCTGCCCCGATATTCACGTCAGCGTCTGCCGCTAAGCTGAAGATTGAGATGATGGAAAGTGAGGACGATTCTTCTGAAAATCTTGCTGCTGTAAAACGTCATAACGCCACTCTGATTCCACTCGCTTCTCCAATTTTGGCTCCTGCGCTGGTGGAACTTGCCATCCTGTTGCGCAACGTTCGTGGTTCGTCCAAACTGTATGCCCTGCATGTACGCAACGACAATTCGAACTCGTCAAGGGCTGTGTCGCGGAGCTCGCTCGAACAGGCTTCAAAAGCTGCAGCCGCTGCCGATACTCGTATCGAGACTATCGACCGGTTCGACCTCAACACCGTCACCGGTGTACTCAACACCATCAACGAGCGTGATATCACCGAGATTATTCTCGGAATGCACAGACGCACCACGGTGATCGATTCTTTCTTCGGTAGCAAGATCGAGCAACTGCTCGACAGCACCAACAAGATGGTGATCATAAGCCGGTGCTTCATTCCTATGAACGCCGTGACGCGTATTGTGGTCTGGGTTCCGTTGAAGGCCCAGTATGAGACGGGCTTCAGAAGTTGGGTGAGCGCGATCGCCCGTCTCACCCATCAGATAGGCTGCCGCGTGATCTTCTGCTGTTCCAACGAAGCACAGCCGTTGATTCGGGGTGTGCTCTATCAGGGCAATTTCGGGATCCGCTGCGAATTCCGCACCGTTGAGCAGTGGGATGATTTCATACTGATGTCCAACCGGATTCTGGACGACGATCTTTTCGTGGTGATCGGGGCGAGGGTCAATTCTCTGTCCTACGACTCCACCATGGTGGAGATGCCCCAGTTCCTGCAGAAATATTTCCAGCGCAACAATCTGCTCGTGATATATCCCGAGCAGTTCGGCGACGAGGTCAGTCTCTCGTCGTTCGTCGACCCTCGTGCTGCCGATATCGTCAGTGCTCCCTCGCCTTTGATTCTGCGCCTCAGGGGATGGCTGCGTACTGCTTCGGATATCGTGAAATTGCGTAAGAAGAAAAAAAGCAACAGGATTGATATATGAATGATTTTCAGCTGTCGGTTATTATTCCGGTGTACAATCGCAACGATGTGGTCCTCCGTACGCTCGATTCGGTGAAAGCGCAATCGTATCGTCCCATTAAGCTTATATTGGTCGACAATGACTCCACCGACGGATCCCTCTTCACCCTTCTCCACTGGAGCAGTCTCAACCGATCGGAGGATTTCGTGATCGAGGTTGCCTCAGAAAGCGACGAAGGAGCTGCCGCCGCTCGCAATGCCGGCCTGCGCCTTGCCGACACTCCATGGGTGATGTTTTTCGACTCCGATGATGTCATGCAGCCCGATCATATCGCCACGGCTTTCGACACTCTTGACATGAATCCCTATGCAGACATCGTGGGCTGGGATGTGAACATTCACCTGTCTGACGATAAGGTGATCCGTAGGGAATTTGTCGTGAGGGACTGCCTTTACAGTTGCATCCTCGACGGCACTATGTCCACCCTGCGATATATGGTGAAGAAATCGCTTCTGATGACAGCTGGCGGCTGGAACGCCACCGTGAGGGTGTGGGACGACATAGAGCTGGGGTCGCGTCTGCTGCTGCTTCCCTCGCTTGAGATCGTGAAACGCAGGGGCGATGTGTATGTCGACGTATATCCAAGCGACGAATCTGTCTCCGGCACCAACTATCTCGACCGGTGCGAGCGCTATGAGCATGCACTGGATGTGATGGCTGAGAATCTTCCTGCCCACAGTCGCTTCATTGTCTACCTCAAGGCTGCCATTCTTGCGGGGCTGTATAGCCGCGAGGGGGGCCTGGCACAGGCGGATGCACTGATGGCGAAAATCCTCGTCGAGGAGATGTCGGTGAAGCGTCGCTGGCTCTACCGTCTGGCCCGGTACTATACCGAGCGCGGTGGCAGGGGAGCGGCAAAAATTCTGAAATATTTTCTCTGACGTATGAAAATTCTCTTGTTAGGAGATGCAAGCAATTACCACTGCACTCTTGCCAAAGGTCTTGTAAGGGCCGGACACGATGTCACGGTGGCATCGGCAGGCTCCGGGTGGATGGACACTGAAAGGAATATCGACTTGAGCCGACGAAATGGAAAGATTGGTGGTGCCTTGCTGTGGCTGCGCCTCAACACGGTGCTCGCCGGAAGACTCAAGGGCTACGATGTGGTGCAGCTCCACAATCCTGTATTTATCGACCAACGGCCTGAACGTGTGCGCGTCCTCTTCGACCGTCTCCGGCGCGACAACGGATCGGTGTTCCTCACCCAGCTTGGCACCGATTCACAGTATGTCGACATGTGTTTTGCCAAGGACTCTCCTTTACGATATTCTGAGTTTATGGCCTGTGGTGTGCCCACTCCTTACACTGTCAGGCATCAACTCACTGTGGCCCAGTGGATGGGCGATCTGCTCCATGACCATTGTCGTTACATCTACGACAATATCGATGGGGCTGTGTCGGCGCTCTACGAATATCATCTTTCATGTCTGCGTGTGCTGCCGCATGAGATGGTGGCCTACGGTGGCATTCCTGTTGATATGAAGGAGATTGGATTCTCAGGCATTCCCTCCGAAGGGCCGCTCAGGGTGATGGTGGCGTGTCACAAGGGCAGGGAGGATGAGAAAGGAATTGACCTGATGTTGCCTGTCGTGCAACGGCTCGCCGCTGATTATCCCGACAGGATTTCTTTGGATCTGGTTCAGAATGTTCCGCTTGAGCAGTTCAAACGCCATCTTGCCGACGCGCATGTCGTGATCGACCAGCTGTATTCCTACACTCCCGCCACCACGGCCCTTATGGCCATGGCTTCAGGCAAGATTGTGGTGTCGGGTGCCGAGAAGGAATATTACGATTTCATTGGAGAAAAGAGGCTACATCCTGTCATCAATGCCGATCCCTCGGATGTGGATGCTTTGTATTGGCAGCTCAAGGCCTTGGCCTTTGACCGATGGAGAGTGACTCAGCTTTCTGAGGAAGGATGTCAGTTTGTAGCTGCCCACAACGATGTGGATGTTGTGGCTGGCCGCTTCCTGGATTTCTGGAAAAGGAGGATGGGATGAAGCGGCTGGAGATTCTTATATGCACTTATGGTCCGGAGGGATTGGAAAGGGTAGGGCACATGAATCTTGCTCCTGTCGAAGGTGTAGGTTACCTTGTGTCGTGCCAGCATCATGAGATGCCTGTTCCCGAGTCACTCCGCCGTCAGGACATACGGGTGGTTTTCTCTTCCACAAAGGGATTGAGCCGTAACCGCAACAACGCTCTTCTCAATGCCGATGCCGAGTATGTTATGCTGTGCGATGATGATGTTGTAATCTATCCTGAAAGCTATCCCCGCGTCATTGAGGCGTTTGATAATAATCCGGATGTCGACATCGCCGCCTTTATGGTGGATTTTCCCGGTGGCAAAGTATATCCACCTTATGAGCATGATATCTGGCACCCGTTCAGGAACCATATCGTCTGTTCGGTTGAGATTGCTTTCCGCACGGATAAGGTGAGGCTCAACGGTCTGCAGTTCAATCCTCTCTGGGGCATAGGTGCGCCCCTTTTGGGTGCGGGTGAGGAATCTGTGTTTCTTCTCAAGGCTAAGGGCCTGGGTATGAAAGGAAGGTTCTTCCCGATATTCGTCGGTGCTCATCCTTCAGAATCCACGGGCGACCGTGCGGTGCCCCCTGTGCTCAGGGCCAACGGAGCCTACATCTTTTTTGCGTATCCTGTCACTGCACTGCCGCGAATCGTGCTCAAGGCATGGCGCACACGTCCGGGTTTCTTCCGTAATCTTAAATATCTCGTTTCGGGTGCGCTTTACGCGTTAGTTCATCGTAGGGAGCTTTTGTCGTGATTTGCGCCGAAGGCTCCTGAAGCCGTGCCACGACAGTGCGCCCGAAGGCAGGAGCATTATCAGCGGCATCCACCATCCGAAGCCTTTCAGCATTATTGCGCCGACGATTATCAAAGCCGAAAGGCACAGGAGCGTCTTCGCCCTGCTTCGTAGCTTCATTCCATATCTGCGGTACACGCCCGCCACCATCAGCGAGTAGATCACGTACCATAATACGTAAGATAATCCCAGTCCGGCAAACGAATACCGGCTGAACATATAGATATTCAATGTGAGGCCTATGGCGGCGCTCAATAGTTCGATGATGAGGTAGGTCTGCCCGTCGCCTCTGGCTATGATTACGTATGCCATGCAATAGGACGCGCCACGGAATATCATGGCGAGACTCCCGATGGTGACAAACGGGAGGGCAGCCTTGAACTCATCTGTGTAGAGTATGACAAGTGCCAGTTCGTCAGCTGCCACGAATATCACCAAGAGTGGGGTGAGCACATACAGGATGAGCATCATTTCATGCGAGACAAGGGTGGAGGTGATGTTCTTTCGGCTGGCCGTTTTCGATATACGCGGGAAATATTCCATCGACAATGCCGTGAAGATTATGCCGGTGTAGCGTATCACAAGAGTGTAGCCTGACTGGAATATTCCGGTCACGCTCTCCGAATAAGCCGAATTGAGATAGGAGATAAAGATGTAGGAGGCTCCTGTGGCCGCGATGGCAGGAATGGTGAGGAAGAAGCCTAATTTCAGGAATGCCTTGCCGATGGCACGGTTCACCGTCGACGGATTGGCTGTGCCTTTTGTATTTGAGAAAAGACACGATGCCGTCATGGATGTGAGGGAGAAAATGATGATAGATGGCACGATGCTGCCGCTGCCGAGGAAATAGTAGAGAGGGATTGACAGCGCTGTTCCGGCTACAGCTCCCCACATTGTCGATTTTGCCAGACGTGTTAACTGGGATGTTCCCTGCATGATGGCTTGTTCGCCGTTGAAGACAGACAAGGCCATCATTGCCACTGACAGGACGCAGAATGCCCACCACATATCCGTGCCGCCAAAACTTATCATGCTTAGCAGGGGTGAGAGCGCGGCCATCGCAACTGCCCCGATAAGCCCCAGCCTTCGGGCCCACCATCTCACTGCGGTGGCTGTGACACCGATCTGACTGCCGGGTGCCGATGATAGGTCGCGCACCGCGCTTTCGCGTATGTTGAGCTGTGTGGATGTCGACATAAGTTCAAGCACGCTGTTGAAGGTGGCGAAGAGCCCCACTCCCGTCGTGCCTATCCATATTGATATCAGCTTCGCGCGGATTATCGAGCAGAGTATGCCGATGCTCTGCACACCGGTGAAGATGCTCAGGGCCTTGATTATCTTGGAAGTTATGGATTCGGTATTGACCACGGGCGCCTACCGTTTCACCCATTGCAGGGGATTGAGCTTCTGCGTCTCTTTCCTCACTTCAAAGTGCAGGACGGTGCGGTTGTTGTCCGATGCGTCGGTGTAGATTGTGCCGACGTTTTGACCGGCCTTCACCTTATCTCCCTTTTTCACTGAAGCTGTCTTGATGTTGGAGTACACGGTGATGTATTCTCCATGGCGCACCATCACCACATTGAGCGATCCCCCGAGATTCACGATCATCGACACCACGCCGTCGAACACAGCCCTTGCCTGTGTGCCGGGCTGTGTTAGGATATCTATGCCGGAATTATCAATCTCTACATTCGGAAGGTCCTCATGCTGGTTGCGTCCGAAATAGCTCACGATATTGTATTTGCCAGCCACAGGGAACATGAGCTTTCCTTTGTTCGACGCAAATGTCCCGGTCAGTTGTGATGTGGCCTCGGCAGCGCCTGCCACCGGCTTTTCATTCGCCGGCTTGCTGTTGGCTGGATCCGATGTAGCCTTTCCGTCATTTTTCGTCTCTTTTGATTTCTTTGCAGCATCCTCCTTGCGCTGTTGTTCCTTCTTGCGGGCCTCCTCTTTTCGGCGGTTCTCCTCAGCTTTGCGCTTTTCTTCAGCAATGAGTCGGGTGATTTCGTCATCCAGGGCCTTCATGCGTCTCTGTTTTTCCAGCAGGGCCTGCTGCAGGGCATTCCCTTGCTTCTTCAGGTCGGCTACGAGAGCCTGTGTCTGCTTTTGTTTGGAAAGCAGGGTGGCGTTTTCCTTTGATAGGTCTGTCAGTTTTTCAGAATGCTGTTGCTTCAATTCTGCAAGCCTTATCTTCTGAGAGTTGAGCTGGTCTATGGTCTCCTTAAGTTGCTTTGAACGCTCTTCCGCCCTTTGGTTGGCCTGATGGATACGGCTGGAACGCTTCAGGGCCTGAAAGAATGTCTTTGACGAAAATATCAGGTTGAGTTCCGACAGGCTCTGACGGTTTCTGCGGCTGTCGCGCAGTGATTTTGCCGATTCTTTCTTCAATTGTTCCACTTTGGCCTCAAGCTGCGTTATCGAGTCGGCTGTCTCTTTTTCCTGGGTCTGGATAGTGTTCACCTCATTGGTGAGATTGTTGATATTGTTTGTGGTTATCCTTATTTCGCCTTTCAGCTGGTCGAGGCTGTTGAGCTGTTTCTGGGTGGATTGTTTGTTTTCGTCGATTTGTTTTTTTGTCTGCGCGATCTCCGCCTTGATATTTTTCTGCTCGTTCTGCAGCGACTGTTGGCTTTTGGGAGCGTTGGTAGCCTTGGGTTTCCCCGAAGGTTTTGAGTTTTGTTTCTTTGTGTTCTTCTGCTGTTTGCCGGTGTTTTTTGCCCCTTGCGAATTTGTCGCTTTCTGTGTCTTGCCGTTGGATTTCTGGGCAGTCTGGCTTTTCGGTTTCTGTGTTTTACCGGTAGATTTTCCTCCCTGCGTGGATTCGGTCTTCTGAGGCTTCTTTGAAGATTTTGTGCTCTGTGCATCAATGGCTGCTGTCCCTATGAGCAGACAAGCCAACAAGGATAACAGGAGGCGGAGAATATGTCGTGTCACGGTTTTCATCAGGTTTCGGTAAAGCTCTGGTTAAAGTTTATCGATTGATTTTATCAGCGAGGTTATGTTGATTCGTTTGTACGACGATGACGGGGTTTTGAAATTGACGGTACGCCCTTCGTTCCATTTTGCGTCATTGAGGTTCCATTTTACCGAGGCGCGGGCTTCCGTCTTGTCTATTGGGGCAAGCAAGGTCATCAGTCCCGCCACTGTTCCGGCAGGTGTGACGGTGAAATCGTAGTAGCTGCAGTCGAGTACGCCTTTGCCGGGTATGCGCAGGGATATGTCGTTCAGCACCGGAGGGTCTGTCTTGGTTGCTATGTAATTGAGCTCTGTGCCTTTGATCTGCCTTATGGGGGTGAGGATCCATTTGTCGTCGGCCGAGAGGAATGAAAAGGCATCCGCATCGTCAACGCTGATGGTGCCTTTTCCGAAATTGGTCACTCGTCCGAGAAGGATGTTCTGCACGTCGGAGATCGTCACGTCCACTCCCGCCAGCAGGCGGTCAAGGTCTTCTTCGATGTATTGCTTGTGTATCTTGTCCACGGCGTACACTTTCCTCTCATTGATATATATCACTCCCAATTCCATCCCGAGCATTCTCAGGGATATGTGTATCTCCTTGCCGTTCACCATCGTGGCTCTACCCGACACCGAGAACTGTTTCGGCGAGTCAAGCTGCAGGGTTATGGGGGCGTACATGTCCGTCCAGGAATTGTATGTGCCGGTGATCTGCTCGAATAGCTCTGCGGTGCTTGTTTTTGAGGCGGGTAGCGATATTGTGTTGGTGTCCGGATGTTGTATCGGTTTCTGGCTGTGGCAGCCGCACAGCAGCAGCGATATTATCAGTATGAGTGGGAAATGTCGGTAGGCTCGGGGCATGGCGGATGCTGATTATCTGAAAAATATGGTACGGTGTTTCACTTTCTTTGCTATAGTCTCGTCCTCAGGGGCAAGCGCGTGGGCTTTCTCCCAGAATTCCACCGCCTTTGCATGTTCGCCGTTCATGAAATATATGTCGCCGGCGTGGTCATATACGTCTGCCGAGGGTTCATCTGTGATTTCAACCTCTGATATTTTCTCTTGGCCTGTTTCGGGTTGCGAGGTGTTGATTGTGTCGGAAACTATGGTGTCGGATGATTCATCGTTCATATATGCGTTGAGGGCTATGTCGATGTATTGTTTTGCCATCTTATAGTCTTTCTTCTTGAAAAACACCCAGGCGTAGGTGTCGAGGTAGGTGGGGTTCAGCTCGTCGCTTTGCAGCGATTTGGCGCTGTATCTCTCGGCTTTGTCAAGATCGATGCCCTGAAGGGCCAGGAAATAGGCGGCGTTGTTCATGGCCATCTTGTTGTCAGGATAAAGTTCGATGGCTTCATCGTAGGTGGCGAGAGCATGCACCGTGTCGCCCATTACGGTGAACAGGTCGCCTTTGCTGGTGAGGAAATTCGACACTGCAACTTTGTTGCGCACTGTGGCTATGTCCACCGAGTCGAGTACTGCCATGGCTTTGTCATTCTCGTTGCGCATGCGGTACATCGACGATACCAATATCGGGAAATATAGGTTGTCGGGGAAGCGGTGCATGGCTATGGTGGCATTTTCGATCACGCCTGCCGTGTCTTCCGCCATTCCGAGGGATTGCACGTATGATGTCCAGGTCTGTTCTGAAGAGGGGTCGAGCGCCACGGAGTAGGAGAATTGTTCTGCTGTGCCTTTGTAGTCGCCTAATTCATAGAGATAGGCGGCATAGAGGTCGTGAATCTCCGGTTCGCCGGAATGTTGCTCCTGAAGGGTGTTGAATAATCCTTTGATTCTCTGCTCCTGTCGCCGGTCGGTGTAGAGGTCAGAGACGTAGGATCTGAGGATTTCAACCTTTGTGGGCACATCGAGACTCGGACTCTTGAGCGCCTGGAACACCTCCCGGTCGAATGCCATGCTGTCGCCCTGGGCATTGTAGAACTTTGCTCTCGACAGATACGCCGGACCATTCGAGGGATCCAGTTCACAAGCTATGTCGTAATATTTTATGGCTTCGTCGGGGCGTGACAGATATTGGTAGTGGGCTCCCACGAAGAGGGCCGTGTAGCTGTCGTTGGGAGCGCCCTTGAAGAGTGAGTCGAGTTCACTGACTATGGCAGTGGTGTCGCCTTTCAGATAAAAGGCATTGATTTTCTGGCTCGACAGCTCCATCGTCTTGCCCGTGCCGGTCTCGATGCGGTCGTAGATGGCTATGGCTTTGTCGAACGAGGCAGTGTCGCCCGTCATGTAGGAGCGCAGATATGCCTTGGCGAGCTCCAGGGCGGGCTCAGGCTTCGTGGGATAGATGGAGTCGAGTATCTGCCAGGTGCGCAGCGCGTCGCCGTAGCGTTGGCTCTGTTGGGCCACATTGGCGAGGATTTTGCCGTTGATCATGTTGGATGGGTTCGACATGAAGCGGCGTTTCAGCAATCGGTATGCCTTCTCTGTGGTGGCAGAGTCGGCGTTTTCGTCAATGAGGGTGATGAGTCCCCATTCTCCAGCTATGTCCACATCCGAGCTGTCGAGGGCGTATGCCCGGTCGATCATGCTGAGATATTTGTCGTAGGTGCTTTCTGAGTATGCCGATTGGGCTTCAAGGAAAATATACTCAGCCTTGCGGTGGCGCGCCTCCTTGTCCCAATCGCTTTTTGCCGAAGCCCAGGGTCCTGTCAACGCTGCAAGCGTCAGAAGCGCTGCCATCAATGGCAGACATTTCAATGATTTGTGCATATATGGTCGTTAAATATTGTATCCGCGAATGTCGGAAATCAGTTGAGTCCGGTGTGACCGAAAGCTCCTTCCCCACGTTCGGTCTCGTCGATGCGCTCCACAGGCTCCCATTTCACGTGGGTGTAGTTGGTCACCACCATCTGGCATATTCTCTCGCCGGGATTCACCGTGAAGGGCTCGTTGGAGAGGTTGATCAGGATGATGCCGATCTCGCCACGATAGTCGGCGTCTACTGTGCCGGGGGTGTTCAGCAGGGTTATGCCGTTGCGCAGTGCCAGTCCGCTGCGCGGACGCATCTGCATCTCGTAGCCGTGGGGGAGCTGTACACGCAGTCCCGTGGGTATGAGTTTCCTTTCCATGGGCTGGAGCACAACCGGCTCTTTCACTGCCGCCCTCACATCCATGCCTGCGGATGAAAATGTCTCGTATGTAGGGAGGTCGAATCCCGAGTTGTTGATAATCTTTACTGTGATGCGTTCCATGATCTTTGTTCGTTTATTTAGTGAATGATTGTCGGGGCAAGGATACGCATGTCGTCATACGCTCACCCGTTTTGTCAGGCCCCCTGCCTTGAGTATGTAGATGCCCTTTGCTGACATCTTTATTCTTGAAACACCTGCCGGGAGATTTTGTTGCGACACAAGTTGTCCTAATATCGACATAAGCTTTATGGTGATGGGCTTCGAGGTATCTATATAGATATAGCCGTCCTTTACGGTCACCTCCACCTTGTCGGTGTCGGAGGTGTCGTCAGTCATCAAGCTTGTGCTCACATACTCCCATTTCAGGGCGCCTTCCGCTGCCGGGATGGCGCCGATGAGCATGGCTGCAATCAATATGTATCTCCACTTTTTCATTTCGAACCCCAAAGTTACGAAAAAATCGCCAATAGTAAAAATCTCCTGCCCGTCTATATGATTTTTTTGTATTATGTCCGTCCCGCAAGCCTGCCGGCGGATTTCCCTCCTGGACGCGCGGTGTCAGTGTTTCAGTATCCTGGCAATTTTCATTATCGTATTGGCTCCGAATATTTTTATCATCTGGTTTTTCAGCAGGTGCAGTCTGAACGATAGAGTGTTGTGGTCCATCCATGAGCATGAGTAGTGATGTATCGACACAGTGTTGCCTGTTTTTGTCACGATGCCGGTGGTGGAATCCATCGGACATAGATAATCATCGGGATAAATGGTGAATCCCGCCACTTGCTGCAACGCATTCTCCTGTCGCAGACCTGCCTCTGTAAGCAATCTTGTGGTGTGGTACACGATCGTACCTTCTGTGATGTCAAAAGTTATCGAGTCGTAATGGTCGAGTATCTCTTTCAAGAAAGGCATTCCTGCTTCCGCCGCCATTCCGAGCCCGGGATTCACGCCGAGCGGTGTGTCCTGGGCGTGCCCGTTGGTGGCGAGTGATTTCTCGAATCCCATGAATGGTCCGCGGGCGATGATATCGTGCATCGGTTTTATCACTTCCACATCGGTGTCGAAATACACTCCTCCATTGTCATTAAGCACCTTGAATCTCGCGTAATCGCTCACGAAGGCATATTTTTTCTGCCTGTAGGCTTCTTCGATATACTTGTTTGCCGATATGTCGAAATTCTCCTCGTTCCACTCTTTTATCTCGTAATCCGGGAAAAATTTGCGCCACGAGTTTATGCATTTCATTGCGTCTTTGGGCAGGGGATTGCCTCCGAACCAGCAGTAGTGTATCGTTTTGGGTACCATGAGATAAGTGATAGTGAATAAGTAATAGTGAATAGGTGATAGTGAATGGGTGAGGGTGGGTGTGTAGGTGGGTGTGTAATTGAGGATAAGCGGAGGGGTAGAATAATACTTATTCACTATTCACTATCACTTATTACGTATTAAGTGTTTTGCAAATGTAGTTATTTTTTTGTTGATGTGTGTCGAAAAATTCCGTAATTTTGTATTTATTTACAAAAAGAACCTTTTTATGAACGATAAGTTTGTTCCCATTCTGCTGCTCACCGGTTATCTCGGCAGCGGCAAGACTACATTGCTCAACCGTATTCTCAGCAATAAGAAAGGCATACGCTTCGCTGTGATTGTCAACGATATCGGTGAGGTGAATATCGATGCAAGCCTCATTCAGAAGGGTGGCGTGGTCAACCAGAAGGACGACAGCCTTGTGGCTCTCCAGAACGGCTGTATCTGCTGCACTCTGAAGATGGATCTGGTGGAGCAGATCAACGACATCCTGAAGATGGACCGCTTCGATTATATCGTTATCGAGGCGAGCGGAATATGCGAGCCGGCACCTATTGCGCAGACCATCTGCATGATGCCGCGTATGGACGAGAAATATTCCATGTATGGCATTCCGCGCCTTGATTGTATCTGCTCGGTAGTGGATGCCCTTCGCCTTCAGGATGAGTTCGCTTGCGGCGACTCCCTTACGAAGAAGGATATCGACGAGGAGGATATCGAGAACCTCATCATCCAGCAGATTGAGTTCTGCAACATAATCCTGCTCAACAAGGCATCCGAGGTGTCGGTCGATGAACTTCAGCGTATCCGCAAGATCCTGCGCACTATCCAGCCTCAGGCTCGTATCATCGAGTGTGATTACTGTGACATCGACCTTGATATGCTTCTCAACACCCATCTTTTCAATTTCGACGAGGTGGCCAACTCAGCTGCTTGGGTAAAGGAAATCGACCGTCCCCTCGATGAGATCGAGGCGGAGATGGAGGACCATGATCACCATCACGATGATCACGACCATCATCATCACGACCATGACCACGATGATCACCACGATGGGCATCACCACCACCATGATGATGACCACCACGATGAGCATCATCATGGCCACCACCATCATCACCATCACCATGAAGGCGGCGAGGTGGAGGAATATGGCATAGGCACCTTCGTGTATTATCGCCGCAAGCCGTTCGACTTGTCGAAATTCGACCGGTTCGTTGCAAAGAACTGGGACAAGAACATAATCCGCGCCAAAGGAGTATGCTATTTCAAGCAGAACACTGATATGTCATATCTCTTCGAGCAGGCAGGAAAGCAGAAGACCATCTCAGAAGCAGGTCAATGGTACGCCACCGCGCCCGAAGATGAACTTAGGGAATTCATGTGCCAGGATCCGTCGCTCCTGGCCGAGTGGGACGGAAAATATGGCGACAGGATGCAGAAGATTGTGTTCATCGGTCAGCATCTCGACCGCGAGAAGATCATCCGTGAGCTCGATGCCTGTCTCACAGAACTCTGATGAATCTCAACCGTGAGATACTCCGCCTGAGTGTCCCGGCTATCGTGAGCAATATCACCGTACCGCTTCTCGGTCTGGTCGACACCACGATATCCGGGCACCTTGGCTCTGAGACTTATATTGGTGCCATTGCCGTGGGGTCGATGATGATGAATGTCGCGTTTTGGCTCTTCGGCTTTCTGCGTATGGGCACCACGGGGCTCACCTCGCAGGCTCTCGGCGCTTCCGATCCCAACCTGTGCTATAAACTTCTCTATCAATCGGGTGGGGTAGCTCTGGCTATCGGATTGCTGCTTGTCGTTTTTCAGTCGGCTGTGCTGGCGGCGGTCTCCATGCTTATCGATGCCGATGCTTCTGTGGCGGAGCTTGCCGCCGGCTATTTCCGTATATGCATCTGGGAGGCCCCTGCGTTGCTTTCCACAATGGTTATCCTCGGATGGTTCCTCGGCATGCAGGACACTGTGCGTCCCATGATAATATCCGTCGGAGTCAATGTCATCAATATCCTGTTCAGCCTTTTATTCGTCTTTGTCCTGGATCTTGGTTTCAAGGGAGTCGCGCTTGGCACATTGTGCGCCAACTGGTGTGGGTTGGTGCTCGCCCTGGTTCTCTTGTCGAGATTCTCGAAGCCTTCAGGCGGCATGGAGAGGATCCGTCTGAGGGAATTGGTTCGGGGTGGGGATATCAAGCGTTTCTTCAACGTCAACACTGACATCTTCTTTCGCTCTGCATGCATCATGTCGGTGTCGCTGGCAGTCACTGCCATAGGCGCACGTATAGGTTCGCTTGAGCTGGCTGCTAATGCAGTGATCATGCAGTTCTTTCTCTTCTTTTCCTATTTCATGGATGGGTTGGCTTTCACCGGAGAGGCGCTCGTCGGACGTTTCGCAGGCGCATCCAGCTATGGAATGCTTCACCGTAGCATCCGGCGGATCCTGATATGGGCGTCGGTTGTCGCCATAGTCTTCTTCTCGGTTTATGCCGTGGGCTACAGGACGATAATCTCGCTTATCACCGATCAGGCGGAGGTGGTGGCGTATGCCTCGACGTTACACTGGTTCATCGTACTGATACCACCCGTTACTGTCGCTGCTTTCGTATTCGACGGCTTCTTCATCGGCCTCACGGCTACCCGCGCCATGCTGAAGGTCACTTTCGCCTCGGCGCTCATCTTCTTCGCCGTCTGCTTCACCCACATCAGCGGTGGCTCAGTGTCACTTTCTCTTCCCACCAACCCAACGCTCTGGACCGCCTTCCTCCTCTATCTTCTATGCCGTGGGTTCTTCCTGGCCATCCTTACTCCCCGCGCTATCCGTGGTTGAGTCTGATTCACCCTTAAAGGGCTCCATGTGGATGTTGATGATCGAATTGTTGCCGAAGGAGCGCCGTATTGCGTTCTCGGCGGCGGTGGCTTTTTCGTGAGCCTCATTCAATGATATGTTGCCATCCATCTTGGCGTGCAGGTCCACGGCTATCCCGTTGCCGATACGCCGGGTGCGAAGGTTATGCACCAGCTTGATTCCCGGCACGCCCGTCAACAGCCTCACTATCTCTTTCTCCTTGTCATCGGGTAGGGAGGCCTCAAGCAGTTCGTTGATGCAGGGCTTCACGATGTCGTAGCCGCTCTTGATGATGAACGCACTCACCACAATTGCGGCTATGGGATCGAGGATCCTCCACTTGTCGCCCAAGAACATGGCGCCGGCTATGCCGAAAAGTGTGCCCAACGACGACACCGCGTCGCTGCGGTGGTGAAGCGCATTGGCCATCACAGCTTGCGAATCGAGCTTCTTGCCGCGACGCACGGTGTAGCGGTAAAGCCATTCTTTCGATACGATCGACACTATGGCTATCACCAGCGCCAACCTCGTCGGACGCTCCAACGCCTCTCCGTTGAGGCTGCGTACCACAGCTTCCACACCGTTTACTATCAGTCCGATGCCGACACCCACAAGCAGGATGCCGATTATCATTGTGGCGAGTGTCTCGAATTTGCCATGCCCGTACTCATGACTTTTATCCCTGGGTCTTCCGGCAATCTTCACGAACACGAGCACCACCACATCCGATATGAAGTCGCTGAGCGAATGCACGGCGTCTGCCACCATGGCCGAACTCTTTCCCGCAAATCCTGCCACAAACTTAAGGGCAATCAGCAATGCATTCACTGCCGACCCGATAAGTGTCACCTGGTATATCTCCTTTTCCCTCGTTTCCATAATTCGATTTGTTAAATCGTTTGCTTGTCGGTGCAAAGGTAAATATAATTCCGAAATTTTTTGTACCTTTGTGTTGAAATTGACAAAAAATGACTATTTATCGGATTTGGGTTATGAATAACTTACATCAATTCGTCGGCATATTGTTTTCGACTTTTGTAATATTGGTTGCGGGTGGTTGCCACCCCAATTTCGTGGAGAGACCCTTGGAATATGTTCCTAAGGAACCGAACTACAGTTACAGCGGTATGTGGAAAATCGTGGCAAATGACTCCATCGGAACGGGTGTAGATGTGTTCTATATCCCGTCCACTTGGGAGTATGACTGGTACGCCGAATATGGCGACCTCATCTGCCATTATGCCGACCCGTCGCGCGACGATCACCGCGCCCACATGGCTATAGAGATGGACGGCGTGGCGGAATATATGGCTGAGGGTAATAATTTCTATTCCCCTTACTATCGCCATATCTCCCTCGACACGTGGGCCACGCTGGATGAGGATACAATCAATTGCCGGTTCCACAAGGTGGCTTTCGACGATGTGAGGCGTGCCTTCGACCATTTCCTGATGTTCTTGAACCACGGACGCCCTTTCATCCTTGCCGGATTCAGCCAGGGAGGGAAGGCTGTTGTCGAGCTACTCAAGGAGCTGCGTTGGGATGTGCGCGACAGGATGGTGGCGGCCTACGTGCTCGGCTACAAGGTCACCCCGGGAGATGTGGCCTACCATCAGTATATAAATGCAGCGCAGGACTCCACCGACACCGGTGTGGTGGTCTGCTACAACTCGGTGTCTGACGTACGCTATGTGAAGTCTGTGGTGGCGGCTCCCAATACGATGTGTATCAACCCGGTGAACTGGCGCACGGATGCCACACCCGCTGTGCTCAATGACACCATCACCGTGACGCTCGACCCTGAGGCGAAGGTGCTTGTGGTGGAAGGTTTCGACGGAAGCTATCTCCCCAACATCCTCGACATACTCAACGTCGGCGATTACCACGGAGCCGAGCCGTGGCTCTACAGCGAATGTCTGCGCCGGAACTTCCACCAGCGCATCAACGCCTTCAAGGAGAAAAACTAAGGTAAGGTTTTAAAATCTATCGATTTTGGAAATCGAAGGGGAAGACGGAGCTATCCCAGCAGGACGTCGAGGGTCATCATCAGAGCGAAGCCCAGGGCGAATCCGATAGTGCCCATGTTGGAGTGCTCGCCTTCCTGAGTCTCCGGAATTAGTTCCTCCACTACCACGTAGAGCATCGCTCCGGCGGCGAAAGCCAGTAGATACGGAAGGATGGGGAGGATCACCGAGGCGAGCAGTATGGTGAGGATGGCACCGATAGGTTCCACGATGCCGCTGAGAGTACCCATGGCGAACGATTTCCTGCGTGAGTTGCCCAGGCTGCGCAGTGGCATCGCCACAATCGCCCCTTCCGGAAAGTTCTGGATGGCCATACCTATCGACAGGGCGATGGCTCCCGCCATGGACATATACGAGTTGTGCTCCAGTGCTCCTGCAAGTGCCACCCCGACTGCCATGCCTTCGGGCAGATTGTGGAGTGTGATGGCGAACACGAGTTTCGCCGTTTTTGACAGGTGTGTCCGCGGACCCTCGCTGTCTGTGCTATCCACATGCTGGTGAGGTACCACGCTGTCGAGCAGCAGAAGGAAGAAAATGCCGCCCAAGAAGCCCACTATGGCAGGCATCACGCTCATGAATCCCTCTCTCCCGCTCATTTCAATCGAGGGGATCAGCAGCGACCACACCGACGCAGCCACCATTACCCCGGCGGCGAAACCCGTCAGGGTCTTCTGCAAAAGCCGGGGGATGCTTTCCTTCATCAGGAAAACACAAGCCGCTCCGAGCATCGTGCCCGCGAACGGCAATATCAGTCCAATTATCAGTCCGTCCATATTATAATAACGCAAAATCACCGTTTTTGATAAAAGAGAACCCACAAATTTCCATAATCCGTTGCTGCACAAGCAGTAGGGACGCGATTTCCGCCTCCGCCAGTCACATTTACAACTTTCTCTCCCCGTATGTTGGAAAAATGTGTAAGAAATCACATTTTTCCATGGAAAAATGTGTAAAAAATCACATTTTTATAACATGACATGGCCGATCTCGGAATTTTTCTTTATATTTGCAGTCTGAAAACATAGTAATCTCAACGCATGAAGATATGGAGATATATAGGGAAATAATCGACCGACTTGTTGACTGGAAGCTTTCGCCAGACCGCAGACCGCTGATAATTCAAGGTGCGAGGCAAATAGGCAAGACATGGGTGATGAAAAAGTTTGGCTCTACTTGCTACCATCATGTGGCTTATTTCAATTTCGACGCAAGCCAGGAACTGGCAAAGGAATTTTCTGATACCCGTCAGCCCGAAAGATTGATAAAGCGTCTGGAGCTATATTGTCAGTCGCCCATTCTTCCCGATGAGACGCTGATTATTTTTGATGAGATTCAGGAATGCCCTGACGCACTCAATGCCCTGAAATATTTTTGTGAGGATTACCCTCAATATCATGTGATTGCAGCCGGTTCGCTACTTGGTGTAGCCATACATCGCCACAAGGGGTTCCCGGTGGGTAAGGTAGATTTCCTGCACATGTATCCCGTGACATTCCGTGAATACCTGCGTACATCTAATAAGGATTTGGTGGAATATATTGATCGATTGGAGACTGTGGAGCCACTGCCTGAGGTGGTGTCAGGTAAAATCTGGGATGAGTATCGCAGATATCAGGTGTGCGGTGGAATGCCAAAGGCTGTCCTGGCTTCTTTGGAGGGAAGAGGGATGGATGTAGTGACAAAGGAGCAGGACGAAATACTCACATCGTATTTCTACGATTTCACAAAACATGCATCTGCATCTGATTTTGTTAAAATAGCTGCTGTGTGGCAGTCGTTGCCTTCACAGCTTGCCAAGGAAAACAGAAAGTTCGTGTATAAGGCTGTGAAACCCGGTGCCCGCGCCAGAGAGTATGAGAATGCCCTGTCGTGGCTCCGTGAGGCAGGGCTTATCTATCAGATATTCTGTTGCTCAAAGCCGGGGTTGCCATTAAGTGCGTTCGATGATCTCAGTGCTTTCAAGATCTATATGCTTGATATCGGCTTGCTCAGGGCTCTTGCAAAACTCCCTGCCGCCATATTCAGCCAGTCTGGAGATTCTTTTGTTGAGTTCAAGGGAGCATTGGCAGAGAATTTCATAGCGCAATCGCTTGTGCCACAGCTGGAGCAGCTTCCACGCTATTGGGTGTCGACTGGCACGGCAGAGGTGGATTTTATCATTCAGGAAGGGATCGAGATCTATCCGGTTGAGGTTAAGGCGGCTGACAATACGGCAGGAAAGAGTCTGTCGGTATATATTTCAAAATACCAGCCCTCCTTTTCAATAATTTTTTCGGCAAAACCGCTCTCTATCTCGGGTAGCGAGGGGAAGGTGGTGCTGAACATCCCGACACCTCTTGTCGATTGGCTGCCATCGATCCTTGACTTGTCCGTAAGATCACGATGAGGCTACACGCTATCATTCGCGTCCTCCGTCTCATTCGATTTGTAGGGACGCGGCATGCCGCGTCCGCTTAGCACCACCATAAAACATGCGACTACCGTCTGTCAGGCGGACGCGCCATGGCGCGACCCTACATTGATTATCAATATATTATAAAATTATTGATAGCTGAGTAGTTACTATATAATAGTATCTGATTAGTTATACTTGTCTATGGTAGAGAGCCTGTGAACCCCGGGAGGGGTCCACTCACTCCCCACAAAATGAGCGCCGGAGGTGCGATACTGTTTCCCCGGGTTCTGCTGGCGCTGCACCCGGGGAAACAGTATCGCACCTCCAGGGCTCTGTCAATGCATTAATTGTCAGCAGGTAGAAATGATTTTCGAAAAAAGTACAGATTCTTTGATTGTTGACTATAAGGAGGCGGAAGCCGCTGAGGTCTACTTGGCTACATAGAGCGTGTCAATCTGCGCGGCATAGAAATTTTTTCCGAGGAACGAACCGTTCAACTCCAGCGCCGCTATCTTGCCTTTCTTGTCATCTTCTTCAAAATCGGTCTCTGTCAAAGTATAATCTGTTTTCAGGTTATGCAACGGCGAGAAGTCGATCCGCCTCCCGTCAATGACCAGGAACTGGTCGTTGATAGTAAAAGCGATGGTCAATGTACCGGTTCCCCAATTTCCGCAATCAGGCAAATTCCAATCGATCCAATAGTTTTTTCTTTGTGTATATTCATAGAAATACCATCCGCTTGGACGGGAATCCGACGGATAGGAAGGATTGTCGAAATCCTTGGCGACATCCACTTCCGGGTCATACAGCTTGCTTTTCCGATATAGGGAATAATTAGGGAAAACTACTTCCTGAGGCAAGGAAGATCCCGGATAGTAGCCTAACCATCTATCCTCAATTAACTCATACGTAAACCAGCCTAAATTGGAGAACTCAATCTTTTGTGTGACAATTTTTATGCTGTCTCCAATCATCGTATCCGTATAGGGGTAACCGTTTACCCATTCGTTATACCACTTATGATAGCCTTCCACAAATCCGTATCCCACACCAAGTCCAGAAAAATGCCCGTAGTCATAGAACTCATCCGGGCCTACACGCTTGCCGTTTGAGTAGGTGCGGTAGCGCTCCACCTTGGCGTAGTACGCTAAGGCCAGATTGTGATGCGGGTCAACCCATTCGCCACTCGGGATGTACTCGACATCGACCAAGTAGATTTCAATGGCACCTATATAGCTCACGACATACTCGACATCGATGTCAGGTGTATGGTCAGTCACGTTTTCGGCTACGGCCTTCTGGCTGAACGTGGCCGTCACTTCATATAACGTAGCCATCTTGCCGCCGATAGTGGTGTCGCAAAGCTCCTTGACCGTGACATCCCTGACCGATGCAGGCGAGAGCGAGTAGTGGGGCATCGCGATCATGCGTCCGCCGAGTTCAGCCTCGCCGCTCTCATAGCTCCAGTCAATGTCGACTGTCTGCAGCTCCGAGCCGAATTTCTGGATTGAGGCCTGTCGGTCGGCCACCTCCGCAGTTTGCTCCTCAAGGATCTTCAGTTCATTAACGTCCTTTCCCCACACCGTGTCATTCGCCACCGAGAGTGTGACCGTTGCCTTCGGGTGTGCAACCGCCCGGTTGGAGTATTCGTCGGTGTACGTGCTCGTCTGCGCGAGGCACACCTCCATCGTCTCTCCCTTTGTCCGTAAGAACGGAGGCGCGGTGCTTGTCGTGCCTGTTATTGGCTCCCACTTATACAGCAGGAAGCTCTTCGGGTCGTTCGGACGGGTGGGGATCTCCACCACGCCGACGTAGTTGACGGAGATTTCCAGCGTCTGCGCCGGATCGTCCTTCAGTTTCTTGCTCTTCTCGATGTCGAGGCTGAACCTTACGTTTACCTCGAACATTGTCGGATCGCGGTGTACCGCACCGTTGTCGGGGAGCGGGCGTACACTGACTCCGGTCATTACCGCCGCCGAGCGTGATTCGGCGGTGCTGTTGCCACCAAGCGTGGCCCCGCGGAGCTTCACGTGAGGCATCTCAATCTTGTCGCCCGTCGACGCGCAATATGTGTAGACCTCATGCATGAGGTCGAACACAATCTGCTGGCCTCCGATCTCGAATGTCTGCATTGTACGGTGGCTCACCGGGTAGCTGCCGCTGCTGGCGGTTGTCACCTCCGGTACCTCCACATGCCTCAGCTCGTCAAGATCCCTGGCGTACACAGTGTCCATCGTCATGTAGAGCTTTAAGGTAGATTTCGGCTCGCAGGTGAACACCGATCCGTCGGGGTCATGGTAGCTGCTCTTCTGGTTGATGGCCATTAGGAGCGTGTCACCGCTATTGACCACAGCGGGCGATGAACTTGTGCCTTCACCTGCCTCACCGGGCACATCGATGGTGAAACTCACGTCACCACGATAATTCGGGTGGGTGCCGGTCAGCGTACCCGGCTCTATGATGAACTCAGGATCGGTCGAGTCGCAGGCACAGACTCCTATCAACACAGTGGCAATCATACCCATGAGCACGTTGCGCCGGAAAAAATTTTTGGACTTCATATAATATTCAATTTATTTATTCGTGATTCACCTGACTTATTCTGATGAGGCAGGCATGTCATAATTATCTACAAATTTAATCAAAACCGATGAGTCCTGCAAATATTATTCAGGCATAATTAACATAAAGACAGAGATTTAGGGTTTTCCCTAAATCTCTGTCACAAATCTGTATGGGCAGCGGAGGGGGTGATGTCAGCGGGCGATTTTCGCGGTGGTGCCGTCGGTGTAGACCACGATGTTGACACCGTGGGATGAGTCGGTATCCGGATGGGAGAGCCGGCGTCCGTCGATGGTGTACACTTCCTTTATCTCGCGGCCTGTGGCCTCGATCATCTTCGTGGATGATGTGCCGCCGCAATATACAGGACGTATCTGCAGGCCTAATGTCGGATTGATCTCGCCTACTATAGGTTCCGATATCCAATCGGATGCGTCCGATTTTATCTGTGTGCCGAGATAGTACGGGCCGTTCATGTACCAGTAAAAGCCATCTTCTTCGCCTTCTTCAACATTGAATGAACCGGAAGCTATCGTCATTATAATGTTTTCGAACACCACACGGTCCAGACTCATATAGCCGGCCATCGGTATGTCGATGTATGCACCGCCGGCTGCCGTGAATCGTACATGCCTAAGAGGCTCTGTCAGGAAATAATCCGCCTGACAGGCTTCCATAAGTTCTATCAGTTCTTCTGCGGTGGGCATGCGCCAGTCGTCGCCGAGTATCACCCTGGCGGCATCGTACTGTGTGCCGCATATCGATTCCTCACCAAGATCACGCTGGTCGCTCATATCGCCATCGGCGCAATGCTCGTAGGTCGACCAATCGTAATATTCTTTTTCCGACAATTCGGCGAAAGCGTAATAGCCGCCGGCTTCCAGAGGCGACTGAGCGCCCAGGTTGCGGTCGGCCCACTTTACCGAGAGTCCGAGATCGATTGGCTGCGGTTCGGCGGAGTGCGAGGGAAATGTTGCTACCGCCGTGAAGAAAGTAAGGATGCCGAGTTTTACGGCCTGATGGATTGCCTGTGTCATGTTGTTTGATCCAAGTTTTTTTAATATGTTGCTTCTATGATATTCCACTGCTTTGTCGGTGATGCACATTCTGCGGGCTATGTCATGAGTGCTCGTTCCTGCGCTTATCAGCTTCAGCATGTCGATTTCCTTGCCCGTCATGATGCCGACGGCGCTGCGCACTGCATCGGTGCGTTCGGCGAAAGCAGCACTTAGGTAGGTGCCGCCGGCTTCCACCTTTCTGATTGCCTCGGTGAGCTCGTCGATGCTGTCGCCTTTCAGCACTATTCCTTGTGCGCCGGATTCCTGGAGACGGCGCACGTTCCACAGCTCTCCGTGCATGGTGTAGACGATAGCCGGGGCATCGATGCCGAGTGTGCGCAGCTCGGCGAGCAGGTCAAGGCCGTCGAATGCGCCGGCAAGCGACACATCGATCACCATCAGGTCTATCCTTTTGCCCGACCGCACTGCCTTCAGTGCCTCGTCCTTCGATGCGGCTCCCACTATGCGGTAGCCTTTGCGTCCCAGGAGGCTGCAGATACCTTCGAGCACTATCGGATGGTCGTCGACTATCAGAAGGGTCTTCATTTTATTTGCGAAATCTTTAGTGTGAACAATCCATTTTCTGTCTTTGTCGACAGGCTAGCGCCTATCGTGGCTGCACGGGCCTGCATCGACCTCAGTCCTGCTCCGTCGCCGTCATGTGTGGTTGTTGAAGAGGGGAGGATATTCGACACGGATATCTCGAAAAGGGTATCACCGGCGAGTTCGATCTTTATGTCGCCGTCGCCTCCGTGACGAGCGGCATTCGTCACGGCTTCCTGCAGCATTCGGTAGATTTCGTGGCTGGTGTGGGCCGGAAGGCTGTCCCACCGGAACGTACCTTCATCGGTGAGGACGATGCGTTTGCCTCTGTTTGTTGAGTTGAACTGTGCCATATAGTCAAGCAGCAATTCGGTGAACGTGCGATCGGAAAATTCCGGAGGCATCAGCTCGTGCGACAGCCGTCTTACCCTGCCGGCGATCTCCATCAATTTCTTTTCCGATTCGGAAGGCGAGAGCGTGCGTAGTTGCCATTGCAGTCCCACAAGACTTCCGGCTACGTCATCGTGAAGCTCTCGTGCCATCCTCTGTCGCTCCTGCTCCAGTCCGCGAAGGTATTCCTCCTGACGGGCGCGTTCGAGACGGCGGTGTGCGCGACGCAGCAGCATTACGACGATTATCACAATAGCCACCAATATCACCAGGCAGCCGACGGCAATAAGGCCCCAGACCAGTCTCTACGCCCTGAGCTTCACGATTTTGTTCTCTTTGCTCAAGGTGTCATATTTCACCGACAATTCGGCCAGAGTGGCATCGTTGTGCTCGCTTCGGATTGAGTCGAGCGCCATGAAGGCTTTTGTCTCCATCTTGTAAGCATCGGCGTATTTTCCCATATTGGCAAGACAGCGTGCACGCTGCGTGAGCAACACCTCAGGTGACGCGCCCATCCCTCCGATCGTATCGGCTATCTGGAGCCATTTCCATTCATCGGCATATCTGCCTTCCTTCGCTGCAAGGTCGGCTTCTGTGTTTACAGCCACGAGGTATGCCTGGGTATTGCGCGGGACGCCATCAAGGGCTTCGTATGTCTCGGCCAGGGTCTGACGCACTTTGTCCAGCGAATCGAGCGAAAGATAGGATCTGAGCAGGGGAGTGAGATATTTTATTCGCGCCAAAGTCCTGAACTGCGACACTTGTTCATGGTAAGGTTGCAGTTCCTTGATCGCTTGCTCATATTTCTCTTCTTTCACAAGGATAGCACCGATGGTAGAAATGGAATTGATTTCTCCAAAAGTATCACCCATATCATGTGACAGCTCGAGGGATCGACGGGCAAACGCAATGGCTTCGTCAGGAAGATTTGTCTCCCCGCAAGCGATGGCCAGCACTTCTGAAAACGCCTGTTCCATCTCTGTGTCTTTTTTCTCCACCGCCAGTTCAAGACCCTCTTTATAATCGGAGATTGCCTTTTCATAGTTGCCCTTGCGTCTGCTGACTACGCCTCTGTTCTGCAGACCTTGCATTACCGCCAATGCGATATCATGACTTTTGCCGAACTCTATCACTGAATCCGCGTTGGAAGCACCCCAATCCAGATGCCCCTGTTCTATAATGGCCACATTCCGGTCGATCATGATATATGCCCTCAGGGAATCGGACATTTCCCTGGGTGAGGCAAGAATTGAATCGGCACGCGCTATTGCCAATGTATAGTCGCCTTCGCTCACCGGTTCGCCGACAAGCAGGTAAACGTACTCTTCTTCATTCTCAGGCACCCGTTCGCGCTCCGTACATGATAATGTGGCAATAGCCGACAAGCACGCCAGTATTCCTGCAAGGAACAGCACCCGATGACGTGATTGTACACTGTTAGGACTTATGTGTTGCACAATGTCTTCAATATTTGTTATATTTCTTTTGAATTTTACGCAAAAATACTTAATAATTATCTTTTTTGCAAAATATTTCTGAAGATTTGTTCGGTCTCAAAGGATAATTTAGGGTATTCCCTAAATTATTCCTAAATAAGGGTTAACCCTAAACAGCATCGGACATGATAGCAGAAAGACTCGCTTTTAAAGCCCTTTTGACTTGAAATCGCATTTGGGATAGTTGGCCTTTCTCCATGATTCATCGGTGAAGAATCTCGATGCTTCTTTCTTGCCTTTCAGTTGCCAGTCGAGCCACATCACTATCACGTCGCCGAACACACCTCCATGGTCATCGCCGTAGGTGCCACCGTGTCCAACCGGGAAATTGGCAGATGCCACCGGCACATGGTTGATGCGCTCAAAGTCGATATCAGCGTTTCCGTAGGCTATGTCATCCGGTCCGCCGATAAGGTAAAGCACCGGATTGTGGAAATCCTGAAGGCTTTCGGTGTCGGCTCCTGCCATGCTTATGTCGCCCATTCCTGAGTTGAGCATGAGGGTGGTGGTGACGCGCGGGTCGTAGGATGCACGCGCCGCCTGGGCTCCTCCGCAGGAATGGCCGCCGACAGCGATATTGTCAATGTCAATCATTCGGTAGAAATCACTGGCCCGGTCGGCACTCTGCCGGCATATCCAGTCTACGGCATCGATCAGATTGTCGTCGCGCCCTATGGTGGTGAAATCGTGCGGACGCTCCTCGGCAGATCCGGGTTTCTCCCCTACGGCCATTACGATATAGCCGTTGTTCACAACCTCTGTGAGCATAGGAATATAGTCCTTCGACGAATGTGAGCAGGCTCCGTTGCCGAACACGAACACCGGTAGCCTCTTTCCACTGTTGGTCTCCACCGCACTCTTGATATCGGAAGGGCGGTAGATGGTGAATCCGGGCATTGAATTGTTGTCGATGTCCACTCCGGGTGTCTGGGCATTCAAAGCTGACATTATTGTCGAGCACATGACGGCCGCTATAGTTTTTCTAAATTTCATGATTCAAAAGTGATTCTTGGATTGATTTCTATTTGTTAAAGTACTTGAGCCCATTATTCAGCATCTTTAACGAAACATGCGATGGGTCGATGCATTTTCCCAGCCATCTTTCAGCCTCCGCATAACCGGGATGACGTCGGTCGTTGAGGGTATCGAGCATTTCGCTGTATCTCCACACTCCTCCGCAGTCGTCGGGGGGGCAGGCACCTGTCGCCTCAGTGATTTCTATCTTCACAGGTTTCTTGGTGCGTATGCGTCCTATCAGTTCTATTGTATGCTCCCAGCTGTCGCCATAGTCATATTCCCATCTGATGCTTGTGCCTTTACGCTTAAGTACCTCGTTGAGAGCTACCTTGCTGAAATCGTGTATATTGAGATTTACGCTTGAACCTTCGATTTCTTTCTTGCAGCAATATTGAACCTTACCCTTGATGAACTTTGCGAGGTGAGATCCATCCCAGCCCATAGCGCGTACCATCACGTTCGACAGCATGCTCAGACGGATGTGCGACGGCACGATAAGGGTCCTGCTCACCTCCACCGGACTGTCGTCGAGGTTTATCCGGAGCTTGAAATATGTGCCTTCACAGCAGTCAGTTTTCAGCATTGGGTCATCGTCATCGTCTTCATCGTAATAATATCCCTCGTCGAAATCATCTTCATTTTCCAGGGCTTCTTCTGGCACAGCCGGTGACCCACTGACGCTCTCATCGAATAGCGTGGGTTGGCTATCCGGTGCAGAGAACAATGAGTTGTCCTTTCCGTCTCTATCTTTTTTCGATTTCTTTGCCATAAGCGGACGATTTATTTGCAAAAAAGGCACAGAGTTGATGTCTGTGCCTTTTTATCTATATTTCCGGTTTCAGTCCAGAAGCCATTATCCGATGAAATAGGCGCCCATCGGAGAATTGGCGGTAATGGTGAGAAGCCAGTTGTAGACGCAGCTTACCAGACCGAGAAGGATGATGCCGGCTACGGTGATCCAAAGACCGACGCGCTCCGAAGTTGAGGAACGGAAGGCGGGGATAACCGGTTCGTCGGGACTGATGAACATTGCCTTCACCACAAGCAGATAATAGTAGAGCGAGATGATGGTGTTGATCAACGCTATCAGCACGAGCACATAGATGGCAATCGAACCCTGGTTGATGGCTCCCGTAAAGATGAAGAATTTCGAGAAGAATCCTGCGAAGGGCGGGATACCTGCCAGGGAGAACATGGCGAGCATCATCGTGAAGGCCAGACGGGGATTGGTCTTGTAGAGACCGTTGTAGTCGGTCATGTCAACCTTGCCGGTAG
>CAYZPI010000026.1:0-34936 GCA_964480085.1 uncultured Bacteroides sp. | reverse complement strand
TATTTTCACTATCCCCCTCGTAGGCTAACGAAAGCTGATTTTTGAGGTCGTTGAAACGATTGTTTACAGGCGTAGCTGAGAGCATAAGAACTTTGGTTTTCACTCCCGGCTTGATGACACGGTTCATCAGACGGAGGAAACGGTTCTCGCGTTCCTCGCCGGTGTCATCATTGGTGTAAATTTTGCCCCCATTTCGGAAATTATGGCTTTCGTCAATGACGACGAGATCATAATTACCCCAATTTATATAATCAAGGTCAAGACCTCCGGCACTCTTGCCCTTGTCTCGGGAGAGGTCGGTGTGAAAAAGGATGTCATAACGCAGACGGTCGGCGGCTACGGGATTGTTACGGTAGTTGGCGCGGAATGCAACCCAGTTCTCATACAATTTCTTCGGGCAGAGAACGAGAACTGACTTGTTGCGGTTCTCGTAATACTTTATGACAGAAAGCGCAGTAAAGGTCTTGCCAAGACCTACGGAGTCGGCAAGTATACAGCCATTATATTTTTCAAGTTTGTTGATGATAGCGAGTGCCGCGTCACGTTGAAAATTGTAAAGTTTACCCCATATCTGCGAGTTGCGGAAGCCGGTGGCTTCATTAGGCAACACGTCCTCCGATATATCTTCGAGAAATTCATTGAAGATATTATAGAGCGTCACGAAATAGATAAAGTCGGGAGAGTTTTCTCTGTAAGCAGTGGTGATGTTGTCGAGAATCCGGTCAGTAACAATCTCAAGCCGACTATTGTCGCGCCATATCTCATCAAACAGATTGAGATAGAACTGTGATAACGGTGCATCCGTACGCTGAACGAACTTATACGCATTGTTACCACGTTCGCAGCCGAGGTCTACAGTTGTAAAATCAGTGACTGGCATATAGTTGATGCCATCAACATTGATAAAGCCCATCATGTTCTCGCCCGTGCGGTTGGATTTGAAACACACCTTTTGCCTGATCCATTCGGCACATTCCCTGGCGATGGATTTAAGTGACAACTCATTCCGCAGTCTGATTTCAAATTCAGTCCCAAATATGTCCCGCTCGCGGTTGAGACGTGGTATGTAGAATTCCCGGCGTTGTTTGTCAGCGTTCTCAGTGATGAATGAAGGTGAGGTAAATATGAAACGTAGCTCCTCGATATCCTTCAGCTGCTCCTTTAATTCCTGAAAGGAATAGATTGAGAAACTGGCTGCCGCAATGGACACACGACTGCCGGACCTGATGTTAGCCACCAAATCATCCCGTAGAGTTTGATTAACGTTGTCAAGGAGTTTCACTTTGGGTCACTCGCTTTCACAGCCATTGACTCCAGATGGCGATATTTCGTTTTGGGTATAAGAAAAGCGGGGAGTCATATTGTTACTCGTCCCGCTCTTTCAAAGCCTTTCCACGTGCTCATCATGCCAAGGACGAGCAACAGACTCCACGCTGTGTTTATGTAAATACCCCCAAACTCGTCTCAAGCATCTGCGTGAGACGAGCCCGAGTAGGTATACACATACCCGTGGCGTCTATTGCTGCATTGTCATGTGGCATGGATTCAAATTGTGGAAAGTTCTGAAAGAGCCAGAGACAAAGCGTCAATATACGCTTTTCAATAATATGTCATCAGACTTCCACATGCCGTTGCGAAAAACTCTTAAGAGCGTCGCTCCCATAGCGTGGAAATCTGTATGCAAAGGTAATAAAAAACTTAATATCGACAAAAAACAATTGCGATGGTACAGCCAATCACCCTATTATATGCAGATAATTTCCTCAAAAACGCTTTTAACCACTAATTCTGTTTGCGGTAGGTGAGGGCAGCAAGGGTGTTGGTGAGGGTGGCGAAGGCGGTCAGGGCGAGGTATTGGAATTGGAGGTCGGACATGGGGGTGGCCTTGAGATAGACCGAGCGCATGATGTCGATGTAGTAGCGGGGAGGGAGGGCGTAGGTGATGGCCTGAGCCCAGTCGGGCATCGAGGATATGGGGGTGAGGAGACCGCTCATCAGAACGAATACCACCACCACGAAGAACATCAGGAACATGCTCTGCGACATGCTGTCAGACATATTGGCAATGACGATTCCCAATCCCGACATGACGAATACGAACAGGATGGTGGCAAGGTAGATGGCGGCGAGCGAACCGGCAGGAGCCAACCCATAGACGGCCACGGCTATCAGCATGGCGAGAGTAATGTCGATCAATCCGATTATCCAGTAAGGTATCACCTTCGAGAGGACAAAGACGGGCGTCTTGACCGGCGTGACGTTCATCTGCTCGATGGTGCCGGTCTCTTTCTCGCCCACAAGGTTGAGGGCCGGGAGAAATCCGCACAGCATCACGAGAAGCATTATCATCAGCGCAGGAATCATGTTGTTGCGATATTCAAGGGTAGGATTGTAGAGGTATTGGACTGTTACAAGTTCGGGGAGATCCATACCTTTGTAAGCAGTGACTGTCCGCATGACCGATTGCGACACATAGCGCGATCCGAGAGATCCCTTCAGGCCATTCACGCCGTTGGCACTGATGTGAGGGGCGACGGGCGTACCGGAGTCAACTGATTTTTGAAAATCATGCGGGATTTCCAATATCACGTCACACTCGCCGCGCTTGACAAGATTTATGGCGGCCACATAGTCCACCTCAGTCCTCACCGTGAAGAACGATGTTGAAGCGAGGTCGGTCATCATACTTCGCGATAGCCGGCTATTGTCACTGTCAACCACGACAACCCCCACATGCTTCACATCCATTGTCGTGACCAGGGGGATCACCAATATCACCATGCAAGGGTAGATAAACGCCACCTTCGGCAGGAACCTGTTATTCCAGAACAGGATGAATTCCTTGCGTAGCAGTATCAGGAGAGTTCTCATTGCAGTCGGTTTTTAAATCGTTTGATTGATATCGCAGTCAGGGCCACAGCCATCACGGAGAGGACCGCCAGCTCGGTCAACACATATTCGAATCCGAGTCCCTCGATCATGATCTTGCGCATGGCGGGAATGTACCAACGGGCCGGAACGATGTTCGACACCCATTGGAGGACAAGGGGCATATTCTCTATGGGGAACAGCATACCGGAAAGCATCATCACCGGCATCATGAACATCATGCCGGAAATCAGAAGGGCCGCCATCTGTGAGTCCACCAAGGTGGATACAAAGAGACCCAGAGCCAATGAAAGCAGGATGTAGATGAAGGATATCGTGAGGAGGGCCGCCATGGATCCGGAGAGAGGCACGCCGAGCGCATATTTGGCGATGACGAGAATGAGCACAAGGTCGATACAAGTAAGGATGAAATATGGTATCATCTTGGCCATGACTATCATCACCGGACGGATAGGCGACACAAGGAGCACCTCCATGGTGCCAGTCTCCTTCTCGCGGACGATCGACACCGACGTGAGCATGGCGCAGATGAGAATGAATATCATGCCCATGATGCCGGGCACAAAGTTGTAGGCGCTCTTGAGCTGCGGATTATAGAGGATGGTGATGCCGGGGGAAAGACTCCCCTGCCCTCCCGGGGAAAGCATCTGCGAGAGATAGCCGGCGGCGGTCTGGGCGGTAGTGGTGTTCGAGGCGTCGACAACAATCTGGCTTCTGTCAGACACGTCATAATCATCGCTGAACACCACAACGGCGAGGGCATTGTTGGCAGCAAGCTGCCGGTCAACATCATCAGTCGGGATGTAGCCCTTGAATGTGACGTAAGGATTGTGGCTAAGCTGAGCCACCTTCGATTCCACAGCCGGATTGATCTTCGGGGCAGCCACCATAACGTCGATATTGTTGACCTCCGTAGAGATCGCGAACCCGAAAAGAATCATCTGCACCACCGGTATCAGCAGGGCTATGAGCATAGTGCGCGGATCGCGCACTATATGCAAGATCTCCTTGCGGACAAAAGCCAGGAAACTTTTTCTCATTGTCGTACAGCTTTACGTGCCAGAATCCTGAACACCTCATCCATGCCGGATGCGTTGAACTCATGTTTTAATTCGGCCGGCGAGCCCATAGCCTTGATCTGTCCGTCGACCATGATCGACACCCGGCCGCAATATTCGGCTTCGTCCATATAGTGGGTTGTGACAAACACTGTGGTGCCGCTGTCAGCTGTCCTGTAGATCAGCTCCCAGAACTGACGCCGGGTAACAGGGTCGACACCTCCCGTAGGTTCATCAAGGAACACCACCTCAGGCCTGTGGATCGTGGCCACGGAGAAAGCCAGCTTCTGCTGCTGTCCTAAAGGCAGGATTTCCACCGGCATATCCATTTCCTTCCCGAATGAAAGCGAGCGGGCGAGCTCATCGCAACGGCTCTTGATCATAGCGGACGAAAGGCCATAGATTCCACCAAAAAGCCTGATGTTCTGCCGGGGAGTCATAGGAGCGTACAGCGAGAATTTCTGGCTCATGTAGCCAATATGGAGCTTCACCTTCTCGCTTTGTGTGGCCACATCGAATCCGGCCACGGAGGCATTTCCCGCCGTGGGCTTGCTCAATCCACACAACATCCTCATGGCGGTGGTTTTTCCAGCCCCGTTGGCACCTAAGAATCCAAAAATCTCTCCCTTACCGACACTGAAACTGATGGCGTCGACAGCCGTAAAGTCGCCGAACCGCTTCGTGAGCTTGTCCGCAATAATCACCTTATCCTTCCCCATGGCTCATGATTTTTATGAACACATCCTCAATGTTTGGCTTGATCACCTTTACGTCCTCCACTCCTGGGACCAAGGAAATGCAGCCGATATCAAAATCCGGGTCCACAAACACATGGATATACTCTCCAAAAAGAAAAGCGTCATCCACTCCCGTGATCTTGCGCACATCAAGCAAAGTGCGGTAGTTGTCACTGCCCTTCACCGCGACAACCGGCATGGCGTTGCGCGAAAGGATTTCATCGAGCGATCCTGTCTCAAGGATCCTGCCGGAATTGATAAGCGAGATGCGGTCGCAACGCGAAGCCTCATCCATATAAGGGGTGGACACGAGAACCGGCATCCCCGATTTCTTAATCTCCCCGAGGATATCCCAGAACTCACTGCGCGACACGGCATCCACCCCCGTTGTGGGTTCATCGAGAAACAGCATCTTCGGACGATGCACGAGCGCACAACACAGGGCAAGCTTCTGCTTCATGCCACCCGAAAGGTTGGCGGCGCGTCTTTTTCTGAATGGAGCGAGCTGGCTGTAGATTGGTGCGATCATATCGTAATTGTCCGACACCTTCCCTCCGAAAAGCGCCGCATAGAAATTCAGGTTCTCCTCCACCGACAGATCGGGATAGAGGGAGAAGCGTCCGGGCATATATCCTGAGATGCCACGGATCTGACGCATCTGCCTCACCACATCGAATCCGCATACCTCCGCCGTGCCTGTGTCGGGCAACATCAAGGTGGTGAGTATGCGGAACAGGGTGGTCTTCCCTGCTCCGTCGGGACCTATCAAGCCGTAGATCTCACCCTCCGACACGGCGATGTTAATGTCAGAGAGTGCCTTTACCGTACCGAACGATTTGCCGATGCCATGTGTCAGGATAGCGTTCATAGCTTCACATTGCCATATCCTCCGATCTTGAGTCGGCCGTCGTTTTTCACAGCTATCTTCACCGCATAGACAAGATTGGAGCGTGAGTCCTGTGTCTGGATATTCTTCGGGGTAAACTCGCTCTCCGATGATATCCATGTTATGGTGCCGGGATACTCATAGAGTTTGTCACCGCCGAAATCCGCCACGACCGTCACTTCCTGTCCGAGCCTGATGTCGGCAAGCTGCGCTGAGGTAAAATATGCCCTGAGATATATCTTGCTCAGGTCGGCGACCTTCATCAGTGGCTTTCCGGGCACTACATATTCTCCTGCCTGGCAATATTTGGCCAGCACCGTGCCGGCGATGGGCGATGTGATGTAGCAATCGGATATCTGGTCGGTGATACGCTCGATCTGCGACTGTATTGCCGACGCTGACTCATCAATCGATGCCGTGCTGTTGCGTAGAGTGGATTCCTGTGCGGCGATTCTATCCTTCAGGATAGCGACCGCCGCATTGATATCGTCGAGCTGTTTGGCGGTAGCCGCCCCGTCGGCGAGCAGCCGCTCTATGCGCCGTTTCTCGGCAAGCTGTTTCTCCAGATCGCGACGCATGGAGGCAAGCTGCAACTGTATGTCGGGACGATTTACATTAGATGCAGAGTGCTGGAACATCAACTGTCGGCGTTGATAGTGAAGCTGGACAGTGTCGATCAGCGCAACGAACCGGCCGGCACTGACAGTATCACCTTCCTCGATCTCAAATTCAAGAATCTTACCTGCCGACTCCGCCGAGACAGTTACTTCCGTAGCTTCGAAATTGCCTGATGCGTCATAGCCGGGAGCCTTTTGGCACCCGAAGAGGGCGATGGCTGATATCGCCGCTATTAAGGATATCTTTTTCATTTGTTGCGGATATGGTTAAGTTGGTAGATTGCCTTGATAAGTTCGATACGATGGAGCGAGAGGTCGTTCTCGGCAAGTTCCTCATCGGTGATCTTTGCAAGGAGTGCCGTTGTGTCGATCACACCGTTGCACAACTGCGAGCGGGCGGCGCGCACCACCCTGCCACGGAGGGCGACTATGCGCTCATCATCCTGCATCACCTTGCGCAGACATTCGATCTGCCCCATGCCCTCGTTTTCGGCGATACTGTTGTTGAAGAGGAATGTCTCTCGCTCCGTCTCGATCTGCTGCCGCTGTATCTGCAGTCGGTCAAGCGAATTACGGCGGGTATAGAGCGACCCGAAATTCCATGTGGCCTTCAGCCCTATCATGAAATTGAAAGAGGAGTCATGCGACTGCATGTTCTTGAACATGTTGTATCCCGGATATCCGAAATATCCGGATACGAAAGCTCCTACCTGCGGCATTACCGAGGCCTTTATTCCCGCCTCCTGTGCCGCGAGGTTGTCCACACGGGCATCGAAGAGCCGGAGCTGCGGATGGTCTGCTCCGGCATCAACTCTTTCGTCGGGTAAGACAAGTGTCCGGCCGCCTACCGGCTTACCTATGAATATCTCCAGCACCCGTTGATAGCTGCCACGTGCAGCTGTCAGTTGTGATTTCTGCTGCTGAAGGCTCAGGAGCCGTGCCTCGATCTGGTCGCAGTCGGTAGACATCGCCACTCCGTTGGCGTACATCGACCTCACCTGACTCAGGGTCGAATCTACCATCGCTATTGACTTTTCGCAGCGTTCAATCCGTGCGTCGTAGAGCAGGAGTGCGAAGTACAGCTCCTCCACCCTGCCCTCCACGTCGTAGAGCTGCACGTCGATCGACCGGTGCTCTATGTCGGCTGCCGTCCCGATAGTGCGTTTCTGAGCTGAGATCTTGCCTCCGTCCCATATCTGCTGGTTCACATCAACGCCCAGCCTGTACTGTAACTTGCTCATGCCGGGATAATCCACGCCCTGCTGTGCCATCACATTGGTCAGCGCATCCGGGAGAGACGCCACATCATTCTGCCATGATGCCTGCAAACCGACAGCTCCCTGCGGCAACCACGCCTTGGATGCGTTGGAGAGATTGAACGCCGCTGCTTTCTCCAGCAAACCGTATTGAGCTATAGCCGGATAATGGTCAGATGCAAGCTTCTCACATTCTTTTAGTGTCAATGTCTCTGCCCAAGAACACAGCGCAACGGCAACCATCGACAGTGTCATTGCAATCTTTCTCATGATATTCTCTTTAATATGGTTTCCACATTCTCCTTCTTCCTTGCCTCCAGAAACTCCTCCCGTTGTTCCTCGCCGTAGCCCGTGACCGCCATAAAAAGGGAGGTGGCAACGAACGGAAACACGTTTAAGGCTGCGACATCTCCCAACAGCCTTGCAGCATCCACCCGTACGATCTCACCTCTCTCGGCAGCCCTGTCGAATTCGCGCTGTATCCTGCTGAAACGTTCCGGGAAAGAATTGAGCAGATCTTCTTTCAGGTCGTGGTATAGTTCGGGGCGGGAATTGAGGGTCGTGACAAGGAACACAGGAAGCGTATCGTTGGCCTTCAGGAAATCAAAATGCCGTTCGATGCCTTTCTTCAGGCGTTCCTTTATGTCTCCCTCAGCGGATGTAATTTCCGTAGTCATCATATTCATTATATCCTTCATCTTTTCCTGAAAGATACGTTGGAAAAGTTTTTCTTTTGTCCGGAAATAGTAGTGGAACATGGCGTGGGTCACACCCGCCTCCTTCGCTATCGAAGCAGTACGCGCTCCATCAAATCCCTTGAGGCTGAATTCTTTGACAGCAGCTTCAAGTATCAGTTTCTCAGTATCTGTAGCAGTTTCGCCCATACCGTCAATTTTGATAAACAATTTTGTTAGTCGCAAAGATAAGACAAAATCATCAGACTGCAAAATATCCGTCCGATTTATTCAAAAAAAATTTCCTTATCGCGGATTTCTGTTTATCCTTGCAAAAGGATTTGCTGAAAAAGCATAGGCAGACGCAGACAACTCGCAGAGCGATGAACTCATACGTATTTGAACCGGCAGCCTTCGATGTGGTCGTTGACGAAGCCCGTAGCCTGGAGGAAGGCATAGCATATCGTGGAGCCGAAGAATGAGAAGCCCCTGCTCTTCATGTCCTTGGCGATCGTATCGGAAAGCAGTGTGGTGGCAGGGACATCCTTCCGCTCCTTTGGATGATTCATGATGGGCTTGCCGTCGGGCAAGAACGAGGCAATATAATTGTAGAAGCTGCCGAACTCGCGTTGCACAGCCATGAAATGACGTGCATTGGTGATGGCGGTGGCGATTTTCCGTCGGTTACGTATAATGCCATTATGCAACATCAGCCTATCCACATCATCGTCAGTCATGGCAGCCACACGCTCCACATCGAAATCATGGAAGGCATCGCGGTAGCCTTCACGCCGGTGCAATATTGTGATCCATGACAATCCTGCCTGCGCGGATTCCAGGATCAGAAACTCAAACAGCCTGCGGTCGTCTGTCACAGGTCTCCCCCACTCGTTATCGTGATATGCCCCATACAGGAGGTCGTGTCCACACCACCAGCAGCGTTCGTCGATAAGTGCATTTTCCATTGTCTTACAGTTTGCTTTTCCATTCTTTATAGATGGGAAATAGTTCTGCCGGGCGGTCGTTGTACCAGGCATAGCCGTTCCTGCGCTCTTCGCCTATCTCATCGAGATTGCGGCGTGGAATCCCGTCGCGGTCGCATACGAAGGGGAGGCAATTCTCAAGATCGTAATATCTTGCCCATACCGGCGTGTCGTCCTTCGGATTACCGACCAGCGAAGCATGCCACTCTCCATTGGAGTTGATCCGCGTGTAGGTGACATTCTTCACCCTATTTTCCTCGAACCACTTCATTGCCCCATCCACAGCATCCACAATCCTCTTGTCGGGATTGGGAATCTCCATCAGCAACCGTACTATCGCCGCGCTCTCCTGCGAGCAGTAAGACGGCAGTTCGTAGGCTCTCGCATGGGCAGGGGCTAAGGTAACGCGGTCGTGCTGCTGACACCACACAGTGGGAACGCCATCGACTACAATCTGAGTGGCGAGGATACAGCCCACTCCCTTGTCGAATGCCTCTGTCATACGCTGCCTGAGCGGTTCATCGCAAAGGTCGGAGTCGAAGGGAGCTTTGCCGGCCGCGATATCCCGAAGGATGGTCATTGTATTGACCATCGCATCATCATTGTAGGTGATGTGGATCTGATAGTCGCGCATCTCAGGCCAGAACTGCGGCCACCCACCATTATCGTACTGACCCGAAAGCAGATATTCCACTCCTTTTCGGAAAGCGTCGCTGTAACGCGGTTCGCCCGTGGCTTTGTATAGACGCGCCAGATATGTGAGCTGCATCGTAGTGGCATCATTATCTGTGGTGGAGTCGTCACGGCGTTCTTTGTCTGCGGCCACGTGGAGCTTATCCTCATCCGTCATAGGCGAAACCATGTCGATGTTCTTCGGCCAGCCACCTGTGACGCGTTGCCATAGAAGAATCTGGTCGCCAATCCTTTTGGCTTCATCTGTCCGGAAGAAGTTCGGGTCAGACCGCCTCATCACCATCTTAGCATAGCGCTTATCCTTTTTCTGCCCGGGGACCTCGGTGCCGCCAGGAATGGATTGAGAAAAGGTCGGGTCAGGATGGGCCGCAACCATAGCCGCACAACCTATAAGAATGATGGTCTTGAGATCTTTGTTCATGATAAATAAGATGCGATGGATTTATTTCTGAATATCACCACACTAATGGCATTCTTGCCGGATTAACATTGCAAAATTAGCTTTTTTTGCCGCTTTATCAAAGTGAAATCGCATAATTCTGCTTTTTTATTCAAGATTCGACCACTAAACTTTAGCAAAATCATATAAATGGAAGCACCGTGCAAGTAATCTTCAAAAAAACTTGGAAAGATGGATAATTATGTGTAACTTTGATTAAACTTTGTAATTCAAATATTGTCTATATATTGAGATATTAACCTATCAGGAGGAAAACATTATGACTAAAGCCACAAAAGCACAAACCCGTCTACTGTCGGCACTGGCGCTTATGGCGCTTCCGACCATAGCAACCGCCCAGGGCTACTATGATGATGATATATATTACAATCCGTCGAAACAGCCCGCCAAGCCGGTACAGACCACAACGACAACGACCACCACAACCACATATTACAGCGACCCGCTGGACTTCCCGGCTGCCGATACATATATAGTGAACACCGGCTCGACCCGCGATGTGGACGAATACAACCGTCACGGACAATTTTTAGTGCCCGATTCAGTGACCACAGAGACTATGGTCACCACTGACACCTATTCCAACACCCGCAAGATCCAGAGATTCCACAACGAAGGCATCATCGACGGAATGAGCAATGATGACTACGCAACGTATGTGATCACCGATCCGGCGCAGCTCAACATCTACGTTGAAAGCCCGCTGTACTCATCATTCTATTCCCCGCTCTATTCGCCCTATACCAGCTACTGGGGCTTTAACTCACCTTACTGGAGCCTGTCGTGGGGCTTCTATGATCCATGGTATTACAGTCCGTGGTACGGACCCTCATGGGGCTGGGGGCCATCCTGGGGTTTCGGTCCATCGTGGGGCTGGGGGCCGTCGTGGGGATTTGGTCCGTCATGGGGCTGGGGACCCTCCTGGGGATATGGTCCCGGTTGGGGTCCGGCACCAGGATGGGGTCCGGGTCCAGGCTTTGGACCGGGCATCAAGCCTTCTCCGTCAGGTTCATCCCGTCCACACGCTTACGCCGGCACAGGCAATGCAGTGAGGCCGGTGGCAAGTTCGTCGGCCAACAAGGTGACTACCGGACGTCCGGCCGGCAACTCCCGTCCCGGCAACGGCGGCTATGGCAACTCAACCACACGCCCCGGCACAACGTTGGGCAATTCCAACACCGGCCATCGTCAGGAAAGCCATAACCAGGGCTCGCAGATGCAGACCAGCCGGCCACAGAACTCCCACAACCAGGGAACTCAGGTGAACACCAACCGTGGCACACGCAGCAACAGCGGCACATCCACACGGTCAAGCAGCACCACGTCGACACGCTCAAGCAACAACAGCACGTCGACACGTTCGAGCAACAGCGGCACATCCTCACGTTCCAGCGGTTATTCCACCGGCGGCGGATCGCGCTCATCGGGCGGTTTCGGCGGAGGTAGTTCGCGCAGCGGAGGCGGAGGCAGCCGTGGAGGCCGGAGATAAACCCCTCGATACGATTTCAGAGACAATAATCATAGTCTGACGAAAAAAAACAAATCGACAAATGAATAAAACATATCTTGCCATATTCGGCAGTCTCCTGCCCCTTTCGATGTACGGACAGAGCGCCATCGACGCCCAGCAGGTAACACAATCTGATTTCCGTGGCACAGCCCGCTTCATGTCGATGGGCGGCGCATTCACGGCATTGGGCGGCGACCTCTCAACAATGAACCAGAACCCTGCCGGCATAGGCGTGTACCGCAGCAACGAAATTGGCGTAACCCTTGACATCAACCCTCAGAAAACGGAGACTCCCTTCACCGGCGGTCAATTCCCGAACACCGCCACACAGACCAAAGTGGCATGTAACAATTTTGGATTTGTAGGCACCACGCGCCTTGATGGCGCACTCAAGACGCTGAACTGGGGTGTGACATACAACAAGACCGCATCTTTTGACAGAGTGTACAACGGCTATCTGCCGACGGTGAATACCTCTCTGTCGAACTACATTGCCGCCTTCTCTTACGGCATCCCGGAGGACAATCTCTACACCGATGACTGGGATAAGTACAATCCCTATCAGGACACCAACAGCGACTGGCTGAGCATCCTGGCATACGACACCTTCATGATCAATGCCACAGGCACCACCCCGGACGGAGGCAACAGCTACAGCGGCCTGTACAAATCGAATTCCACGGCCGACGCCCTATTCAGTGTGCGCGAGCGAGGGAGCGTGGACGAATACAACATCTCTGTTGGCGGCAACGTGGAGAATGTCGTGTACTGGGGATTGGGCGTTGGCATCACCGACCTTGACTACCAGCGTGCGGTGTATTACAGCGAAAGCATCGGAAATGCCCTGGTGCCGGACGACAACGGTTATTTAGGCAACGGCAACTATGAGTTCGATCTTGACAACGTGAAGACCATAAGCGGCTCGGGATGGAACATCAAGGCAGGCTTGATATTCCGACCGGTGAATGAGCTTCGCATCGGTCTGGCAGTGCACACGCCCACGTGGTACAGGTTCAGTCAGACCTACGATGCAGTGAACAAATTCACCTTTACCCCGACCGACGATGCAGGAAACACAATCGGAGAAACACAATCTGGCGACCCTTACACCGACCAGGCTTTCTTCCAGTGGAAACTCAATGCGCCGTGGAAATTCATGGTAGGTCTTGCAGGAGTGATCGGCAACAAAGCCATTGTGAGCGCTGACTATGAGTTCCAGGGCTACAATTCGATGAAAGCACAGACCCCTTACAGATATGATGACTGGGGGAACGGCTATCAGTACCAGGAGGATCCGTTCATCAACAATGCCGTAAAGGATTATTTCAAGAATGTGAACATCGTGCGTCTGGGACTTGAATACAGAGTGACACCTCAACTGAGCGTGCGCGCCGGATACAACATCTCGACATCCAACGTAAAGCAGGAAGCCTACGATGGCGCAATAGAAGTGATAGCCTCAGGAACTGATCCGTCGTACACATTCACAAAGCAGACCCAGAACATCACTTGCGGACTTGGCTACAGATATCAGGCATGGTACATCGATGCCGCATACGTGTACACCGACCGCAACGGAAAATTCAACGCCTATACCAACTGGGACGGAAACATCGCTCCCTCGATGTCGCTGAAAGACCATAATTCGTCGATAGTGCTGACGACAGGATTCAAATTCTGACCCAAAACATCAATCATAAAGACTGCCTGATTATGTAAAGGCAGTCTTTTTTTTCGGAAATATGATCGAGACACAATATTTCACCATACCGCCCCAAAGGTACGTGCGCATGGCTATGGGCATCTGGATGGGTAGCTACGCGTGGATCGGCATCATACTGCTGGTCACAGCCATGGCGGCAGGGATGTACGATGCAAGATTCTTCATTGTTGCAGCAGCCTTAGGACTGCTGGCCTATCCAGGAGTGCTGATGATTGTGTATTTCAACCATGCCCTGACCAAAGAGGCGGCATATAGCGTTATACCTCACAAAGTGAGGCTGGACGACAGTGGAATAAGGATAGAATATCAGCCCGGAGACGACCGTCCCACCCCACCGGCACAAACCATAGCGTTGAACGAGATAGCCTGCGTCGAAAGCACGGGGGCGTCGATAAGAATAACTCTCAGAAGCGGAAAATACCACATCCTGGAAATTCCGAAGGAAGCCTTTACAGATGACGGTTACGCAAGAGCGATGGACACACTGAACATGGAGAGGCTGACCGATGATGACCGAAAGAGAAAAGCATGAGAGAAACCACGGAAGCGATTTTTGCATTCACTTACAATTATTGGCATAATTTTTGTTGGCATTGATTGTTATAGATAAGTAGATACCACTGCAATCATAACAATCATCAACGATAACAAAGGATAACGACAACAATGACACAGCAAGAGATAAAGACATTCCGTGAACGTGTTTCAGCTTTCATTGACAAACGCAGACTCCACGATGCGATAAATGAAATAAAAGACCTTGCAAAAAGGAGGCTTGCATGGGAAATAGAGGACAAGATAAAACAGACCGAGCAGAATTATGCCTACATGCTGCGCTATCTCACTGAAGGCGCATCGGATCCGGACCGGCAGGATGTGTACGACAACTTGGTGGCGGAGGTGTACGGGCTGCTCGACTCGATGATCAGCTATATCGAAAGTGCCGACAGTCCTACATTATATTACAATAAGCTGCGCTATGAGAAGAAATTCCCGACGGTGGATAAACTCGGGAAGCTGATTGATGAATACACCGACCTTTCCGACAAGCTGTCGCTATTCTCTCTGGTGACCGACTCTTCGAACTCCGACGATGAGAAAAGCAACCGACAGAAACTCGAACGGGTACAATCGGATATTTTCAACTATATCTGGACAAAGCCTTCGCTCAACCAAGAGGAGAAAAGACAGATAGAGGAACTTCTTGGCAACGCGGGAATCAACACAGGCATGAAACAGCATGTGGTGTCGGCCGTGACATTAGGACTGCTGCAGCAATACGACAGGAGCAAGCTGGAGATATTGATCTCGACCTATCTGTCGGAGGTGTCAATGACCGTCAGCTCGGCAGCCTTGGTGGGAATGCTTTTCGGCATGTGGAAATACCGCAACCGCCCCCTGACACGCAGGATTACGGACAGGCTCATGACGGCCAAGGATAAAGCGACATGGACCTCCGACCTGCGCACGGCATTCATAGAAATGATACGCGCACGCGACACAGAGCGCATCAATAGGAAAATGCGCGACGAGGTGATGCCAAGGATGTCGAAACTCCGCCCTGACATGCTCGACAAGATGCGCAAGACCGATATCAACCCGCTTGACGCCGCATCCCTTCAGGAAAATCCTGAATGGCAGGATATGCTCGACAAGAGCGGCATCACCGACCAGCTCAAGGAAATGATGGAGATACAGATGGAAGGCGGCGATGTGATGATGAGCACCTTCTCCCATCTCAAGAATTTTCCATTTTTCTCGGATATCTCAAATTGGTTCCTTCCATTCGACAGGAACCACTCGGCCGTAGTGGAATCCATGAACGAACTCGACATCATGGGCGACATGATGGAGAACGCCCGGATGCTGTGCGACAGCGACAAATATTCTTTCATGATAATGCTGAAGAGCGTGCCCGCTTCACAGAAAGAGATGATGGTGAGTCAGATGAAAGGACAGAGCGAGGCTATCTACGAGACGATGAACAGCTCGATGACCTCGCAGGAAGACCGCAGAATGACGGTCAATTCCTATATGCAGAACATCTACAGATTCTACAAGCTGTTCGGGAGAAAGGCAGAGTTCTATGATCCTTTCGACAGTGGCATCAACCTGATATCCGTGTCGGCACTTGCGGATGATTTCAGAGACACGGAGATGCTCAGGGTGGTGGCTGAATTTTATTTCAAGCTGAACTATATGAAGGAGGCCCTCGACGTGTACAACCATCTGGAGCGTCTCGAAGCAGGTGATGCACCGCGCTACCAGAAAATGGGATATTGCCACGAGCGCCTGCGCGACTATGAGAAAGCAATAGAATATTACCAGAAAGCGGAGTTGCTCGACACATCAAGCGCATGGACAGTGAGGCGCCTCGCCACATGCTACCGTCAGCTCGGCAACCACAAGGAAGCCATGAAATTCTACAGACAATTGTCGGAGATGCAACCTGAGGATTTAGGAGCCGCCATGCTCTACGGACAGTCATTGCTGGAGAACGGAGAGTTCGGCGAGGCCCTGCACGAATTCTACAAGGTGGAGTATCTTGACGAGAAATCCACCAAGACCTGGCGCCCTCTTGCCTGGACCCTTTTCCTGACTGGCGACAATGAAGGCGCGACGCGATATTATAAGAAAATCGCCCTTGACAACCCTAACGCCAATGACTACCTGAACATGGGGCATGTGGCTCTTGCCACCGGCAACATGCGTGAGGCCGTGAACAACTACACGATGGCCGTGAAGCTGATGCAGGGCGACACCGAATGGCTGATGCAGGCACTCACCGACGACGAGGCCTCATTGCGACAGGCAGGAGTGGACACAAGTATCCTCCCGCTCATCGCTGATGCCACGCTTTATCAGTTGTCTTAGGAAATCCCTCGCCGAAACCCGGGATTTATAAAAAATATTGGATAATATCAATAATTAATAAACAATACTATTATGGTGATTCAACGAATTCAAAGTCTATTTCTGCTGATAGCCGCCGTGCTTATGGCACTGGTGTGCTTCTTGGTGCCGGTGGCACAGGTGGACGCAGAAGGAGCAGTGCTGACAAAGTACATCTACGACATGCCGCCTGTGCTTGTGCTAAATCTTCTGACAGCCGTGCTGCTCTTCATCGCAATATTCCTCTATCACAACCTTAATCTTCAGATCAAGGTGACACGCATCTCCATCGTGATGATTCTGATATCAGCGGCAGTAGAATTCGTAGCACTCTACTCTCAGGTTGGCGACCTGCAGATAAAGTGGATAGGTTCGGCGATCATGCTTGGCTGCGCGTTCATCCTTGCTGTGCTGGGACTGCGCGGCATCATCAGCGACAAGAAATTGCTATCGAGCTACGACCGGCTCAGATAAGGAGCAAGATACTTACCTGTATAACTTTCGGCACACCCTGCGACCTGCTCGGGTGTGCCTTCTATTACCAGGCTACCACCCCTGTCGCCACCCTCCGGACCGATATCGATCACATGGTCGGCGCATTTCACCACATCAAGATTGTGCTCGATGATGATGATGGTGTGTCCTTGGGCTATCAAACGGTCGAACGACTCCATCAGAACACTGATGTCGTGGAAATGCAGACCCGTGGTGGGTTCATCAAAAATGAACACCGTAGGCTGGGATTTCTCCTGCGACAGATAATAGGCAAGCTTGACACGCTGGTTCTCACCTCCGGAAAGAGATGACGATGACTGTCCGAGCTTGATATATCCCAGTCCTACCTGTTGCAGTGTCAGAAGTTTTTTCACGATTTTCTGTGCCTGAGAGGAAGAGTCCTCCGAGAAGAACTCGACAGCCTCATCTACAGTGAGGTCAAGCACATCACTTATGTTCTTCCCGCGATAAGTCACCTCAAGCACATCAGACTTGAATCGCTTGCCGTTGCACGCCTCGCAGGGAATGGTGATGTCGGCCATGAACTGCATCTCGATCGTGATCACGCCTTCACCCTTGCATTCCTCACAACGTCCGCCCTCGGTGTTGAACGAGAAGAAAGCCGGAGTAAAGCCCATCTGCTTGGACGACTGTTGATCGGCAAACAGCTTGCGGATCTCATCGTAGGCTTTCAGATAAGTGGCGGGGTTGGAACGTGAAGACTTGCCTATAGGATTCTGATCCACAAACTCCACAGCCTTCACCCTGTGCAGGTCGCCGGCAAGCGCACTGAAAGCGCCCGGTGCATCGGATGCTTCGCCAAGATGCCGCAGCAGAGCCTTATACAGGATATCACGCACCAATGTGGACTTGCCGCTACCGCTCACCCCTGTTACCGTGGTGATGACACCAAGCGGAAACTTCACATCGATATTCTTAAGATTGTGCTCACGCGCACCCTTCACCTCAATGAACGACGACCATTTACGCCTGTGTTCAGGGACAGGGATGGAAAGTTCGCCGTCGAGATATTTCATAGTGAAGGATTCGCCTGACCGGTCGACACCATCCACCGTGCCCTGATATACTATCTCTCCACCCAGACGCCCGGCTTTGGGGCCAACATCGATTATCCAGTCGGCGGCCCGCATTATCTCCTCGTCATGTTCCACCACCACCACCGTGTTGCCAAGCTGCTGGAGCTTGCGGAGTACTCCGATAAGGCGCTCGGTGTCGCGCGAATGCAGGCCGATAGAAGGCTCGTCGAGAATATAGAGGGACCCTACGAGGCTGCTGCCGAGCGAGGTAGCGAGATTGATACGCTGGCTTTCACCTCCGGAAAGGGAATTGCTGAGACGGTCGAGGGTCAGGTAGCCGAAACCCACTTGGGACAGGAACAACAGGCGGCTGCGGATTTCGGTGAGGATGCGCTTGGCAATGGACTGTTCGGCAGGAGTCAGCTCAAGATTTCCGAACCAATCCAAAAGGTCGGACACCGGCATTTTCACAAGTTCACCAATCGACAAACCTCCGACCTTGACATATTGGGCCTGCGGACGAAGACGCGAGCCCCCGCAGTCGGGACACGTGGTTTTTCCCCTGAAGCGAGCGAGCATCACACGATACTGTATCTTGGCCTGCTGGCGCTCAACCCACGCAAAGAACCCACGTATCCCCTTGTAGCGGCCTTTACCATCCCAGAGGATACGTTTCTGCTCATCGGTAAGATCGGCATACGGTTTGTGAATCGGGAAACCGATCTGCGAGGCATAATGAATTAATTCGCGTTTCCATTCGCTCATCTTCTCGCCACGCCAGCATACCACTGCATCATCGTAGACCGAGAGTGTGGGATTGGGCACCACAAGACGCTCATCAATACCGATGATGCGTCCGAAACCCTCGCAACGCGGACAGGCTCCGATTGGATTGTTGAAATTGAAAAGCTGGTCGGTGGGCTCTACAAATGTGATTCCGTCAGCCTCGAAGCGTTTAGAGAAATCATGGCGCGAAGGAGAGACACCTCCGTCCCATGCTATCAACGAGCAGCAATCCCTGCCTTCAAAGAAGGCTGTCTCGGCTGACTCGGAAAGCTGGGAAATGAAATCCTTGTCATCGCTCACCGAGAAACGGTCGACAAGCAGATCGAAGCCCTCGGCAGATGCCGGCACGCTACCGCCCTCCATCATCTCAGCGATATCAACTATTTCAGAGCCGCGCATCAGGCGCGAATATCCTTCCTTCAGATAAATATCAAGCTGCTGGCTGAAATCACGGCCCGACGGAACACTCACAGGTGCCACGATGGCAAGTCGGGTGCCTTGCGGAAATGATTTGGCGAGAGCCACCACATCCTCCACTCCGTGTTTTTTCACCTCTTTGCCAGAAACCGGCGAAATGGTGTGGCCTATCCTTGAGAAAAGGAGCCGGAGATAATCATATATCTCGGTGGAGGTGCCCACGGTGGAGCGTGGATTGCGTGTGTTCACCTTCTGCTCAATGGCGATTGCCGGGGGAAGACCCTTTATCCAGTCGCATTCCGGCTTTGACAACTTGCCAAGGAACTGGCGCGCGTAAGAAGACAGGCTCTCTACATAACGACGCTGCCCCTCGGCATAGAGAGTGTCGAAGGCAAGCGACGACTTGCCCGAACCGGAGAGACCGGTGACTACAATAAACTTATTACCAGGGATCTCAAGGTCGATATTCTTAAGATTGTTCACCCTTGCTCCCTTTACAACTATATTTTTTGACATACGAATATTCTAAATGCAACTTACAAAGTTACGAAAAAAATCGCATATACGCAAACGTCGCTTCCACGTCATCCACAATAAAGTGACATGCATGGAGTATTAGGGTGAAGATGCATATAATTTTGTCAGATTGGGAAATAATGTGTAAATTTGCACCTTTAACACCATACTGCGAAAATAACGACGAGCACAGGATGAAGAGAAGCGAGGAAATAAAGACGAGTCTTACACTCGGTTGTCTCAAGGCGATAGCGAGACTGCCGATGTGGATGCTCTATGGTGTGAGCGACCTTATCTATTTCGTGCTGAAGAACGTGATCCACTACCGCAGGAAGGTGATAGAGGTGAATCTGAGAGCATGCTTTCCAGAGAAGAGTGAGAACGAGATCCAAGCCATCAGGCATGAATTCTACCGGCATCTCGCCGACCTGATCGTTGAGTCAGTGAAGCTGCTGCATATATCGGACAAGCAACTCGACAAGCGCATAGAAGTGAGGGGAGCCGAACTGGTGGACGAATGTGCGGCACAAGGCACTCCCGTGATGCTCTACCTCGGACATTACGGCAACTGGGAGTGGGTGCAGGACATATCAAGATTCTACGAGGGCGACATTGAATCATATTACGTGTACAAGCCTCTGCGCGACCATGTGTCGAACCACCTGTTCGCAGCCCTTCGTCACCGCTTCGATGCCGAGGGTATTGAGCAGGAAGGAGTGGTGAGAACCTTGCTGCGGTTCCGCGCCGAAAAGAAAAATTTCATCGTTGGCTTTATCGCCGACCAGCGTCCCAACATGGACCATTCGCCCGGACTCACCACCTTCCTGGGACGTCCCACCGACTATTTCATCGCAGCCGAACCGTTAGGGAAAAGGCTGAACGCCCGGCATCTGTATCTGGATGTTGAAAAGAGAGGTCGCGGACGGTATCGTCTTACTTTCAAGCCCATAGTCCCTACCGACACAGAGACAGAGAACCCCATAACAAAAGAATATTTCAGGATGCTTGAAGCGACCATACGCCGCCAGCCACCCTACTGGCTGTGGTCGCACAACCGCTGGCTGTATTCAGACAATTTATTAAAAGAGAAATGAAATGAAAATACTGTGTGTAATTCCGGCACGGGCCGAATCATCGAGGTTTTTTGAGAAGCCGCTCGCCTTGATATTAGGCAAACCCATGATACAATGGGTATACGAGCATTGCAAAGAGGTGGAATGTTTCGAAAGAGTGGTGGTGGCCACCGACAGCGACAGGATAAAAGAAGCAGCGGAAGCCTTCGGCGCAGAAGTGGTGATGACCCGCTCGGACCATGACACAGCCACCGAGCGTCTTTACGAAGTATCGACAAAAATTGATGCGGACCTATATGTGATGGTAAATGGCGATGAACCGCTGCTTACACGCGACGCGATAGTGCAATGCATTCCCGATGGTCTCGATTCCGACGATTTCTTCGTGAGCAACCTCATGACCGACTTCAGCAATCCGGTGGAGGTGGTGGACGCCACCAATCTCAAGATCGTCACCGCTGCCGACGACCGCTGCCTCTTCATCTCGCGCAGCCCAATCCCCTATCCCAAGGGGTCGCTTGACGTGGTGTACCATAAATTCGTAGGAGTCGGAGCCTTCACGCGCAAGGCTCTCGACTATTACCACAACACTCCGCGAGGACCCATCGAGAAGGTTGAGGAGAACGACTCATTCCGCTTCATCGAGAACCACAAGCCCATCTACTACTACAACTGCCACTGCAAATCGCTGTCGGTGGATACTCGCAAGGATATCGAAGGCGTTGAGGCATATTTCCGGAGCATGGGGAAATAAAAATAGCAACACGAGAAATACGAAGATCAGAATGTGGCCCTTTACGAGAAAACAGAGTCTGGAGACAAGTAAATTCCTCTCAGGATTCACCGACTACCATTCGCATGTGCTCCCCGGAGTGGACGATGGCATAAAGAAAATCGAGGATTCGATAAAGGTGATGAAGGAATACGAACGGCAGGGAGTGAAAGTACTGTGGCTCACTCCACATATCATGGAAGACATGCCCAACCAGACAGCGGATCTGAAGAGGAGATTCGAATTGCTGAAGAGCTACTATGATGGGCCATTGGAGCTGAGGCTGGCGGCAGAGAACATGCTCGATAATCTCTTCGAGCAGCGAATCGCCGACAATGACGTTCTGCCTATCGGAAACAAGGGCGACCATCTGCTTGTGGAGACGTCATATTTCACCCCGCCGTCGGATTTCGAGGGAAAACTCGGAAGGGTGTGCAAAGCGGGTTTTTTTCCGCTGCTCGCCCATCCGGAGAGATACCTCTACATGACGATCGATGATTACGACAGCCTGCACGACAGGGGCATAAAGATGCAGCTCAACCTTTCATCACTCTTCGGCTTCTACGGCAAAGAGGCAAAGAAAAAGGCTGAATACATGCTCCTGAACGAATACTATCATGCCGTGGGAAGCGACACGCACCGTGTGGCACAGGTGACAAGATCGCTTGCTGAAGGAAAACTGACCAAGAATACCATAGAGATGCTGAAAATGATACCAGGCATTGATTGAATTGATGTCAATATCTGAAATAGAAGAACAACAGTAGGAACTGAAAAAACAAGAAAGATACATGCCAACAATATCAATCCGCGGCAACGAGATGCCCGAATCCCCTATCCGAAAACTTGCTCCCCTGGCCTATGATGCAGAGGCAAGAGGTGTGAAAGTGTACCGTCTCAATATCGGACAGCCCGACCTCCCTACCCCTAAGGTGGCACTCGATGCCCTCAGGCATATCGACCGTGAGGTGCTGGAGTACAGTCCGAGCCAGGGATTCCTGAGTCTGCGTAAGAAACTCGTGGAATACTATGCGAAATACAATATCGACTTCACCACCGATGACATCATCATCACCAACGGCGGCAGCGAGGCGGTGTTGTTTGCATTCCTGAGTTGTCTGAATCCCGGCGACGAGATAATAGTGCCGGAGCCTGCCTACGCCAACTACATGGCATTCGCCATAAGTGCCGGAGCCGTGATACGCACCCTGCCGTCGAGCATCGAGGATGGATTCGCCCTGCCCCCGGTGGAGAAATTCGAGGATCTGATCAACGAGCGCACACGCGCCATATTGATATGCAATCCCAACAATCCTACGGGTTATCTCTATACGCGCAAGGAGATGGAGCAGATACGTCAGCTGGTGGAGAAATATGACCTGTATTTGTTCAGCGACGAGGTGTACAGAGAGTTCATCTACACAGGATCGCCCTACATCAGTGCATGTCATCTGGAAGGCATCCAGCAAAACGTCATATTGATCGACTCCATGTCGAAACGATACAGCGAATGCGGCATACGTATCGGAGCACTGTGCACGAAGAACAAGGCCGTGCAGAAGACCGTGCTGAAATTCTGCCAGGCGCGTCTGTCACCGCCACTCATCGGACAGATCATAGCCGAGGCAAGCATCGACGCTCCCGAGGAATACAGCCGCGACGTGTACGAAGAGTACGTGGAACGAAGAAAATGTCTTATCGACGGACTCAACCGCATTCCCGGTGTATACTCACCCATTCCGATGGGGGCATTCTACACTGTGGCCAAGCTTCCGGTGGACGACAGCGAGAAATTCTGCGAATGGTGTCTGTCGGACTTTGAATATGAGGGAGCCACGATAATGATGGCCCCGGCAAGCGGGTTCTACACCTCCCCCGGAGCAGGCAAGAATGAAGTGCGTCTGGCCTACGTACTCAATCAGGACGACCTGCGCACCGCACTCCATATACTGGAACGCGCGCTTGAGAAATACAATTCCCTACCTAAAGACTGACGGCAGGAGGGAAATCTGTCGATAATATCGCCGGCCACTGTGAATTGTTGACAACACAATCAAGAAGCGCTTGAGACTGCCATCATCAGATGGCAGCGGCTTTTTATTAGGTCCCGGACGAATTAAAGAAAAATTTCCGTAATTTTATTATGGAAATTTTTCTTTAATAAAAAATTTGTCGTAACTTTGCCGAACAATTATTCAAAAGCCACGCAAATGGGTACGATGATACTCCATAAAGGGAGAATTGCAAAGATCACGGAAGACACAGTGACTGTGAGCATCTCGACAAACGCCGATGAATGCAAAGGTTGCGCTGTTACCTTGATGTGCGGGAAGCAGGAGAAACTCGAGATTCCCACTGAACATGCGGATAGATTCAAGATCGGTCAGCCTGTGACGGTGGGCATGCAGGTGGGAGTGCAACGCAGGGGCACACTGCTGTTTTTCGTAATGCCCATTCTCATCCTGATCGCCACACTATTCATCACACTTCAGGCAGGGGTACAGGAATGGGCGTCGGCTGTGATATCGCTGAGTGCGGCAGGTGTCTGGTACGCATTGCTCTTTGCCTGCAGAACGAGGATAAGGACCAAGGCTGAAGTTGTGATTATGGATTAGGCCTGTCGGGGAGCACCCCGGGACAGACCCGTATTTATTTTTAATGAAAGATTTTTATGTCGGTATTGACAGCGATAATGGTTTTAGGAGGGATTGGAGCGGCAGGAGCTCTTGCGCTCGACAGAGTGGCAAAGAGATTTCATGTTGAGGAAGACCCCCTTGTTGGACAGGTGGAAGAGCTGCTTCCGGGAGCCAACTGCGGAGGCTGCGGCATGAACGGATGTCACGACTTTGCCGTGCAGTGCGTGAAAGCAGGTGCTCTCGACGGATTCTATTGTCCGAGCGCCGGTCAGGACGGTATGGACAAAATTGCAGCTGTGATGGGATGCACGTCCACTGAAAGGACACCGGATGTGGCCGTGATGAAATGCGCCGGCACAAAAGCCACCAAGACAGCCTTTGCTTCCAGATACGAAGGACCGCGCAAATGCGCGATAATGAACATGACAGCCGGCGACTACGACTGCGACAACTCATGCCTGGGCTGCGGCGACTGTATCGAAGCATGCCGCTGGGATGCAATAAAATTCAACGCCGAAGCGGGCATAGTGGAGATTGACACCTCGAAATGTGTGGGTTGCGGGATGTGTGTGACAGCGTGCCCACGCTATATCATAGAACTCCGGCCATTGGGAAAGCGCGGCAGAAGGGTGTGGGTGGCATGCGGCAACTGCCAGAAAGGGCCGATAACCAGAAAACAATGCACTGTGGGCTGCATCGGATGCGGACTTTGTGTCAGGCAATGCAAGTTCGACGCCATCAGCATCACTAAAAACCACGCGTACATCGATCCAGGCAAATGTGTTACCTGTGGCAAATGTATCGGAGTGTGTCCCACCGGTGCGATACACAGCGTGAATGTAAAGGTTGGTACTACAATAAAGGACAAAGACAATGAAGGTTCTGACGTTTAAAAAAGGAGGTATACATGTGCCGGAATGTAAATTCACACCTGCCGACAGAATCATTCCGGTGGAACTTCCAAGACAGGTGAGCATCGTCCTGAAGCAGCACATAGGCATGCCTTCGACACCAATGGTGAAACGCGGCGACAAAGTGGAGCGCGGACAAAAGATAGCGGAAGCGAGGGGACGGGTATCGGCACCGGTGCACGCCTCGATATCCGGTACAGTGACCAACATCATGCCTGTGCAGAATCTGGCGGGATACAATGTAGAGGCGATAGTGATAACAGCCACAGAAGAAGACCATGCACGCGACGAGGAGGCAAGAAAGAATTCGGTCAGGAAGCATGACTGGCATCAGATGAATCCCGATGAGATTATCGCCACAATCGCCGATGCCGGAATCGTGGGACTCGGCGGTGCCACCTTCCCCACAGCCACAAAGCTTAAAGCGCCGGAGGACACTAATGTGGAAATGTTGATAATCAACGCAGCCGAATGCGAGCCATTCCTTACATGCGACGAAGCACTGATGCGTGCCCACGCCTCGGAGATTATAGATGGCATAAGGATAATGATGAGGGCGGCACAGGTGGACAAAGCCGTGGTAGGGATAGAGGACAACAAGCCGGAGGCCTATTCAGCCCTGTGCGTCGCATCAGCGGACTACCCGGCAATCACGATCCAACCGTTGAAGACGAAATATCCGCAAGGCGGAGAAAAGCAGCTCATCAATGCCATCACAGGCAAGGAAGTGCCATCAGGCAAAATTCCTGCGAGTGTGGGCGTGACAGTAGTCAACGTAGCGACCGCCTACGCTGTATACAGGGCTGTAGCGGAGCGTATTCCACTGATAGAAAAAGTGATAACGATAGCTGGCTCCGGCAATTACCTTGTGGCGATCGGGATGCGTCTGTCGGATATGCCTATCCACACCGCCAGCGTCATTCCGGAGGAAGCCGACGTCATAATCGGCGGCCCAATGATGGGCAAGTCGACACCTTCGCTTGACGCCCCGATAGAAAAAGGTACATCAGGAGTGACCGTGGTAGCTCCCCTGCCCTTCGATCCCGCCCCCTGCATACGTTGCGGTGAATGTGTGCGTGCATGTCCCATGGGGCTGCAACCCTACCTTATATCCACTATGTCGCGCAAAGGCATGATGGAAGAGGCCGTGGGCGAAGGAGCACGCGACTGCATCGAATGCGGTTCATGTAACTATTCCTGTCCGTCGGGACGTCCGATAGTCGACTTTATCCGTCTCGCCAAAAAGAAAGCTTGATACGTAATCATCTAAATCACAATAATCCATGGCATTTCAACCAGCAAAAACCACTATACAACACACGGCGCCCCACATACGCCGCAAGCGCTCGGCGTCGATGTGCATGTGGCATGTGATGATAGCCCTGCTTCCCACCACGATATGTGCACTTTATTTTTTCGGACTTCCAGGTTTGAAAGTCATAATCACGGCAATCGCCATGAGCACCGGCACAGAATGGGTTATCGCAAGATATATGTACGGTGACAGCCGCAAGGCCTCCCTGCCAGCGGCAGCCCTGACCGGACTATTGCTCGCGCTGAACCTACCGTCGATAGCACCGCTATGGACAGTTGCGGCAGGATCGCTCTTCGCCATCGGCATCTGCAAGATGGCATTTGGCGGCTTAGGCTGCAATATCTTCAACCCTGCCATCGGCGGCCGGGTGTTCATGCTCATATCATTTCCGGTGGCGATGACCACATGGCCACTGCCCGGCGGAGCGTTCCAGGCCGACGGCCATACGGGAGCCACACTGCTTAGCGCACTCAAGGAGGGCGCTCTTCCTGACAGTGCCTATCAATTCGTCGACCTTCTGACGGGCAATATCGGAGGGTCGATGGGCGAGGTGTCCGCTATCGCCCTACTTCTTGGGCTGGGTTATCTGCTTGTCACGCGGATAATCACGTGGCACATACCGGTGGCGATAATTGGCACTGTGGCAATCATGGACGTATGTCTGGGTGTTCAGGCGGGAATCGACGTGCTGTCGGGCGGCCTGCTTCTCGGAGCCATCTTCATGGCGACAGACTATGTGACATCGCCAATGACCGGTAAAGGGATGCTCGTCTACGGTGCGATGATAGGCGTCATCACGGTGGTGATACGTCGGTGGGGGGCATATCCTGAGGGAGTGTCGTTCGCCATACTTATAATGAACGGTTTCACACCGCTGATCAACAGATATATGAAACCTCGTATCTACGGACACACCGGGAGAAAGGAGATAGTGGCATGAAATCTACAATGAGACTCCTTGTTACGCTCACACTGATAGCCGCATCGATGGGAGCACTGCTGGCATTGGTGCATCAGCTCACGGCTGATCCGATAGCCGCGTCGATGCTCAACTCCAAGATAGAGGCATTGACAGAAATACTGCCTGACTTCGACAACAACCCGCTCGACACGGAGGAAGAAAAAGACATTGACGGGACGCATATCCGCATGTACACGGCGACACGTAACGGAGCACCGGCGGGTAAAGCCGTGGAGACGCGCACAGCTGACGGATTCTCAGGAGAGATAGTGGTGATGGTTGGGTTCGGAACCGACGGAGCCGTGACAGGATATCGAATCCTTCAGCATGCCGAGACACCCGGATTGGGAGCGAAAGCCGACAAATGGTTCTGCGATCCGACAGGCCACCGGTCAATAATCGGAAGCCGTGAGATGCTGAAAGTCAGCAAAGATGGGGGAGAAATCGATGGCATCACCGCCGCCACCATCACCTCACGGGCCTTCCTGGACGCAGTGAACAAAGCACGACAGGCAATAGAATAACTCAAGTTTCGCAAGCTCAACTTGAAGGTTAGCGCTTCGCTGGTTATGAGCTTATAAGGATATATGACGATAATGCAAATTTGTAATATAAAATATCGGGAGAGCGGTTTCAGACACAATTTTCAATAAATTATTTGATGCATTCTTATAACCTCATAACCTTATAAACTTATAAGCATCAGGTTGAGCTTGCGAAACTTGAATAGAATAAAAAACGAAACAATGAAGGAATATACGAAAATACTGTACAACGGAATCATCAGGCAGAATCCGACATTCGTACTTGTGCTGGGTATGTGCCCCACCCTCGGCACCACATCGAGTGCCCTGACAGGCTTGTCGATGGGTCTTGCCACAATGTTCGTGCTTATCTGCTCCAATATGTCAATCTCGGCGATAAAGAATCTTGTACCTTCAGAGGTGAGGATCCCGGCATTCATAATTGTGATAGCCTCATTCGTGACCGTGCTTCAGATGGTGATGCAGGCATATCTGCAGGCACTCTACTCCACCTTGGGCATTTTCATCCCGCTTATTGTAGTAAACTGCATTCTGCTTGGCAGGGCGGAGATGTTTGCATCGAAGCATGGAGTGGTGGCCTCGATGATGGATGGCATCGGAATAGGACTGGGATTCACAATGGCCCTTACGCTGCTGGGAGCGGTAAGAGAATTGCTCGGAGCCGGTACAATCTTCGGGATGAGCGTATATCCAGAGGATTATGGGTCGTTGGTATTCATCCTGGCCCCCGGAGCCTTCATAGCCTTAGGGTTGATGATAGCGCTGTACAACGCAATTAAACCAAAGTCTTGAGTACAACAGACTCACTTTTTTCAGTACTTTCAAAAAAGACAACAGACCTATGCTTACATATCTTTCAATAATCATAACGGCGATCTTTGTGAACAACATCGTGTTCGCCCAGTTTTTAGGAATCTGTCCATTCATAGGAGTGTCGAAGAAAATCGACTCGGCTTTCGGAATGGGCATGGCGGTGACGTTCGTGATGTGCATATCCACCGTAGCGACATGGCTTGTGCAGAACTATCTGCTACTGCCGTTGGATTTGGGCTACCTCCAGACCATAGCCTTCATTCTTGTCATAGCCATCCTGGTACAAATGCTTGAGATCGTGATGAAGAAAGTGTCGCCATCGCTTTACGCCGCATTGGGAGTGTTCCTGCCGCTGATCACCACCAACTGTGCCGTGCTTGGTGTGGCGATCATCGTGGCACAGAAGGAGATGCCTCTGCTGGATAGCGTGGTGTATGCCTTTGCCACAGCTCTTGGATTCACACTGGCATTGGTGATGATGGGAGGCATACGTGAACAGCTTGAGCTGACGGATGTCCCGACACCGCTGCGCGGCGTACCGATATCGCTGATAGTGGCAGGACTGCTGGCTATGGCATTCATGGGCTTCTCAGGGATAAGCATATAAAATGCAACGATTACTTCAAAATCCGAATCAAATTTCCTACGTTCTCAAATACAAGAGAGCATACCGCTTCTTTTTTCCAATAATGCCTTGGATGGCTTAAGCATATTTAGTCATAATATTTGGAATTCAGGATATTATTGGTGAAAATTTTATTACTTTTGTATTATGAAAGCAGAAATTGATACCCATAGCCTTCCTGATGGCTATGTTGAATGGCGGAACAAGATCGAAAATCGCATTGAGAAAGCCAAACTCAATGCGGCAATCCATGTGAATACAGATATGCTGTCATTGTATTGGAGTATCGGTAGTGACATTATCAGAAAGAAAAAAGAACTTGGCTGGGGAGCTCAAGTAATAGAACAGTTATCCGTGGATTTAACCCGCAAGTTTCCAGAAGATAAGGGTTACTCAGTAAGAAATCTCCACTACATGAGACGGTTCGCTGAGAATTATCCTAATTTTCCAATTCTGCAAGTTACACTTGCAGAATTTAAGGGTCTGCCAATTTCGCAAGCGGCACTTGCAGAATTGGCGGACGGAAAAGATTATGTGGATATTCCTCTGACAACAATGAGCTGGTACCATCATATCTCCATGCTGTCCCGAGCCCTGAAACTTATGAAAGTTCCATGTCCCAATATCCATTTTCAAGCATAAGCCTGAAATTGACGGCATCTGCCGTTGAATGGCTGTCGGGAACAACGACTGATAATGACGGCAAAGCAATCCGCCAAATCGATATCTTCAGCGGATTGCTGAAAGAGATGAGAACCACTGCCGTGTATGAGGATAAATTACGTTGACTGCTGAACTTAAATCCCGGTCAGGCACAATTCTCGGAAATAGGTCTCGCAGAGCAGTGGAATCTCGGTCGGAAGAAGACGCAAAGTATCCTCTACAAAATGGAGAAAATTCATCAGTCACATCATTTTCTGACCCATAACATCCTATTATGTGAGAAATAATGATTAATTTTGCAATCGGATTGAGTTTGTCAGTCCAAGACATTTCGGTAAACTAAGAAGCGTTATGCTTATCTTGTAAGTGAAAACGTAGGAAATTTTCATTAAAGTACGAAGATAGCATAGTGGTTCTCACGCATATGCGTGGGCTACTATTGTTACATCTGTACTTATGGTTTCCTACGACCTTCACTTAAGACGTGGCATAGTTGGCTCACGTTTTTATTTTATGGATTCAAAATATGTTGATGATTTTGATTATAAACTATTAATATACAATTTTATGTATAGCCCATGTGAATAAAATAATTAAACTTTGGAAACATAAATCAATAAACAAAATATCATTTCATGAAGACAAATTTACATCTATCGTCTTGTATCTCTGCCTTGGTGCACTCCTCAGTTACCGTAATGCTGCTTTATGGCACTATGACTACAATGGCTAAGGAGAAGGCTCACATTATAGTAAAGGCTGCTGAAGGTGTCACACCTACAGAGCTTGTTATATCAAAATACAGTGAAGACCCGGCAAATAGTCCATATCGAACAAATCTTGAGACAGGCATCTATGAGTTAGACATAGTTACAGATCTGATAGAATCTTACAAAATCACAGACTGGACACAACTGAGTACCGATCATCGTACTAAACGTGTTGTACAATTCCTGATAGAAGACGGTGCCGAGATTATACTAACCCTGTATGACAACAGGATAGAAGCTGTTTCGACCGGACAGGAGCAACTTGCAATGGATAGAATGAAAGAACTGGAAATTGAAACATTCAAGCCAAAAGCAGAGGAAATAAAAAAAATTGAAGATGAGAAAGCCGCTTCTGAAAAGTATAGACAACTGATGGATGAGAAAGATCAGTGGAAAAGAGATTATTATGCTCGAAATCCGATGATATCATTCATTCTTGATCTTGACAATCGTTTGACACCCCATACATTCAACGATCATAGACTGATGGATTATATAAAAATTTATAACGACCATTATTCAGAGAGATATACTGGACACTCGGCCCATAAAAGCATAGCAAAAAATCTGAACTCAGGACTTCAGATCTATGGAGGCACATATCATGACTATGACGTTAGGACTCTCGATGGAGAGAAAGTACGTGCGTATGACTATCTCAAACCAGGGTATAACCTTGTAATATGCTGGGCTTCATGGTGCGCACCATGCCGTCGTGAATGTCAGGAAATAGCGGCGTTCATCGACCCATATCTGAAGAAGGGTCTCAATGTTTTTGCACTAACCAGAGAATTCAACAACACCGATGCTGTCAGGGATGCCGTGGAGAAAGACCAATATCCATGGCCTACACTCGTCGACCTTGACAATGAATTCGGTGTATTTGATCGTCATGGAGCTGCAAGCTCGGCTTTATTTCTCATCGATCCGGAAGGCAAGATTGTTTTCGCCGACTTTGGCCCCGACAAAGTCAAGGCCGCTCTCGATGCCAGCCTAAACTGAAGTGCGAAGTGTCTTGTTAAAGCAAGTCCATTTTTAATTCATTATTACGTCTGTCATTAAAAAAGTACCCTTCTGGGTATTGCCCATCGGAATTATAAACGTTAACTTTGCAACCAAAATAAAGGAACGACAAAACAGCACAAATAATGATCATGACTAAATTATGTAGGCATATTTGCCTCGTTTCTCTTCTTTTTTTTGTATCTGTTTTGGCAATGGGTGCCAAAACAGTAAAAATGCAGAATCCATTGGTTGACCATACAAATACAGCCAAACTATTCATTGACGCTGTAGAGTTGACTCCCGATTCTACTACTGTGACCTGTCACACCTACTGCTACATGGGTAACAATATAAGAATCCAGCCAAGTGTCAAACTTGTCCATGAAGGAAAAAACTATCCTCTGCGGAATGCAAACGGAATCGAACTTGGGAAGTGGATCGATATGCCGGCATTAGGCGACACCATCTTCACCCTTTCATTCGAACCATTGCCAATCAAAACTAAGTCATTCGATTTTATTGAAGGAGATGGTGATTCGGATTTTAGATTGGAGGGGATACACACAGACATGACTTTTGATAGCCAAACTCCTATTGAGATGCTTAATGAACTTCCGGCTCAGAAATGGGAGAACGGTACTGCAGTTCTCAAAGGAAAGATTCTTAATTATCAACCTGATGGAGAACTAACTTCAGTGGAAATCTATCCTCGTTCTGCTCTTGGCCGGCTTATAGATAAAAATATTGGGGTCGCTCCAGTAAATTCCGACGGATCTTTTGAAGTGAAGCTGCCTCTTTTTCAATCCTATCAACCATGCTTTTTCACAGCACCGGGATTTTATGGGCTGATATATCTTTCGCCTGAAAAAGAAACGTTTGTAACAATTGATCAAGCTCAACGCTGGTCAAGAGGTCATAAGGGCACAGATGGAAGTGTAGTGTTCTCCGGAGCAAACGAGCAGCTTAACAACCAGCTTGCATTGAATATCGGACATGACATGGAGTGGGACTCATTTTTAAATAATGTGTCAAGAGATAAAACTTATACATCTGCATCAGAATATAAGGCAGACGTGTTGCGTCAGGAATCAGGACGTAAAGACAAGATCAGTAAGCTCCCGTTCACTCCCTTGATGAAGCATCTGATGAATGTGGAGATAGACAATGACTTGGCTTTAGCACTTGCTAACAGTTATAGTTTACGAGAATGCAATGATGTTGACTCTACATATTATGATTTTTTCAGGGAGATAGATATAGAGGATCCGACTTTGATGTGGGCTTCCGACTTTGACTCTTTTATCACCTTTGCATACAATCTTTATCCCGATAATCTAAGAATGAGGGTTGAACGTGTTCCATCTGAATATTATTCTTACTTGATAGAGAATCATATCGTGGCTGATGAAGATGCGGATTTTGCACGTGCGCTTATGTCCAACAATCTTGATCGTGTTCCAAAGGAAATTGTGGATGAGTACGCCAGAACAGTCGCAGGAAGAATTTTGCTTTACAGCGACTCTCTCAATCTTGATGAATCTGAAAGAGCAAATGCCGAAAGACTGATGGATAGTCTCAATAGTGGAGAATATGAAAAGTATAACGATGTGCAATCTCACTATTTAAATTGGATCTTTAGCATAAAAGCAGAATTGCCGCTTCAAGATGCCTTTGACCTGCCTTTTGAGAATGATTTGATAGCCGGGATAAACAGTTTTTATACCGATAATAAATCAACAATATCTGCTTTCAATAAAAAATATGAAGACCACTACAATGAATGGAAGTTTGAAAAAGATATTGACACCGCGATTGACAACTTCTCTAACCGGTATGGAAAAGAATCTTCGCTAATGAGTCAACTCCTTGCCATTCATGCCTACATGAACTATATTGAGCGACGTAATACTCTTTCTGAACTAAAAATTGCCAATAGTCGCAAGCGTCTTCCCGATACCTTTTTCAACTATCTGATGACTCAGAATAATGAAATGGCAAAAGTATTGGAAAGCGCAAAATCTAATATTCTGGAAATGAATCCGAAAAACTCAGGTGAGGAAGTACTCAAGGATATTGCAGAGAAATACAAAGGAAAAGTAATTTACATTGACATTTGGGCTACCTGGTGTATGCCGTGTCTCAGCGCAATTTCTGAGATACAACCCGAAAAGAAGAATTATTCCGACGATGTGGTATTTGTGTATCTTGCCGACGAATCTTCACCACAGAATACATGGGAAGAGAAAATTAAGTCGATAGAAGGCGAACATCTACGGCTTTCGCAAACACAGATGCAGGAACTGATGAGCAAATTTGCCTTCAACGGCTATCCTTCTTATATTGTGATAGGAAAAGATGGATCTATAGCATTCTCCGGATTTCTTCACGAACTTGACGGTATAAAGAAACTCCTCGATGAAGAAATTGCCAAATAACTAAAATGCAATAGAACTGCTCCAACAACGAGGATTTGATACTCGCCATCCAGTCAGCCGGTGTCAGCCGAGGGCGCAACGGCTTCCACAAAGATAAGTCCGGTGAAAAAACTCGCAGAGTCCGAAGTCATCGACGAAGTCGCTTGCAAAGCAAGAACACTGCTCGAACACCTCACCGACGACACTGATGCTTTTGATACCCTCTACATCGGCTGCGAGAAGTTCCCATACCGCGACTCATTCTCGCTATCAATGTCAGGCGTACTTTGACATGACCGATACATGAACACTTCAAACATAAATCACTAATATTGAGTATATTTAGGCGCGACTACGTTATTTGCAGCCGCGCCTAATCGTTAATTTTTGACATGAAATGACATGAACTTAACTCCATGCCGGGATATAAGCAATATCCCTCCGGTTCGTTCCAAAGTCGTTCCTACCACTTGATGCGTCTCGTCCTCCACTCCGAAAACCATGTAGCCAAATGGCTCGTTCAAAAGTGCTGCGCTATTTGCCAGAGCAGAAACGCGCTCTCCGATTTCTTCGGGTGAGTGAAAATTATGCTTGAACTCTACCCATTCAGTTTCCTGAGGTAGAGCAGTCAATCTTTTCAGAGTAGATGTTAATTTTTCCACTTCCATACTGCGAAGTTACGAAAATTTAGCGAGCTAATCACTGAAATCCAAATATTTTGCGTAAATTTGCAGTCGGAAAGGCATCTGCCTCTCCACGACATTTTGAAAAAATAAGAAGCGTTATGCTTATCTTGTAACTTGA
>CAYZPI010000025.1:0-36053 GCA_964480085.1 uncultured Bacteroides sp. | reverse complement strand
AATATTGGGGCTGTTCAGAACGAGGATTTTGCACTTCGTTGTTGAATCTTCAATGGTCATTGTGCAGCATCAGAAGCTGTAGCCGAATTCGAGGGCTAAGGAGTAATGGCGGTATTTGATGCCGAGGACGTTGTGGTTGGTGGCAAGATTGTGGGCGCTTGTCTGGAAGACGATGTTCGAAATGAAATGGTTGCGGAGCATGATGCCGGCTGAGATACGCGGACCGTAGTCGAATTTCTTCACGTTGTTGACCACCGACATGTCTTCGGAATAATAATCCTTCTTATAATACAGATGGTCGATCACCGGCTGACCGATAGAATTTATGCCGGAGGTGTAGCCGCTCGCCTTGGTGGTTCCGCCAAGTCCCTGAGAGATATATCCGCCAATACCAAAAGTTCCTTTTATCCTCCAGCCCAAATTCAGCCTGAAATTGACAAGTACGGGGACTGTGGCATCATAAAAATGATGGTTGATGTATGCGCTGCCTATGGTGTTGGTGGACTGGTCGATGATGCCCATTGCCACGTAGGAATTGTTGATCGCGCCTTCCAGACCGGTGGAGAGCACGAGCGACCTGTGGATGAAGAAATCCACATGCAGTCCGGCACGCATCATCAGGCCGGGAGCGGTCTGGATGTCGGTGAGTCCGGGTATGGACTTGCGGTAATTATTGATCGACGATGAGTTGCCCACAGCTATCACAGGGGTGAATCTCACAATTCTGGCAGGATGCGACGCATCGTAGACGGGCAGGGGAGCCATCCTTATGGTATCCGATAGCAATGACGTGCGGGCGCTGGCGGAGAGGATGCCTATCAGCAGAGTGGCTAAGATGGCGGAGATATGGGGAATACGTGTCATTCGGGTATGCTGTGTTTCTTATTGTTATCATCCTTATGCTGTGCCGGCGGACGCATCTTCACCTTCAGTTCGTCGAAACCTTTGCCATACACGCCATTCACATTGGCCTGGGTGACGAAGGCCTCCGGGTCGATCGACTTGATTATGCGCGATATCGTGACAGCCTCAATCTTGCGGCACATCACCAGCAGCATCTTCACTTCCTTCTTGCTGTACCAGCCTTCGCCGGTGAGGACGGTGCAGCCGCGGTGGGCGTCGTTGTTGATGGCAGTGGCTATTTCCTCCCATCGCGTGGAGAAGATGGTGAACTCCACGGCCTGGCGGTTGGTGTTGATCACCATGTCGGCGACATACGATACCAGGAAGAGCACCACGAAACCGTACACCATCGTCTCGAGATGGTGGAAGAGGAAAAACGACGATGATATGATGGTGACATCGGTGTAGAGCATCGTACGTCCGATGGTGACGTTCGACCGCTTTGCCACCATTGCCGCCACGATGTCGGTGCCTCCGGTGGAGCCGTTGTGCACGAAAGCCGTGCCGATTCCGAGACCGCACAGCACACCGCCTATCACGATGTTCATGAACGGCTCATGCACGATGCCGCCTTCGAAGATAGGGGTGAAGACACCGATGAACACCGATATCATCGTGGCTCCGTAGAGAGTGCCCAGCACGAACTGCTTGCCCACTATCCTGTAGGCGAAAGCCAATAGAATCAGGTTCATGGCATATTGTGTCACCGCCACCGGAATGCCGGTGAGGAAATACACGATTGTGCCCAGACCGGCAAGGCCGCCGATGACCACCTTTTCAGGAAAAATGAAAGCCGAGAATCCAAAGGCGTACAGAGCTATGCCCAAGGTGATGAAAACGTAGTCCTTCGCTGTGATCCAGATTTTGTTTGGAGAAAACGACATGTGCGCCGGATTTTTATAGGGTCGATAATTATGGTTTGAGATTACAAAGGTACTTACTTTGTGCAATTCCACAAAATAAATTTGAGACGTTCTTGGTGCGAAAGATTTTTTTAGCTAATTTTGTTAAGTTTTTTAGCCCGATTTCCGCCGGCAAAAGTCAGGGATGACAAGATCTTGAGCCTTGGGAATAAGAACCGGAATGCCGGGATACATAATGCAGAAACTAACAGATGAGATGAAACGTATACTTATATATATAATGGCGGCCTGCACTCTTGCCGGATGCGGCGGAAAGAATAAGGAGGATGCCAGGCCAGTGCTCACGGTGAGCATCGAGCCGCAGCGCAAGATGCTCGAAGAACTCGTGGGCGAACGCTACAGAGTGGTGACCCTGCTGAGTGCGGGGGCCGATCCGGAAAATTTTGAACCCACGATGTCGCAACGCATCGACCTTTCGGAATCGCAGGCACTCTTTACGGTAGGGCACCTGGCGTTCGAGCCGCTGCTTGCACGGGAGGCCGGATCCGGCACCAGGGTGGTGGACACTTCCCTGGGAATAGAGGTGGTGACCGGCACTCATGCACATGCCCACGGCGATGTCCATGATGAGGCTGATCCACATGTGTGGACATCGATGCGCAATGCCAAGGTGATGGCAGGAAATATGCTGCAGGCGCTTGTGGAACTCGATCCCGACCATGCCGACGAATATCAGGCGAGATATGAGGGGATGTCGCAGCGGCTCGACTCGCTTGACCGGGCCGTGGCTGCGACAATAGGAGAAGGCGGTGCACGGGCATTCGCCATCTGGCATCCCTCGCTGAGCTATTTCGCCCGAGATTACGGATTGCATCAGATAGCCGTGGGGCAGGAGAACCGGGAGGTGTCGGCCGCCAAGATGAAAGACATAATAGATGAGGCTAAGGACGATTCGGTGAGGGTGTTCTTCGCGCAAAAAGCATACGACACACGTCAGGCTGAAGGCATAAGCGCTGAGATCGGAGCCCGGACCGTGACAATCGATCCGCTCGCATACGAATGGGAGACTGAACTAATACAAGCCGCCAATGCACTCGCACGCTGACACCCCGGTAATAATAGAACTTGAGCATGTGACAATGATGCGCGACGAACGCATGGTGCTCGGGGATGTGAGCCTTTGTGTGCACGAAGGCGATTTCGTGGCAATCACCGGACCCAACGGAGGAGGCAAGACCACTCTGCTGCGCATAATCCTCGGGTTGCTCAAGCCCACGTCGGGCAAAGTGATGGTGACTCCGGGCACATCCATAGGCTATCTTCCACAGAAAAACCAGATAGATTCACATTTCCCCATCACCATACGCGAGGTGGTGGAATCCGGTCTCGCAGCCATGCGCGGAATCGACCGTGGCGAGAGGCGCCGCAGAGTGGATAATGTACTGGAGATGGTGGAGATGGCTGAATATGCCGACCGTCCTATCGGGAGCCTGTCGGGCGGACAGCTGCAGCGCACTCTCTTGGGACGCGCCATCATCAGCTCACCCCGTCTGCTCGTGTTCGACGAGCCACTGAGCTATATCGACAAGCGTTTCGAGGGTCATCTCTACACCCTCATCGAGAAAATAGCGCGGACGACCACCATCCTGCTTGTCTCGCACGAGATGACGGAGATAGCCGGGATGGCAAACAGGCACATAATCATTGACGGCTCGCTCCACGAATGTTGTGCCGACCATCATTTCGTGCGCAGCGATTGCAGCTGAGAATCACGCCTGACCGAGGTGCCTCTCTATGGCTCTGTATATCTCCTCGCGCGAGATGGGTTTTGCTAAATAATCGTTGAATCCGCTGGACAGGATTCTCTTGCGGTCGGTGGCGTAGGCGTATGCAGTGACGGCAATGATGGGAATGTCCTTGTCGGTCTTGCGGATTTCCTTGGTAGCCTGATAACCATCCATTTTCGGCATGCTGATATCCATCAGTATCAGGTCGGGCTTATGCTTGTGGAACATGTCCACGGCCTCCTGACCATCCCAGGCGTGTTCGTGGCGGAAATTCTTTCCAAGGAAACTCTTGAGAAGCAGATAATTGCCTTCGATATCCTCGGCGATGAGGATCAACGGCCGAACGTCGCCATCGGATGTTTTCTTCGACGGAGCCGGCTCCACGGGTGCCACCGGAGCAGGAGCGCTTTCTGCGTACGCAGCGCGGGCTTCCTCCACCAGTTCCTCATCCACCGGCTCGTATGGCAAGTCGAACCAGAATGTCGAGCCTTTGCCTTCACCTTTGGATTCCAAGCCTACATTGCCTCCCATGTGTTCGATGAGATGCTTACATATCGACAATCCGAGCCCCGTACCCTGTATGTTTGTATTGAGCCGGTCGAAGCGTTTGAACAGACGGGCCTTATTTTCAGGAGAGATACCGATTCCGGTGTCCTTCACGAAGAAATGCAGCTTGCCATGTCCTATCAGGTCGTAGCCGAAAGTGATGCTGCCGGAAGAAGTGAATTTGGCGGCATTGTTGAGCAGGTTCATCATCACCTGAATGATGCGGTTGGAGTCGATGTTGACGAAGCATTGCTCCATGCCGTTCTCCATGATCAGCTCCACATCAGGTTGAAGTTTTGCCCGGATCGACCCGCCGGCGGTGTACATCAGGTGGTTGATGTCGGTGGGAGCCTTGTTGATGTCGAGCGTATTTGATTCGATTTTTGCAAGGTCGAGCACGTCGTTGACGAGGTTCAGCAACAGATTGTTGTTGATGTTGATAAGGTTGACGAACGACTTACGCTTCTCTTGGTCATCAGTCTCGGCCAAAAGCGAAGAGAAGCCTACGATAGCGTTGAGCGGTGTGCGTATCTCGTGGCTCATGTTGGCGAGGAAAGCCGATTTCATCTTATCCGAGGTGCGCGCTTTCTCCTCGGCTTCGATAAGCTCGTTCTCCTGGCGTTTGCGGTCGGTGACCACCATGATCGTACCCACCACCTTGTTGGGTTTTCCTTCCTTGTCGGGTTCGGACATCTCACCGCTCACATCTAACCATTCGATCTCTTCCTTGCCCTTGCGGTTGATGGCGATGCGATATTCGATGTGGAATTGTTTGATGTTGCCGAGTATCATCTGTTCACGGGCGTGACGCAACTCTTCGCGATCCTCCTTGACGATCATCCGCATGAATTCGGCTGTAGGGATTGCCGACCACTGGTTGTTGTCGGCATTTGAGCGGTTGATGCTGTCGTGGCGTCTGAACATATCCGACTTCACGTACATAATGTCGTTTTCCAGGTCCCATTCCCATGGCACGATGTTGGCAATCTGGATAGTCTGGTTGAGACGTTGTGTAGCGTCGCGGAGCTTGCGCTCGTTCTTCTTGCGCTCGGTGATGTCATCGGCGAAAATATCGATATAATCCACGATCTCCTGGGAATTCTTCGTCCTCGACTGCACCAGACACAGCGTGAACTCGATGCATTTGCCGGTGTGGGGAAAGGTCTTCTCGAATTTCACCTGACTGTTGGTGGTGAGCAACTCGTTGATCCTCTTCGATATCTCCTCAGGAGGGAACAGGATGTAGGACCTGTCCTTCTGTCCGTTTTCCTTTACTATGTCGTCGAAAGCCTGATTGTAGACGGTGTATTTTATCGTGGCCACCTTCATGTCGGGGGTGTACTGTATGCGAGCCTTGGAATAGGGGATCGGCATATAGTCGATGAATTTCTTGTGGCGTGACAGAAGCTCGATTTCATGTTTCTGTGACATATTGTGTCGTGCCACCAGGAAAAATATTATGGCCAAGATTAGCAACACCGTGATTATCTGCCAGGAATATTTTACCCAGAACGATACCGGCTTGTTGACGAATACCGTGCCCGGGGGGCAGTCCTTTTCCAGAAGGTCATACTCTTTCAGCGAGGCATAATTGATCATCCTCACCGGATCCTCACCGCCCCAACAGAATTTCATATCCCTGGGCTGCACTCCATCCACCATCCCTCTTACAATCGAAGAGATATCTTCATAGAGCTTTTCCGGGTCATAGAACACTCCGCCTATGGCTCCCAGGTCCATGAAAGCGTGACGCAACGCGAATATCGGGTTGGCGGAACTTCCGAGAAGGCTCATGTCGCCTGATACAAGGATGGGATAGCCGAAAGGTCCGGTCTTTTCGTAGAACCAGCTCGACATCAGCAGTCCGGTGGTATCGGATTTGTGCATCAGGAAATACTGCAGGGTAAGATTGTCGTCGACGTTGGCTTGAATCAGTTTGAACTTCACTGTAGGGTAGTTCTCGGCCAGGTAGGTCTCCACATTTGTCGCAAGATGGCGGTTATAGTAAGCTCCGTCGACGAAGAATGCCAGTTCAGTCATTTTCGGGAGCATCGAGCACATGAGGTCGATTGTCTCCTTGTAATAGTTGGGCACGTAGACAGTGGTCAGGTTATAATCGTTGCGTAGGTCGGACAGCGATTTCAGGCGTGTGCGGTCGGGCACCTGATTGTAGCCGGAGATGTAGTAATCGGTGTTTCCGATGCCGAGGTCGCGGGTGATGAGGAACATCGGCAGGTCGTCGCCCCAGAGGCGTTTTGCCTCGTCGCGGAAAGTGAAGGCCACCTGTCCGATGAAAGCTATGTAGTCGATTTTCTTATTGCTGAAACGGTTGAAGAATTCGTCGTACACCTGCTTGTATTTCAGCGTGTCGGTGATCAGCACACTGTTGAGATGATATAGCTCGGTGTGCACATCGTCATTGTTGGCGATAAAATATGATATGGGCAATATCACGGATTTCGCCCAGGGAGAAGCCTCACTGTAGGAATTGACGATAAGGAAAGTCTTTGTATTTATCTGTTGCTCCTGGTAATTTATTTCGTTCTGGGCGAAAGAGTGAAGACCGCCTATGATGGCTGCCAGCAAAAAGAGTAGGAATTTGGGCGATAACTTTTTCATAGCCGCAAATGTACATATTTTTCCAATAAGAATCAAAAAAAATCGCAAATAACTCAAGTTGTAAAAAACAACAGTTCTGTGGTAGGACGGGTGACTGATCGCAGGTTATTGGCGGCAGGCGGCAGACAAGGGCTATCTTTGCTGCATTTACCGGCTTATTAAATATTGACGATATGAATGGATTCGAGAACGATTTCGACAAAGGCAGCCGTTTGCTTGCCGAGGCTTACGCCTATTACATGGCGCTGGAGCCATTCCGCAAGGAGAGGCTGCGCAACAAACGCTACAACTATGGCGACCAGTGGAGCGACATGGTGGAGGTGGACGGACGCACCATCACCGAGGAACAGTACATCCGTGAGCAGGGATGCATACCGTTGAAGAACAATCTCATCCGGCGTCTGGTAAGGAATGTGACGGGAGTGTATAATTCAAGATCGACGGAGCCTGTGTGTGTGGCGCGCGACAGCACCTCCCGTGCGCTGGGCGACACGATGACCTCGCTGCTGCGCTACAATATGCAGCTCAACCGCATGAGCGCGCTCTACACCCGTTCGATCGAGGAATTCCTGATTTCCGGAATGGTGGTGCACCGAAAGTCATGTGGCACACGATTCGGACTCACCGACTGCTGGACCGATTATGTGCAGCCTTGCAATTTTTTCATCGACAACCGCATGCGCGATTTCCGCGGATGGGATTGCACATGTGTCGGCGAGGTGCATGATGTGACGTTCGAGGAAGTATGCCGCCAGTTTGCCTCCACGGGCACCGACATAAATCAACTGGCGCTGGCCTGCTCCTGTTCGCCCGATGAGCACACCCCGGCCCTGAGACCTGCGCCGAGGCACGGACTGTGCCGTGTCGTGGAGATATGGCGGAGGGAGCTTGAGGCCGTACCCGGGGGGATGCGCGATGTGTGGCGCTACTACTTTGTGGCTCCGTCGGGAACGATTCTCGCCAGTGGCCGGTCGCCCTACGCCCATGGCGGACATCCCTACGTGTTCAAGGCTTATCCGATGATCGACGGAGAGATACATTCGTTCGTGGGCGATGTTGTCGACCAGCAGCGTTACACCAACCGCCTCATCACCCTCTACGACTGGATAATGCGGGCATCGTCGAAAGGTGTGCTCCTTGTGCCGGAGGACTGTGTGCCCCGCGGGTGCTCTCCGTCGGATTTCGCCGACACATGGAGCCGCTACAACGGTGTGCTGTTCTACCACCCTTCCGCACAAGGCAATATCCCCCAGCAGGTGGCTAACAATTCCACCGACATAGGCATAAAGGAGATGCTCGACCTGCAGCTGAAATTTTTCGAGGATATAAGCGGGGTGAACGATGCCATACAGGGCAAGGTGGCGGGCGCGGGCATCAGCGCCGAGCTCTTCGGACAGCAGACACAGAATGCCACCACCTCGCTTGCCGACATTCTTGACACGTTCGATGAATTCGTGCGTGAGGCGGCCATAAAGGACACGATGAACATCAGGCAGTTCTATTCTGCCGAAACGGTGAAACGTATCGTGGGACAGAATGCCGACCTGTCGGCTCTCGACCCCAAGGTGGAATTCGACCTGAGTGTGGTGCCATCCACCTCCACGCCGGCCATACGCCAGGGCAACAACGCCATGCTCATGGAAATCTGGAAATCCGGACAGATCACCCTTGAGCAGATGCTGCGAGCCGGGTCGTTCCCCTTCGCCGAATCGCTGTTAGGGTCGGGGTCTCCCGGGGCGCTCCCGATACGCTGAGGAAAAGTCTGATGTACTCCGCAAAAAAAATGCTTGCAGCTGCTTCAGAAAGAGGCCGCTGTAAGCATTTTGGAGTTTATGCCGGCTATCGTGCGCGATACCTCGCGGGGCGGTTCCATCTCGAAAAAACAGATGTGCAGCCCGATGGCCCGTGTCATCAGAAGGTCGTCGTGCTCTCCGGCGATGGCTCCGTATGAGCCGTTGGCCTTGCGCTCGTAGACGAGGTATTCATTGAGGCATCTCTCGTCACGCTCGGTGTAGAGGTGTTCGCGCACCATCTTCACCAGCGATGATATGATCATCGGTTTTGTCGACACATTGGTATGGAATCCATATTTGCGCGGCAGCCCGAGGCGTATATCCTCATCGGACTGCCTGCGGGCGTAGAGGTTGGGATAGACGCGGCTTATCTGATTGAGGATGAACCTCGACTGGTCGCCGTCGACCATACGGTCGCGGTCGCGTGTCTCAAGGGTGTTCGACTCAATCACCAGCAGCGACTCGTCGTAGAACGCCGCTATCTGTGCCGCTTTCCACGCCAGGATGTCGATGTCGCAGTGGCCGTACCATTGCGCCACCACCGACGGGCGTCCGCCGTCGAGCATCAGCAGGCGGTCGAAGACCACGATTACCGACCAGTCGGCCTTGTCGGACCGGCCGCCTACGTCCACCACCGTGAGATAGCGGCCGGTGATCACAGTCTCGGAGGGGAGGACATGGCCGGCGGCATCCGGCAGCGACCACACCGACAGATTTCCCTGCGGGTCGGGCTCGAAATGAAGATCCCTGAGCACGACGGATGCCTCAATGCCAGGCACAGGACTGTCGACATAGCCATGCACCTCGCCCTTGTGGAGCGGATGCCTACACGCTCCGCGCAGTGCCTCCACCTTATATTTATCAAATACCGAAGCTCCGGAATTGACAAAAGCCTCCGTGTCGTCCGAAGGACATTCCGCCGCCATCGACCCGTGGGATGAGTGCTTGGCCCGTTCGGTCACATACCAGTTGATGCCCTCCAGCGTCGCTCCTTTCTCCCACAGCCACCACAGGTAGGCTCCAGATTCCTCGCGGTCGGAGGGCTCGACGGTGGATTCCCTGCCTTCGTAAAGACTCAGGGCGAATTCATCCTTCTCTTTTTCGGATGCGAACGGCAGGGAATTCTGCTCGATGTCGAACCACGACACGAACATGGCGCGGAACTGCGAGCGTGGATTGTCGCGGGCGGCTACATATTCGCGGTGGAAGAAATTGCCCACGCCGTTGGCCGTGGACTCATACACGATCATGGTGAGCGGCTTGTACAACACTCCGGCGCAAGCCGAACGCACTATGTCCTCGGGCTTCTTCCCGGCTGTGGCTTTCCACAGCCCCACCTCCGAGAGATGCACCAGGTTGTAGTCGCCTCCACGGCAGGAATCGGGCCGTTCGGCTGTACCTATCTTTATCTTGCAATTGCGTTGCGGCACACGGAAGGTGGCGCCGGAGCGTCCTACGGTGACGATCTTCTTCTCCCCGTCGCTGTATTTCTCGCCCTGCTCATGGAGCAGACGCGCCGGATATTGGCGTATCATGCGGTCGAACATATCCTTTATTTCGTCGGAAGCAGTGCCTTGATGAGCTATGATCAGTGAGTTGAGTCCGGTGCAATGCATCAGCTGGAGCCATGCCATGTAGAGCTGCGAGGTGGTGGAGCCGCCCCATTGCCGGGCCTTCAGGAGCACAAGCCTTATGGGACGTCCCTGAAGCCGGAGCTGTTCGAGCCGACTGACGAAAAGCCGCTGGGGATAGGTGAGCCTGAACAGACAGTCGTCGCCTCCTCCCTTACGTTTGATATACACATGCGAGGCAGCCCAGAACGGAAAATCGTGCTCACACCTGAGTCGAGCGAACGCCTCCGCCATTGCCGGCGACAACATCGGTTCACGCTGGATCTGCTTCACCAGCGGAAGGTCCCTCATGGTGGACGGGAGCCATTGCACAGGCACATCCAGCCCCGGAACCACTACCTTGAAACGCTCGCCTACCGAGCCCTCTCCTGAGATGGGGTCGAATCCTGACGTCATCCTCGCATGGCGCCGGGCATTCTCGGCTATCATCTTTTTCAGCTGCGCATGCTGCATGGTGGCTCCTTTCTGTTCTTGGCGAAGATGATACGGTCGCGGATATAGCGTGGCGAGAGATAGAATTCCGGTGCCGGGGTGTAGATCACATCAGCCACCATCGACACAAGCGACGCGCCTGGATTCCGGGCGATCATTCCAAGAGTGCGTCGGTGGATCTCCTCGTACATACGCCGCTTCGAGGGATGCATGCCTGCTGTGACGTCCTCTCCACGCAGCATGGCCGACACCACCGCCACAGCCCTTTCCTCCGATACCCAGAAGCGCGAGCACGGACGGTGGGCCACCCCCTCGGCTATCCGGGCGAGGGTGGGAGGGTTGTTCTCTATAATCTCCTGTCGGTAGGCGGCCATAAGGGCGGCGTCGCGCTCCAGGGCGAAATCACAAATGTTGCCTGTCTTCTTCATAATCTCTTTTTTGTACGCGATGAATCGCGAGTGAGTTGACTGATAAATTAAGGTGATATTACAGGTTTATGCTGCAAAAGTACAAACAAAATCGTAAGATATTGCATTATCTTAAGAAAAAGAATGTAATTTTGCAACATAAATCAGACAAAACACAGAATGGAACAACAGACACCACGTACAAACAAAGAAATGATCACCGACATCATCGCATCGGTACATCCCGAGGCGGATCTCGCCGACGAGGAAGTGCTGTTCGGCATCATCTACGATGATTATGAGAAATATGCCGAACTTATAGCCTCGCGTGAGGAGGACATTGAAAAAGCCAGGGAGGAAGGCGAGCGTGATGCCCGTGAGAAAGATAAAGGTGAATGTCGCGAAGCAGGAGGCGACGGCGTGCCCGCCCTCGGAGGCATCACGCTTTCCGATCCAAGAAGCGCCAATACAATTTTTGACCTGGCGGCCCTTGCCTGAAATTGGTATCAACCCCTAAACAACAATTACAATAAATGGAAAAGACTACCGGAACAGCCGGACTTGCCACGCAGGCACCCGGCACAGCAGCCACAGTAGGAAACCTTGCGGCAGCAACGGGAGGCGTCGCCCCGGGCAACGTCGTGGAACCCGACATCGACGAACAGCTCTTCGGATTTCAGAGCGAGGACACCGCGCTGATGTCGCTGATGCTCAAATCGCGCAAGGTGAAGGTGAAATCGCCCGAAGTGGAACACTACATGATCGATGAGCAGCGTTCCACCCTCACCGTGGCGGATGCGGGTGTGGCGAAAGGTTCGGCGATGCAGTTCGCTCTCCCTCTCATGGCGTCGGACCAGAACATAGCGCGCCAGTACCACACGCTGCTGGTGAAGGGAGTGGACGGATATTCCGAGGATGGACAGACCGTGACCCCCGGCAAGGACCTGATGCTCTTCGTCACCGGACGCGACGCCACCACCAACAATCCCATAGTGCGGGCCATCAACGGCCCTAAGGCATCGCGCACCGACATGTACTGCACCACGCCCGCCATACCCGGAGGCACTAAGGTGAAGCTCCTCGCCAACGCCATGTACGAGACGCAGAAGGAGGTGGACCCCGACCTGATTGTGCCGCAGCCTGAGACCATCTATCTGCAGAAGCGAGGCATGAACCAGGTGGTGAGCGACTATTTCGACGCGCAGAAGAAGCACATCCCATTTACACAGAGCGTGATCGCCGAGCAGGCAATCCTCAATTTCAAGCGTGCCGGCAACCGCACCCTCTGGGCCGGACGCAAAGGCAAGATGGCGGTGACCGTGCCCAAGATGGGCGAGCAGATGGTGTACTTCACCGAAGGACTGCGCTGGCAGTTCAAGCGCGAGCTCCAGCACACCGGGCGATGGACCATCGAGAAGCTGATAGCCCTCGCCAAGATGTTCTACACGGGCGAGGATGTGCCCAAGTCGGCGCTTCTTCTCGCAGGCAAGAATCTGCTGGAGGCGATACAGTGCATAGATTTTTCGAAGCATCCCGAGATACAGGTAATCGCTGCCCGCAACCCGGTGGGATGGGCGGTGACAAGGATCCACACTGTGTTCGGCGACATCGACATCAAGCGCGAACCCACACTCGACACCCTGGGATGGAGCAACTCGGGAGCCCTCATCGGCGAGGACCGCCTGGTGCACTACACCTATTCGTCCCAGCATGCCTTCAACGACCGTGTCGACGGAGAGGAGGCCACACGCAAGGGCATGGTGGTGTGGGACGGCCTGGCCCTGAAGGGCGCGTGCCATATCTGGATCGACGGCGACGGCGAGCAGCCCAACGACGGTGCCCTCACCTTCGTGATATGGGATGACACGTCGGCCCCTGCCGGAACGGATCTCGCCGAAGGCACCGTGTACTATCTCACCTCCGCCATCCCATCAATATCGGCGGAGGCCAGGCAAGGCACCATGTGGCTCTACAGCGATTCGGCATGGACACAATTCAACGGCGAGATCTACGCGAGATAAGTCATGGGCGATAGTGAATATTAATCTTTCATTTTTCATTCTTCATTTTTCATTATGAAACAGGTGACATACGGAGTGGCTGACCTGATCGACTGGAAAGCCCGGATACCGGTGGGAAAGGCTGCCATGAGCGTGCACTTCACCGGAGGAGCGCTCACCAAGTACGGTGTGACTCCGGCGGAGTTCACTACCACCGACCACTTCACCCAGAGGGTGATTGAAGACAGCGAATATTTCCGTAGTGGCAGGATCACGGTGCTCCGCAGCATCGGCACCGCCGATGTGCGTCAGCCCTCCCCTGATGTATCCGCCGCTGTTCCTGCCGCAGGGGTAGAGGTGGCCTGCCTGGAGGATGCCATTGAGTATCTTCGGTCCAGGTTTGCGGTGCCGTCGCATCGTGTCCGCAGATGGCTCTCGCTCAGGAAATCGGAGCCGCCCACGGTGTGAAGTTTATATTTCCCGATTCGCTAACCTGACCTGTCTGTCATGATTTATCAGTTGCCGGAAATAGTGGAAATGGTGAGGATAGCCCTGAGGCGTGGCAATACGCCCCGTCCGTTGCTCAGATGCCGCGATCCCGATGAGATGCCGCTCGATGAAATAATCGTTTCAAAGGTCGAGCCTGGAGCAATACGGGCTTATCTTGAGGCTCCGCCGGGCAAACTCGTTGATGCAAGGCGGGATTTCTCGTCGGGAGGAGTGTTCTGGCATGAGCCGTTGGATGGCACATGGAGCGGGCATGTGGGATTGCCCGGTGATTTCCTGCGGCTGTGTGTGTTCGCTATGTCCGACTGGGTGTCGCCTGTGTTCGAGCCGGTCGACTGCCGTTCGCCGAGGTTCGCGCTCACCCGCAGTCGCTATGCAGCGCTTCGTGGCTCGCCATGCCGTCCGGTTGTCGCCATCTCCGAGCTGCCGGAGGGCAGGGTACTGGAGTTCTTTTCCTGTACGTCCGACACGCAGTGGATATCGCAGGCGTCATATATCCCGGTTCCACTGGTGGATGCCTCGGGAGGCATGGATATCGCTCGGGGAATGATTCATGATGTGGTGCACTGCATCGCTAAGTTAGTTGATAGTGAATAGTTAATAGTGAATAGTTGATAGTGAAAACGAACAATCAGATACGGGGCGATCTTTCGGTGTGCTGCTCGGCCACAGTGGCGGGGCGGCTCACTGCCGGAGGCAACGCTGTGGTGAAGGGCAACCTTAAGGTGGGCGGATGGCTCGATGCCAAAAACCTCAGGCACCCATGCAAGGGACTCTTCGCTGATGCCGAGTCGCTCCTCAGGTCTTTTCCCCGTCCGATGCCCGGATGGTGGGCGTTTGTGGGACACGGTTTTCCTGCTGATATCTATATGGCCGTTGGTGGAAGATGGGAGGGCACCGGCGAGACTGGCGGTGACATCTCTGTGGATCTTGAAGTTTACGATAGCCAGATCGAGGCTGTCAACGACCGTATCAATAATCTGGAAGCCGCAAACCTCGATACCGGGCATCCGGTCGATGTGCAGGACACCTCGGCTGCGGACCTGATCATCGCTGACGAACATGGCAACGCTCTGCTCTCGGTGGTGAGCGGACACATCCGCACCTCAGCCTTCAACTCTGCAAATATTTCTGTGTCGGGATCGTCTTCGGGCTCCGCCGCGTCAGGCCCGTCAATCCTCCAGCTTCCGGGAAAATGGTGCGCGCTGGGAACATCCATCACGTTCTGGGACAGCCATCGCGGCAATGGTGTAAAAGGCTATCAGTACTGGGTGAAAAAGAAGGTGAGTTTTGCCGGCGGTTATGTCAACAAAGGTGTGAACTCGGCCAAGATCACCACCCTTGCCTCCAATCCCGGATGGATTGAACAGGCGGATTATTACACCCTTGAGTTCGGCACCAACGATTTCCTGGGCAATCTGCCGCTCGGAACGATGGATAATTACATCTCGGCCACCGACCCTTCGTCGTTCTACGGCGCTATGCGTATTGTCATCGAGAAGATCTACGAGGTGAATCCGGCCGCTCTCATAATTATGTGCACGCCAAGAAAATGCCATTATGCTGAGTTCGGTGTGCCGCGATGGGACAATGCAAATGGAGCGGGCTGCAAGCTCAAGGATTTTGTCGACGCAGTCAGGCAGATCGCGGAGCATGAGTCCCTGCCGGTGGCGGATTTCTTCGCCATCTCGAACACCAACCGCCATAATCTGGCGGCGCACAGTGTCGACGATGCCCTCCATCCCAACACCCTCGGACATCAGCTGATGGCGAATGTGCTGGTTCGGCAGTTTGGTTTACTCCAGACCTATAGTTGACCCTTCTTCCTTAATCTTTAACCTCTTAATTTTTTTACATTATGGGTAAAATCCTTATCATCCGGGGGGCTTCGTTCACGCCCCCGTCAGGGTCGGGCTCCACGGGCGGTGACACACCCGTAATCCCCGATACCCCTGTGATCCCGGATCCTCCGGCACAGACGCAGCTCTATCAGGTATTCTATTCCACTGACAATAATACGTGGACTCTGCAGAGACCGGTCGAGGGGATTGTCGGGGTGGCTCTCGTCGTGGCCGACCGCCACGCGGTGGATCTCGAGGCTATCTCTTATTCTCACTCCGATGACCTGGGCACAGCCTACATCTGCCTCATGGGGGCTCCTATTGCGGTGGACAGTGGATCTTTCAATGCCAATGCAAATACATTCAATGATATGAGTGCGATCGCTACAGGCAGGTTCGACATCGGGGCGTCCATGAGGGGCTTCATGGTCTGGCTTTTCAACGGTAGCAATGTCATGTCTTCGGGCCAGGTCGAAAAGCGTCTCAACGCAGCAAAGGCAAGTATCACCTGGATCACCGGATAGGCATGGCGGACTATAGACCACTGATTCCGTTCGTTTTGAACAGCGAGACATCCATCCCGATGGTCGAGCCTGTGGAAAGGATGTTTGAAATGGCCGTACGCAAAGGTGCGTCATCGCACCCTCTCGACAAGGGAGGCCTCACGTTCTGCGGCATCACCCTCGCCACGTTCCGGGAGTACTGCAAAGGTAAGTCTGCCCTTAGTCCCCACTGTGGGGAACGGTGGATACTCACCTTCGAAATCTGGACCGACATCTTCAAGACCATGTTCTGGGACCGCTGGCATGCCGATTCAATCCTTTCTTTCAAGGTGGCTGCCGCATTGGTGGACTGGACATGGGTGAGCGGAGCCAACGGGATAAAGTTTCCTCAGAGGCTTCTCGGCGTAAAGGCCGATGGGGTGGTGGGTGCGCGCACACTCCAGGCTGTCAATTCCTGGAAGGAACCTGACCGCCTGTTTAGCTTGATACAGGAAAGCCGCAAGGCCTACCACCGGCGTATCGCTCCGGCGGGTTCGACCAACCGGGTGTTTCTGCGCGGATGGAACGCCCGGGTCGACCGCCTGACCGATTTCGTGAATCGAATTACAGAAAAAAACGCTTAAAATATTAAATATGAGAAACGAGAGAATCCGACAGATCATTGAGCTCTTTATGGAGATTGTATGGATAGTAATCAACAAAAAACGCAACAAATCCAATGAAAACAGTGACAATAACAGCCGACCGCACGGCGATCTTTGACCAGGTGGCGCGCACCACCGGATATGCGGGTGCCAAGCAGCTCGACAGGGATGAGCATGCCTACGAGCGCTTATCCACTACCAAGGCCGACGATGATCTGCTTGTTCAGTTCTGGAACGAAAGCCGCGGATGCCTCTGCCATGCCTTGCGCAGGCTTATCGAGGCCGAAGGGATGGAGGGGGCCGACTATCGTCTGGACCTCAACCTTTCCGAGGCCTTCGACGAGGGACTGCTTCCCTCGGTGGCAACCGATCTTGATGCGTATTTCGTGAATGACATAACATCCAAGTGGCTCACGCTTGTGGATAAGGACCGTGCTGCCGACTATGCCACCGCCGCATCCCACATCATCGCCGACATCCAGCGCAAACTCCTGTGCAAGAAAGCTCCACAGAGACCAATTTATTAATGAAAAATGAATAATGAATAATGAAAAATGAAAAATTACCATCCGGATGGCACTATTCACTATTCACTATTCACTATCACCTATAACCTAATTTATGGCTGAATCAAAGAAAAACATCACCGTGATCCTCGAAGTGAAGGAGATCGTGTTCGACATACAGAACAAAACATTCCTTACCGGACGCACGCGCGAGGCGGAGAACACCAAGAATTATGAGGCGGCATCGCAGATGCAGGTGAGCGACGACAACGAGTATTCCTATCAGATACGCCGCTCCATCAGCAACACTTTCGCAAGCCTGAAGACCGAGCTGGCCGAATATCTCGATGAGAACGAGACCACCACCGACAACCTGCTCGAAAGCACCATCGATTCCGATGGCCAGCTGAAGGTGAGCCTGCTGATGCCCAGCAACTACAATCTTGCCTCGGCTGACAATCTCGGTGCCGGACTGCACCAGTACATCGTCAACCGCACAATCGCCGACTGGTTCTTCATTACCAACAAGGCAGATGCCGATGACTATGTTAAGCTCGCCGCACAGGCCCTGGAGACCGCCCGCCGCGCACTCTTCAAGCGCCGTCGCCCCGTACGTCCCACTTTCAATACCGACACCGAAGAATGACAAGCATCAGTATCCGCCGTGACCTTCTGCTATACGACATAGCCAACTATGCCTTTATCGAAGGTCACAGGACAGAAACCCTGACAGGTGAGCCTCAGAAGGCTCACCTGCTCACCGACATCTGCGCCGAAGGCAATATCGACCGCGTGAACCGTGTCCTGGGGTTGGCTCATGCCTCGGCAGTGGAGATCCTGCATCCCCTCACTATCCGCCGCCGGATATGCGGACGTATAGCCAACGAAATCTGGACTCCCGACATATATCCCATCCGTTTCCGGCATGATGTCCGTCTTCCCGACACCACAGCCCATCTGCTCGCCCGTCTGGTCCATGAATACATGGTGAGCAAGGCCGTGCACGACTGGCTGTCGATCACCGACCCCACTGCCGCCGCCCGCTGGGCAGAGAAATGTGCCGAGGCCGCCAACGCCCTCCGCCAGTGCGCCCTCACCGCATCCCAATCCCCCCTCACGCGTCGCCCCTCCCCCTGGTAGCAGGGAGAGGGGCGATGCGATTGATTTAGGCATTAAAAAAATAGGTTCAATTCTTTTTGATCAGTTGTTGCAAAGAATGGTCATACATTATGGGAACCCCTTTGATGATGCTGACTATTGCTTCCTCGATGATCCTGATGGGAACTATAAACCATTTCTTCGGACGGTGTCCATCCACAGTCACCTGAAACTGGACAGCGGCAAAAAGTTTGTGGATGAGAGCCTCGAAGGTCGAGGATTTCACATTGTACACTTTCCATGTTGCCACCACCTCCACATCGGCGCAAAGATATGTCGGCTCGTTCCTCGCATTGGCTATGCGGCTTTCAACAGATGTGACCGTGAACCCTATTTTGTACAAATCCTTGATATAAGCTATTTCCGGGCGTGTGGATTTTGAACGAAGCACATATATCGTTCCACTCTCCACATCCTTTTCAGTGAGAGTGAAACATTGCTCAAACTCATCATTTGTCATTTCTGAGCAATCTATTACTGAGTAGCCGGTAACAGACAGGTTTTTTGTAAGAGTTTTGAATTTAATATCAGACTCTGAACCATTCTCATAAATGATGCGAGTGCGTCCATCGCGAGTGCCGTATTTGTCAACTGTATCGTTTTCAACACCGGCAAGATACCCCAAAATTCCATCTTCGATAAAATATTTTCCGGTTTGCAAATGTTTAATACTGAATTTCGCAAGGCGATATTTCCCAGTCCTCAAGCCTTGTTGAATATTTTTGAAGCCCTTAGCATATTTCTCGAAATCCTCGCAAGGGCGGCGTTTACCCACATATTCAGCCTCTTTTCTCGCTTCCAATCGTTGCCGCATATATTCCGGCACATCGAATAATCCTGAATCTTCTCCTGCCTGAATATCCGATAGTAAAGGATCATTGAGAATTGCTTCAAGCTTTTCTTCTTCGGTCAATTCTCTATGATATATCGCCTCGGGTTCGCTTACTACCTGAGGCTCCTTAGGAAGAATACCGAGAGTATCAAACGGTCGGCAACGCTGCACACTTGCATCTTTCTTAAGTATGCCTCTCCACTTATGGAAAAGCGATTTCTCCTCTCCGGTGTCTTCCGGTAGCCGTCCGTTGGCTTCATAGAAATCCAAAATCTCTTGAAATCCGGCAATGAGTCGATCAGATGATGTGGTGCGTTTTCTTGGCGCAACGACATCAGCCAGCAAAGGATCTTCAAATATCCTTTCAAGTTCTTTCGCCCAATTTATCATTGTTGTTGTGCGAGTTTACGACGTTTTAGGTTTCTTAGATGTTCAATAGCCATAGCGATTCGCCGTGCTGTCGGGTCGCCATCCGTTATTTCCGGCTTAACCTTACCGGGATTTTCTTCACGCCATTTAGGTAGATATTTTGTGAATAAGAGGATTGCTTCTTCATCGGTAAGATGTTCTGACCGCTTATCTTCAATGACGTACTGAATGGTGCGTAGCGTTTCAGGCGTAAGAGACTTGGATACTACCTCGTAGGCTCGTTGGAACGGATTTATCCCGGCAATAAGGTTTATGTCCAGGTCGTTAAGATTGACAAATCGATTGGCAATCTTAATAAACTTATTGCCTGAATCATCAGGACCTGTAACTTGTTCTCCCTGTGTCGCAATAGTCAGGATGGTATGTTGAGCTACTGCATCAACCTCTTCTTCCGTCAGGCCAGGATAAGTATCACGGATAATTTTCGGGATGTATACCTCGGTAATCATTTCTGCCATACCTTCGCCTATGATAGCCTCCCGAATATTTTTGTCGGAAAGAGTGGTTGCTACAAGTGTGTCAAGGTCATTCTCAACGATTGCTTTTGTTTTGTCGTTAAGGGCGGGTAGTCCTTTTACTTCAATGACATGGTCGTCCTCGTCAGGCTTTGCCGGGTTTTCAGGTCCCTCTTCATCCGGTTTGGTTTTGAAATTCCATTTTGGAGCCATTACCTGTTCCATTAATAGCGAAGCGGAGATAGCTTTAAGGAAATCATTCACAGCCATCGCCACATCGTCCTGTGCCGCATCCGGACACGGAATAAGATTAGTGAACTGTGCATGAGTCTTGCCCTCACAATCACGGGTGCAGCGACCTATGATCTGCACCACCTCGGTGAGCGAGGCACGAATGCCTATGGTGATGCAATGCTCGCACCATTCCCAGTCGAAACCCTCTTTGGCTGTGCCGAGCGCGATAAGGATGTCGAGTGCGTCGCGATTTTTCATTCTCAGAAGATATGATTGAAGAACTGTCCGGAAATCGGAGTCATCCTCGACGAGATTTCCTACTTTCAACAAGCGGCCGTCAGGTGTCCGCACATGATATAGACAGTTGTAATAGTCCTGGCTCTCGATCACACCTATGTGCTTTATTATCTCAGCCACCTGGTCGTACTTGTTCATGAACGCACCGGTCTTGCTGTTGGGATGCGGGATATGGATGAGGGTCTTCTTTGTCGTGTCAAGCACATCGTGGATGGCCGACAGATAATTTCCCTGAAAGAAACTGTAGCCTATGCCGAGACTTTTCAGCCACTTGTAGCCATTAAGCTGCTGATAGTAATTGTAGTTGATTGTCGGCTGAAACCTTGCTTCGTCCTCAGGACGCATCACCGGAACGGCATCGCCACGGAAATAGGAGCCTGTCATGGCAAGGATATGTGCAGATGTGTCGTTGAGAAGTCGGCGTATGAGCGAGCCGAGACGGTTGTTCTCGTCAGCCGAACCGTGATGGAACTCGTCGATGCCGAAGAACACGTCATCGAGCAGGCGGGCATCGACCCCATTCAGGGCATTAAGCAATGTGGCATGTGTGCATACGAGCACTGTGGCTTTCGGGTGTTCAAGAAAATACCGCAGGGCAGCTTTCTTTGAGTTCTCGCTTCCCGCAGCTACGCAAAGGTTCCAATCAGGGGAAACATTCCAGTCGGCGAAAAAGCCATATTTTTTCAAGGGCGTATTGTTGAAGCTTCGTCCGATATTCTGCTGAGGAACAGCCACTATTACTTTTTTGATGCCCTGATTGGCAAGTTTATCAAGTGCTACGAACATCATCGCGCGGCTTTTGCCCGATGCCGGCGGAGCTTTCACAAGAAGATGTTGGCGGTTGCGCTGGGCATAGACCATAGCCTGCATTTCGCGCATACCGAGTTCATCGGTATTGCTCGACTTGCCCGTCTGTGCATACTGTACTTCAACGAGATTAGTCATTGCTGATATTTTTTAGAATTTTCCAGACTCCATATCGTTTGCCACCAATACGAACAATAATTTCCTTTTGTTTCAATTCAGTAACTGCACGACCGACAGATGTCGTTGATAACCCTGTTTTGGATGCAATGTTCTCTCGGGTTATAGAATTATCCTCAACTATGGCTAAATATACGGAATAAGCACCTACGGAAACATCTAATTTATCCTTTGTATCATTCTTTGTATCATTCTTTGTATCATTCTTTGTATCATTCTTTGTATCATCCTTTGTACCGTCCTTAACTTCACTTTTTGACACAAAAGAATTTTTAGAGATATTGACCTTTACCAGGAATGCCGTCTCAAGTCCAAGATTAAAGTCGGCATTATCATTGCCATTTGCTTTTAGTTCCTCCTGCACACGTTGCACGCCACGACTGAATCGGTTGACGAATCCGATTACCTTCATAGCCTCGGCGATCACACTATTCCGATAATCGTTTACCCAAGGGAAATTTCGGGGATTTGCCTTACCATACAGTCCTCCGGGATTCAATATCTCGATTCGGTCGTCGTACTGGTAGAATTGTATGGGGCCGTTTCCTTCATAGTCGCGATGGCACACAGCATTCATCAGCAATTCTCGAATAGCCCATGAGGGATAATCAATTATATACTCTTCCCGTAATGCACTTACCGGAACAGGACGTTTTTTTGCAATTGTAGTTGATACGAAGGTGTCAAGTTGGTTAAGTATCGTCATCAGATTTCCTGAAAATTTATAATCACTTGCGATGTCAGCCCCTCTGCCATCGCCTCCAAAGCGGACATATTGGACATACGCACCGGGCAAACGACGTTCCACATTATTGCCAAACATCAGAATGCCTGCATAAGTAGGACAATTATGTTTCATATCATAAAAGCCTAATGACTGAAGCTGATACCTTACGTCTCGCTTATCGTTTTCAAGCACATCTTCAGGATATGCTTTGGGAAGATATATTTGTCGGAACAAACGCACGTCCAAGTCGTCTATAGTGCTGTCCAGACACGGCATTGCATCAAACGTCTGAACGTGAGAGGCTCGTTTTTCGTAAAGTTTCCGCTCATCATCTTCATTGGCTATTCCTCTACGAGGTCCAACTCTGACACAGATTTTCCCTTTGTACTTTACAGGTGGAAAATGGGCCGGTTGTACTTCTACTAACACCACAGGTCCATCATCAAGTTCAACTTTCTCAACAGTCATAGATGGTTGAGGCTGAATGTTGCCCTCCGTTCTTATTGAGGCTATATTCTTTAGTAATGCATCCGTTATTTTTATAGGGACCACATTACCTGTTTTATCATCAGCTCCTATAATCAGATATCCGGGTTTTTGATAATCAGGAAGATCGTTTGAGAACGAGCATATTGCTTCTCCAAACTTATCCATTTTATCTGTAGAGACAGTGCGCTCAACTCGATCGCTTTCTAAATCTAATAACAGTCGTTGTATTTCTTTTTTGGATATCATAATATATCAGGTATAATTATTCCAGCGTAAAGATTTGCAATATACTTGTTTATGCATATTGTACTTCTACAAGATTAGTCATAATTTAGATATATAATTATCTATACTTATGAGAGTGGAGTCAAACCAATTAGGATGTTTCCGAATTTGTTCCAATAAACGTTCATCTCTAAGTTGATTTGTGAAAATAACGACCTCAATAGTGTGGATACTACTATCTATGAGTTTCATTAATTCTTCACCATTTTTATTCTTTTGTGAAAAGAAATTCTCATATTTCTCTATAATAGGAAGTAATACTGATTTTCCTAAAGTCGTTGTGGAAAAAGACGGACTCAAACTCATTGAGTATAATATTTGCATAAACTTATTTAACTCTTCTTCAAAATTTTCATTTTTTAGAATGGCAATTTTGATTTTTGAAGCCTCCGCCCGTAACTGTTTATAATCACTAAGACGTAAATCCAAAATAGCATTTTCAGAACGAGATATTTTATTCTCATAAGCTACTGTTGATGTTAACTTATAAAATACCCAGACATTGAGCCCGGTTAAAATAGAAATAAATCCCCAGTTACATATAGAGATAAATAGCATCCAATTTTCGACCTTATTTGAAATCCCGCCTGAAAATTTAACAAGATAAGCTTCAATTATAATAAAAATTATCAAAGCCATAAAGCCGAAGCTAATCAATAGTACATATTTAAGTAGTTTCATTTTTTTGTCATTTTTGCGTATAGTTTGAAAAGGTGTTCGAGGCGTTCTTCGTCAGAGGAAAATGGCTCCTGGCGGTAGATGCGTTCTACAGCGAGGTCCAGACGATGGTGAGCCTTTCGCAATTCCTCAGGCATTGTCTCTGGGTTATACATTTCTCCGAGAGTCATATCAAAGTTCTCATCGCGGATATTTAGAATCTCTTGCGCCAATTCCTCCAATTCCACTTTCTGAGTGGCAGTCAACTCTGGAAATGGGAAAGTGTTATAAACGATACTCGCAGAATAGGCAAAGTCCGTCCTCATTCGCCCGCAGACTGCTCTCATCCAGATATTGTGCATCAGAGAAGTTACTAAAGCAAAAAGCCACAAAGTTGCATTTGGAATCATTTGCGTATTTGTGTTTGCGATCACATCGGGGCTATTAAATGCAATTGGTATGTAATTTCGCCTTTGTGATGATACAACAGGAAGCATTAAATAATTAGATGACGGCTGTCTATTCTCCGTAAATAAATGTGGTCTGTCTGCCCATTTTCGTGTAGCATCTTTGGAGCTTTGGCATCGTGACTTTGTAACGTTGTCTAAGCGAATCTTAATTGGGGGGATTTTAAAGATTTTGGAGTCATCGCAATCTTCAAGCCATAAGCAATAACGCTTATTATCGTTTATAAGGTCATCTGCTCCCATATATCTTTTTATGTACGGAGCAACATAGGGATATTCGTATATAAGATTATTACGCTCTTTTTCATCCAAAAGTAAGAATCCAGCATCGGTAGGCTGACTACCTTTGGTTATTTTAGGAATGTCAACTAAAGGTGTCTTACGATGGCTTACAATAATATTGTCTGAATCTGTCAAATATGGACCAATATTGGGAACTCTCTTTTTGTCTGTTATAGAATATATATATTTAGGTTTATGCGATTTAGGAGATAGCCCAATAATTACGCAAGCTACCGTCGCAGAATTTTTAGCGTTATTAGTCCAGTCAAAAGAAGTATGACAAAATGAGATGTCTATGTTCCTATTAAAAATATAGGGCCATAATGCAGATACTTGATCACCCTGACAGATAGAATTCGTACTTACAAAAGCGGCTGATGCTTTTGTGTTTCTGATGTATTTTGAAGCTTTGACAAACCAGCAAGAAATATAATCAAGAGTACGTCTTGTAGGATTATCCGACAGAACTATATCTACATCATCTTTTTGCTCTTGCTTTTGCCATTTTGTACCGACATATGGAGGATTACCCATGATGTAGACTTCGTCGTCGGATGTGTGAGGGCAGACGGTGTTCCAGTCGAGGCGACAAGCGTTGCCACAGACGATATGGCCGGAGGGCTTGAGTGGGAGAGTCTCGGGCTGGTAGCCAAATGCATCGAAAAATTTTACATTCATCTGGTGCTCGGCGAGCCATAGCGATAGCGTGGCTGTGTCGCAAGCATATTCGTCAAGTTCGATGCCGTAGAATTGAGTGAGGGTTATATTAGGGATCGGTAAGATTGGAATATTTGCAATATCCCGCAAGGCTTTCCAAATACGGATTTCGAGCTCGCGCAGCCGTTTGTAAGAGATAATGAGGAAATTACCACTTCCGCAAGCAGGGTCAAAAAATTTGATGTTGGAGAGGCGAGTGAGAAGATCACGCAGACGCTGTGTAGCACGGTCAGGGTGATCGTGCTTAGCTATCTTCTCGCGAGCCTCAGCGCAAGCTGCTTCAAATTCTTCTTCGAGGGAATCAAGAAATAGCGGGCGGATAAGTTTCTCGATATTTGGCACGGATGTGTAGTGCATACCAAGTCCGGCACGCTGTTCGGGTGTCACAACCGCTTGAATCATCGAGCCAAAAATATCAGGATTTATTTCTTTCCAGTTATACTCACCGCAGTTGATAATCAACGTGCGGGCACGCCGTGACAATACTGGTATCGGATAACGGTCTTTGAAAAGCCCTCCATTGACATACGGAAAGACCTTATATAATTGAGGCAGAGAGTCAAGTACTGCCGTGTCATTTGTCGACATTGCGAGGAACGCACGGTCGATAAACTCTGCGAGGTCCGAGCCGTCTTCTTTTGTGTGAGTCCTAAGGGTGTTGGAAAAAAGATTCTCTCTCGGAAAAAGACCGGTGTCCTCAGCGAAGAAGCAGAAGAGCAGTCGAGACATAAACACGTTGAGCGAATGAACTGTCTCGGGATTGCGAATATCATTGTACCGGCGAATATCATCAAAAAGCTTTGCCATTAGTTCCGCCGATTTTACGTCGGCCTCGGCTTCCTCTGTATATTGGATTTTTTCGATGCCGGCAAGAGGAGTGAAAAACTCAAAGTCTTTCCAAAGCAGCTCAATCCGGTTTTCGTACCAATCATTTTCTTTCGGATCGTATGCCACCACATATACGCCATTGCTTGCGATATATAGTCGAGGGGAATGTTTGGCAATTTTCGTCTCCTCGCGCATTGCATTTACTATATCGTAAATCTTCGAGCAGTCGCCGTCAATAGTGTTAACCTCAGCAGGACTGTATGCCACAAGATTTTTGATCAGTACCGTTTCGCCATCTTTAGCAAGATTGCCCGGTCCTTCCTTGGTGCGACGAATCTGCCCGTCGCCATATCCTGCAAAGATGCGGAGAAGTTCATAAATAAATTCAGGAGCCGAAATGCCTCGACTGCCAAGTTGCTCAAGGGCATCGGTAGCCTGTACCAGCGAGAATGATTTGGTTTTCTTAGCCATGATAATTCATAATAAGTGATTGTAGGTAAGCATCCGGGTGAGCCCCCTCTGTATGTTGCAAAGGTAGCGAATTTTTCCGAATGAGAAAGCGCGGTACACTTATAAAATTAGGGGAGCCCAAATATTAATTTTAAATATAGAAAGGTATTCCACATATTTTGGATAATTGTCTTTGATTGCCAATAAATTGCCAAACTCGCGTTTTCTCGTCTTTTCATCTACCGTGCGGTAGGTAGGGGAAATGTCAAAAATCGAATTCCTTCCGCAAAAAGTAGATTCCTGGACTATATGTAATTCAACCTAAACCGTCATTTGCCGAATATCCATATTTTGACCAGATTTAATCTTACTATCAAAAGCCAAAGTAGAAAGACCAAGCCTGAAGATATGACAAATGCCGATACGCCCAACGGATTTACCCATTTCCAAGAATGGTAATAGAATGATTCAATATCGGTCAACGAGGTTATAATGTTTGGTTCATGCCTTTGCGCCTCGTTAAGAGATGTATATTGCTTAAGTTCGCCAGTATTCGTGTCAAGAGAGAAATAATACCGGCCTCCGGGAGCTTCATTTACATCATATCGCTCACCAAAAATCGTATCACGGGAAATCTTGACTTTCGTGACACATCCAACAATCTGTTTTTCGTCTTTGACGATATTCCCTGTAAGATGCTCGTTAATAAATTCATCTTCAGTGGATTCTATGGTATATCCGTTAGGCAATCCTGTGTGCCAGTAGCCATCCATTCCGCAACCTGTCTTAAATGTCGTTGCACAGATAAAACCGCCGATAATACACATGAAATATAAACTGAATATAAAAACAAATGGACTTATCAATCCAAATATCGCCTTACGCTTTCTTTTGCGCTTGGAGAATACATATATACCCCCTGACAGTGGCAAAGCAATCACCACCGACAATAAAAAGAAGATAATCAGTTGAATGAGAATAGACAGGAGTATCACGGCTTAATCCTCCTTCCCTGAAAATGTATTATTTTTATGAGCTCCTTCAGATATTTCCAGGTGTGAGGTGTCATACATCACTCTGGCGTGATTCTTCCTGATAATTTCACTTTTAATGCAATTTCCGGTACTCTTGTCAATTATCATCCGCTTAACTATGCCATTGCGATAGACGACACCGTCTTCACGTGAGAAATGCTCGTCACGGGCATGAATGTGATATGAGTATTGCAACGTGTTCACCGCACGCAACTCACCATGCAGATACTCCTCATCGGTATACGTCAGCAATTGGTATGTGTTTGTGCTATCGTTACGGAAACGGTAGTCCAAGTAGTTATATACAATGCTTGTCCCGGTGCCGAAAGGGATTTGTCTCTGAAAGTCTGGAAACAGATCGAGTCCGTCGTGGTGGTGATGTTCTATGATCGTCAGGTCGGAATGAAGCACCATCCAGTGGATGAGGTTCGTAAACTGACACATGCCCCCTCCGACACCCCTCGACGGCACCCCATTCGCTATTGTCAAGCCTTCCTTGTAGCCGTGAGCGGCGTCATCTCTGCCAACTAAATTCCAGAAGGAAAAAGTCTCTCCAGGCTTTATCAGTATTCCGTTGATCTTTGGAGCGGATAAAGCGAGGTTGACAGCCTTGTTTTCCTGCAACTCCATTTCGGTATTTCCTAATTTACGGCGGATAAGTGAACTATGCTTATATATCAACACCGGCAATGGCTCAGGCGATTTCTTTTTGGCTATCCGCCTCCTCCTGAGCCTATCCGCTGCTTTTCTGGTCAGGATGCACTTTTCCACCGACAGTCTATAAGCCCATGGCGCTATTTCACAAAACAACTTTCTTTTCATAAATCTTGATCTTGAATTCACACAGCAGTTGTATTATGCCGGTGCAGGAGGTGATGTTGATAAATATTCTACAAAGATAGCGGAAATTATTTTATGGATTATCAATTTATTGTGAGAATTTCAGAAAGTAAAGAATCACGTGGATAAATGCTTTAGTTTGTATATACTAAGTTACACTAAAACGCGAGAATTCCACGAAAAGATGCAAAACATAAGATAAAAAAGGTATTGTTTTTCCGTGCGGTAAGTCGGGAAAAAGTATTATCTTTGTGGGATAATTACCGACGGTTATGAAACGGATTTTTCTGCAGATATTTTTAGTTGTCGTCATGGCACTGATGCCATTTGCCGCCTCGGCCCTTACTTTCGAGGCAAAGAACAGTGCGGGCGTGGAAATATGCTATCATGTGATAAAAGGCACCAACACGGTGGAGGTGGTGAGCCGCAACACCAATTACGAAGGAGTGGTCGAGGTGCCCGCCGAGATTTTCCATGAGCGTGTGGCGTACAGGGTGGTAAGGGTAGGCGACGCGGCGTTCGCCCATTGCGGGAAACTGACCAAGGTGGTCGTCCCCGCGAGTGTCACAGAGCTGGGACACAGTGTGTTCACCACATGTTTCAAACTTGAGGAAGTCACCCTTCCCGACGGCATCACACAGATAGGCGAGAACACGTTCAACCGCTGCCAGTCGCTCCGCTCCATCAAGTTGCCGTCGTCGCTGCTGTCCATAGGCAATATGGCTTTTGCGGAGTGTTCGGCTCTCGAATCCATCTCCCTGCCTGCCGGACTGCAGACTATAGGATATTTCGCGTTTTTCCGGTGCACATCGCTTACGTCGGTGGACGTGCCCGACAGCGTCACCATGATAGGGCAGTACGCTTTCTCCGGATGCACCTCGCTGAGCCATGTGAGGCTCTCCGACCAGATCACCCTTGTCGACCAGGATCTCTTCTCGGGATGCACTTCGCTCTCCGCTATCACCATACCGTGGGCGGTGATGTACATCGAGCCTTACGCTTTCTCGGGCTGCACGTCGCTCCGCGACATCACCGTGCTCAATCCCGATCCCAAGCGCCTGTCGTTCGGCGAGAACGCGTTCGCCGAAGTCCCGCTGCGGGAATGCCGCCTGCACGTGCCCGCAAGCAGCAGGGCACGATACGAGAGTACCGTGCCCTGGACTATCTTCGTGAATGTGCGCTGACGCTTATCTGCCGCCGTCGGTGATCATCGAGCGCAGGCGGGTGTTGAAATCATTGAGTGCCTGCAGCTGCTCCACCGTAAGGTGCATGCGGTAGCGCCAGTAGTGGCGCGAGTTCTTGGGCACGTTGATCTGCTCCTCATGAGGATTCTCGCGGCGGGCGGAGCCGTCCATCGACAGCCAGTCCTGCAGCGGGATGATGCACAGCATCGACGGCGATTTCACATGCAGGTCGAGGATCTTCTCGCATATCCAGGGCTCGGCATAGAAGGGTGCCTCGCCGCCTTCATGAAGCACGTTGTTGTAGAAGGCCTGTGTCTTTGCCCGGTCTTCCTCCCACCATCCACGGATGCCGGACATGTCGTGGGTGGATGTTGTGCACACCGAATAGTAGGGGTAGTGCCATGTGTTGCCGAACTCGCTGTTAGGATCCTTGGGCATGCGCTGGATCTCCAGCGACAGGATCTCGAGTGCTTCCATCACCGCTGGCACACATGCCGGAATCATGCCAAGGTCCTCGGCGCACACGAGCATGTCGGTGGCGTCGATGAGCACGGGGAGCTTCCACATGGCCTTGCCGTACCAGAAATCGTTGTGACGGCGGTAGAAGAAATCGTTGTACAGGCGGTTGAAGCACCATTTCTCGTAGTCGCCCAGCGAGCGGTAGATATAGGTGTTCTGCGCCGATATTCTCGGATGGTATTTTTCAGGTTCGTCGGGGTCGGCGATGAACAGCACATCGTCGATCAGTCCGTTGAGTCCGTTGCAGATGCGGTTGCTCTTCTCGTCCTTGGGCTGTGAGGCGAAATATTCGGCCACCTTTCGCTGGGTGTTGAACTCCTCCTTCAGGCGGTGTCGTCCGTATCCGAGAGGCTCAAGGAAACGCTCGCGCACCTCGTCGGTGTATTCGCCGAAGAAATCACCGAGGAAATAGTCCATGATGAACGGAGTGGTGTGCAGGTCCGCGTCGATGTGGAAATCGTAGTCGCGTCGTAGCTCCTCGGGTGTGAACGGAAGGGCGGGGTTGAAGCGGCCCAGCAGACCGTGGATCTGGTCCATCGGAATTTCCCAGATGCGGAAGAATCCGAGCACGTGGTCGATGCGGTAGGCGTCGAAATATTCGGCCATCTTCCTGAAGCGGGCCTTCCACCATGAGAAGCCGTCCTTGTTCATCTCCTCCCAGTTGTAGGTGGGGAATCCCCAGTTCTGTCCCAAGACGGAGAAATCGTCCGGCGGAGCTCCGGCCTGGCTGTTCATGTTGAAGAGGGTGGGGTACATCCACGCGTCTACCGAGGTGCGTGATATTCCGATAGGGATGTCACCCTTTATGGCTATGCCCTTGTGGCGTGCGTAGTCGCTGACGCGGCGCATCTGCATGTCGAGGTTGTACTGTATGTAATATACATAATTGAATTCCTGAGGACATTCGCGCATCAGTTTGTCCACCTTCTCGTCGGTGTACTCGGCATATTCGCCCCATTTGTCGAATTCGGAGGTGCCGAAGCGGTCGCGCAGGATACAGAAGGCAGCGTAGGGGCGCAGCCATGAGGCGTTGCGTTTCACGAAGCTCTTGAAAGCCGCCGAAGCCACCACAGCCGTGCCTTCCTGTGCGAATATCTCGCGAGTGAAGGCTGCCTTGGCGTCGTTGGCGCGTTCGTAGTCGATTTCCTTGAGCGAATTGAGCTCGCGGGCAAGGTCGTCGTAGTATTGCTGCCGGGCGGGATCCTTGAGCTTGCCAAGTTCGCTAACGCGCAGGTATTGAGGATGCAGGGCGAAGGTGGAGTTGGCATTGTAAGGGTATGAATCCATCCATGTGTGGGTCATGGTGGTGTCGTTGATGGGAAGGATCTGCAGGAACGATTGTCCGGTGCTCTTGGCCCAGTCGATCATGGGCATCAGATCGAGAAACTCACCCACGCCGAAATCGGCATCCGTGCGCAGCGAGAACACCGGAATTGCCGTACCGGCGCCACGCCATGGGTCGCGCCAGCTCACGAACCGCAGCCCTGCCACCACGGTTGATGCCACAGGCGACGGTGTGATGCCAAGGCGGCGGTTCTCGCCGCCTTCCCAGGCCACAACCTCGCCGGAGCCTTTCTTCACGATCACGAATTTGTACTCTGTGGCCGGAGTGAAGTCCGACGCGGCTACCACTGACACTGCCCACACGGGATAGTCGGCGTCCGACAGGCGCGGTGCCTTTGCGGTGTTCCATCCGCCGAGCTTGCTTGCTGAGCCAGCGATAACCAATTCCTCATCGGCTTTCAGCATGGGGGCTGATACCTCGAAGGTGATCATCCCTGCCTGGGCGGCCTGCGCGGGTTTGCGGTCCCGGCGGTTGCAGATACAGTCGACGAAAGCCGAAGCGTAGTAAGGCTTGTCGCCGGGCTGGTCTTGCCAGTGGTCGTAGATGTTGTATACGGAAGCGTTGCCGGGATAAAGACGGTGAGGTGCACCCCATTCGTTGCGCACGTGACCGTTGGCGGTGTTGATCACTAAGTAGCGGTACTCCACCGGGTTGGTGGAGTCGGGAAGGTCGACTGTGGCCGTCCAGTGCTCGCCGGAGTCGTCATGCTGCATCTTCACAGCCTTGGAGGTGTCGTCGGCACCGAGAGCGGCAGCCGTGCCACAGATGTAGAGCCATTCGCCCCAGTTGGTACGGTAATCGATATTAAAGGTAAGTTTCATAAATCTATGTAGATGCTAAAAATTATTCGGGAAAGACGCTATACTATATAACAGCCGGCAGCCCGAAAAATATTATCCGCTCCCTGTATTTAACATACGTTAATTTAAGCCGTGAAGAGATTCATGAATCTCTTCACGGCTACTGATCTTATAAATCTTATAAATCTTATAAGATCAGTAGCCGCGATATTGTTTGCGGGCGCGTGTCATGGCCTCTTTTATGCCTCCCGACGCGATGAATTCAGCCTCGATTTTCTTCAGCACTTTTGCCAGCATGGCGTCGATCTGGCGTATCTGTGTGATCATGATGTTGGCAACGGTCTCATCCGATCTCACGCGGCACTTATCTGCAAATTCTTTCGGATCGTCATGGTTTCTGCAGTATTGGCGTGTGGCGATTGTGCGCGGATCATCGGGCTTCCAGGTCTCGAGATCATTCTGCCGCAGGAAGTCACCGTAATCTTCCAGAAGCTCACGTACCGAACCGCGTGCCACTCCCAACAGCTTTATGCACATCTCCGCCGATATGGTGCTGTCTGAGATGCCCTCGACGATGTTCTGCTTGCATGAACGCGCCGCCTGGCGCATCTGGTCGACGGTGCGTGTCAGACGTGGCATTGCCCGTGTGATGAACAGCTCCGTCACATCACAGATTATCACCGATTTCCTGTAGACATTCCAATCGGAATAATCGCCCGCTATTTTCAGAAAAGAATCCATTAGTGCATGCCACCGCCATATTGTTGTGCCGCTCCAATCCGTCCGGCATCGCAAAGTTAATAAAAAAATCCTGAGATATCAGGATTTTTGTGATGATTGTTTTGACGAAACAGAATACCGATACGTATTATTTTTAATTGATTAATCAATATATGTATCTACATGCCTTGGTATATCATCGAGGATGGGATGTAAAAGGCCCTCACCAGTGAGGGTGAGGGCTTATGTATTCTTTGAGGCTGTCGTCAGGAAAGCTACGGATGTCAGAGTTGGGTGAGCAGCCAGTTCTGTTCGCCGAGCTTGGCGATAAGCTCTACGGCATTTTCACTCCAGTAGAGATCCTCTTCCTCATCTTTTAGGTAGGCTTTCAGGATATCGTAGGTGGTGGGATCATCATGCACTGATGCCAGGCAGTTGCGGAGCACTTCAAGACCCTCATTCTGACGCTTGAGATCGCATTTCACATATTCTACCGGGTCGGCTACCAATTCGGTGGCTGGACGGTTCTCTACCTTTGGCTCACCCCCGAGGTCAAGGATTCGGTCGATGAACTTGGTTACCCATCCCATTTCTTCATCGTAGTGGTTGATGTATTTTCGCCAAGTTTTGTATATCCGGCTGATTTCAGGATCTGGCCCTGTACTTTGTGTACGAAAGCTCCGTTGGTAAGGCCTGTGGTGAAGAACTGCAGGGCTTCGATTGATTTGTTTTTGTCCATGATAATTTTTTTTCTGTTTTCGGTAATAAAACAACCTTGAAAATCATATAGTTTTGTCTTTGATAAACCAATAATTGTCAAAAACAAACCCTGCATAATATTAGGTGTGTGTCCGCCGTTAGATAATAAAAACGGATGCCACCCTTATGTACCGATTGACTGAATTTTACGACAAGATAATGAAAAAGCCGCTGCCTACCCGATGTGGAATCGTATGTGAGATAGTGGATCCGGACATGGCAAAGCTCAACAGGCTGCTTACAGAAAGCATATCATGCTTTTCATATACACTTGTGATATCAGGGACTGCTTTCGTAAGTTATGATGACAGGTTCATGGAACTGGCCAATAATGATATTCTTGTCTATACTCCTGGAATGATGATCAAGACCCTTGAGGTGTCGGATGATTTTTCGGCCCTTTGCCTTATGGGGGATGAGGCAATCACATACGAGATACCTTTTGCAAGAAACATAGTGAACGCATCGTATTTCCCTGCGGTAGCCCATTCGGAAAATAAACTCACTCTTACAGACTGTGAGGCACATTGGCTTGCCACCAGAATGAGGGAGATGCATTCATATATCGAAAGTGAACACCTTTACAAGAATGAATGCCTGTACTCGTTATATTCTCTCTTTATCATGGACTTGCTGAATGTGGAGAAACGTATACACCGTGGACCGGAAAACAATGGCTCCACGACCGATCTGTTTCTGAAATTCATGCGGTTGCTTACCGAAAATTTTGCCTGCCATCATGATATCGCTTATTATGCCGATGCACTGGCGGTCACTCCAATTTACCTTTCAAGGATTGTAAAAAAATATTCCGGACAGACAGTGAAAAATCATGTCGACCGGTTGCTTGCGATGGAGGCGTCTTTTATGCTGAGCTGTACCGATAGTCCGGTGTCTTTAATTGCCGAAAAGCTTAATTTCTCGAATCCCTCGAGTTTCTGTAAGTTTTTCATCCGCAATAAAGGTGTTTCCCCAAAAGAATACCGGGCGGCCTGCTCCCTTCCTTACCCGACATCTCTATCGTAGGTCATAAATACGTACCATTGTCGTAAAATTGCGGAAAAATGGTTAACTTTGTGGGTATAAAAATTTGCAGTATTTTTTGACTATTTGTTGGATCTTGAAAAATGACAAAAAGACGTGATTTTCTGAAGACCGTCGCCTGTACGGCCTGTTTATGCGGCTTCGGCTCTTTCTTTAAGCTCATGGCAGATGATGGTGGTGGACATGATGCAGATGCTAAAATGTCTGAAGCTGAGAGGAATGAGGCTTTTGCCCTGCACTGGATTACGGAATTGCTCGAATCTTTGGATGAGAATGAGTTGACTGACGCTAAGCTAAGGTCCATTGTAAAGAAAACATCTCGGGCGCACCACGACCAGATGAATGTGCCTGAAATGGTCAGACCCTACATAGGCCTACCGGCTGAATTCATTGAATTTCTCAAGAATGCCTGGGGTTGGAAAATTGATGTTGCCGAAGACAAGGGACTTCTCATTGTGGATGAGAATAAGCCTTTTTGTGTGTGTCCTTTATTGAAGAATGCAAAAGATAAGCTGTTTCCTGCCCTATGCTATTGCTCGGAGGGATTTGCCGAAAAGATGTTTACTCTGGTTTACGGTCATCCCGTGTCAGTCGAGGTTGGCGCTTCTGTGCAGCGTGGCGATCCCTCATGTGTGTACATCGTAAGTTATAAAGGTTGATCGGCTTTGTTATAAAATATTTACGGCATGAAACGTTTCGGATTATTTCTACTGGCCTGTATTTCGGTTCTTTCATCTGCAGCGGAGGAGGAGAGGGAGGAAAATTTTGAGTTCACGCACAACAGGGCGTCGATAAGCGGTATGCTCACGTCGTCTGATTCCTGGCAGCTGGAGCTCGGTTACCATTATATGTTCAGCCGGTATATCGGCGTGGGTGCTTCAATTGGTGCCTGGCAGGTGTATTTCGTGGATGGATGGGCTTCGGGTCCAGACTGGAATATCGACAGCGACAACGGAAACGACAGGCCTTCCAATCTCTACATCCATCCCTCGCTGGTGTTCAAGACCAAGGCAATAAAGGTGAAGCAAGTGGACATAGGGCTGTACATAGAGCCCGGGGCAATGATGAATGTGCCATACAAGAGGGTGTGCATCCGGCAGGATCTGAGATGGCCGGAAAGCGAATACCGTTACGTGGGGACAGGCAAGGGGCAATGGTTCGCCCCTGATATCAGGCTCGGCGTGTGTGCCAACATAGGGCCGTGCGGAATCACGGCAGGGTATGTGATATCTGATCTTGATGTGTACAGCCAGTTCCGCCATCTGTCCTACAATGGGCAGTCGTTCAAGAATTTCTATCCCGGCAAATCCTCGATGAGGGGTGTGTACCTCACGTTGTCTTACTATTTCTGATCAAGTTTGGGGCTAAAGTTGGGTTCACCAACCGCTCCTGTCCGCTGACCCGTTGGAGCTGGCAGGGCGGGGGCGCCCTGCCTCCCAGTCACAGTCACAAAAAAAGTCACGGCTTTTGACCGTGACTTTAAGTGGTGGGCGGTGAGGGATTCGAACCCCCGACCCTCTGCTTGTAAGGCAGAT
>CAYZPI010000024.1:697-36492 GCA_964480085.1 uncultured Bacteroides sp. | reverse complement strand
CTCTTCCTTGGGCAGATCCAGTGCCTCCCACACCACGGTCATCTCTGGTCCGGTGAGTCAATATATTTAATAACGCGAGTTCGGGATAAGAATTGCGTTAGAAAAATTGAATCGGCAGCTTGAAAAAGTTGCCGATTCTTTTGGTAACATCAATGACCTTTAGTAATTTAGAGGTACCAAACAATAAATACTAATCATGATAACCAAAAGTAAAGTTACTGAAATTTCTTTATTGCAGATGATTTTTGCAAAGAATTTGAGGTCGAGATGGCAAAAAACGCTCTTCCGTCCTCTCCGGATACCCCAAACGCCGTAGAAAACGAATGATATCCGGATGCAGAGGTCATCACGGTACCGATCTGTTTTCACTTCAACACTTACCGCAATTTCAAGCACTACTATCTGTCATGCGTATGCGGCCAGTGGAGACATCTGTTTCCGAAAAGGTTCTCCCATAACAGATTTGTGAAGGTGATGCCGAGCTGTTTCGTTGCCCTGACGATGTTCCTACGGCTCGCATGCATTCGGAGAATGCACCGGCATCAGTTTTGTTGACAGCACCTGCATTCCGGTGGTAGGATCCATATGGTGACAGGCCTTCGCTCCAACATGAAACAGCACCTTATGCCCATTTATGACAAGATAATGCTGCGCAAACGAAGCATCATCGTGACAATCAATGATATGCTCAAGAATGTGTCCCAGATGGTCCATTCGCGTCATCGCAGCGTGCACAATTTCCTGATGAACATACTGGCCGCACTGGGGGCATGTTGCTTTTTCAGCACTGAGCCTGAGGTGAATTTCGACTTTGAGATCCCTGAGACTGGCGGACAGCTCGTCCTCTGGAATTAAGGACTGCTTCTGAATTACTTTTCAGGTGACTATTATGTGGCTACACGATAATATATGCCACTACGGATATGTGTGAAATCATGGTATTTATCCCGAACTCGCGTTCGTAAGTATGGGATTTCCGCAGGACAAACAAATGCAACATCCGTCACGGCCTCGCCGACATAATCATGATGAATTCAGCGGATGCGAAGGCCGTACTGATATCAATAGTTTGGGAAGCACAATTACCTTTCATTTTTCGCTTGCCAAAGTCGAATATATGCGCATATAGCGGTCTGCAGTGTGCAAGATGTCGTATTCGCGGGCACGCGCAATACATCTGGCGGCGGTTTCGGCGTAGATTTCCGGATTCTTGGATAGACGTAAGAGGATATCAGCGAGAGCTTTGGAATCACCTTCCGGGAAAAGTAGTCCGGCATCCTTGGTCACCTCACGCAGTCCAGGCACATCAGAAGCCACGAACGGGCGCCCCGAAGCCATACCTTCTACGCTCGACAGCGATAACCCCTCATAATGAGACGACATCAGCACGATATCCGACTCCATCAGCAGCTGCGGCACATTGTCCCTGAATCCTAAGAACTCCACCCTGTCTGCCACTCCAAGATCCGAAGCCAGTTCCTTAACATTCCCGATACGCTCCCCGTCGCCCACAAGCCTTAGCCTGAACTGTGTAGGGAGCAATCCCAAAGCCCTCACTGCAGTATCCTGATCTTTCTGTGGCCTGAAGCCTGCCACCATGGTCACCACTACATCTCCCATGGGGTCTATGTTACCGATATCTCCGATGTATTTGTTCAAGTCGATGCCGTTTGGAATCACCTCACATTTCTTGGTGATACTTTCTCCGAGAAACTCCGTCAGCGAAGCCAGGGTCATGTCCGATACGCACACTACCCTGTCGTATGCCGAATACATCATCCTGTCGGTGTATTTCATGACGTTATGGCTTCTGCGGCGGTTGCCAGTGTTATGCTCCGTCGTGACCATCCTCGTGTTTCCGGACCTCCGGCACAATGCCCCGAACAACTGACATGCTGTATTGTGAGTGTGAACGATATCGTATCCCCCGGCACTGACAAGCCGCTGAAGCTTCACAAGATTTGCCGGCGAATACACGTTGCCACCCTTAGGGGCAAACCGGTGAACAGTTACCCCCTCATCCGTCAGCTGCTTCATCAGCGAAGTCTCCATCGCGTTGAACACAGCCACCTCAGCCACTATGTTTCTTCTACAGAACAAAGGCACAAGATCCGAAACAAGAGTCTCAGCTCCACCGGGTAGCAAAGAGGTTATGACATGCAGAATCTTCATTTTTCAATCATAATTAATAGTTATCGAGATGTTTGATACATTCAGATTCTTACATCCTAGCCAATATTTATATGATTCAGTACTGCGGGTGGGATCAAAAAATTTTATTTCCCCTTCATTGATACAATGGCTTATAAAATCTTTGATGCATATAAAGCCTGACGAATACCAGATGTATTTTTCATTGACACCAATTAAGGCGTTGTGATACGAACCAATCCATAGCGGAGCAATCATTATTGAAGAATGTCATGTTCAGTTCACATTCCAGTCATTTCCAGATGTGGCGTATGGGGGCCAACTCGGAGATTACAACCTTCCCTACAATGAAATTCTCATTTCTCATATTTTTAATTCCATTCTTGAATGTTCTTGGAATATGCAAATGTCTCTATCGGATTTTTTTTATACTGCGTAGTACAATCAGATTATCCTGTCCACAAAATTTTCTGAAATATTTTTTGAAAATGGGGATTGATAGCCAAGTAAGCAGTAATGTAAGTACCAACAATTCCAATTTAGAGACAACATGACCAGTCATCCAATGAAATGGGAGATACGCATATCCTAAAAATAGATTGTGCACCCCTAAGACGATTATAGAGTATCTTCCAAAATAAGAAATAATTGGAAGCCATTTTACAGCTTTACACAGTATTAAGAAACATATAACCATCAGTACCGAAACAATTATAATCTCAGGATAATTTCCTACGTATCTATTGTCCTTGAACACAATCAACGGTATATCTACAGTGATACAGTAGGTGATGACGGCTATAAGAACTATGACTGCTGTGACAAAAATTACCTTTTCATGATGATTTTTGTATAGAAGTGGAGTCTTACTAAGCATCACTCCTACAAAAAAGAAAGGAGTGGAACTGAATGCCGGGCCTAAGAAAAGCGGCAGGTATATACTGTAATAATCAAGCAGATAACCGACAATCCCTAAGCCAATACAAATTACCATCAGCCCAATGTTGTTGTCCTTCCTGTGCATGAAGTAGTAGAACAAATTCACCCAGAACAGGCATATCAAGAACCATATAGGTTCGTTTGTAAGGGTTGGCTCCACAAATGGCTGTTTGAGAAGATATATGATTGATATGTGGGGATTAGTGCATACCCTGACAAATATACCGATGGCAAAAAAAAATAAAAGTGGGATAATCAATTGATTGACTTTCTTTACTAAAAAATTAAGGAAACTATCATAATCTTTAAAAAAGAATCCTGATAGTATGAAAAATAACGGTAGATATAACGGTGTAAGGAGAGATGATGAAATATCAGCGTGTAAGAAAACAACTATAAGGATACAGAATCCTTTCGCCAAGTCCAAAAATTCAATTCTTTGGCTACTTGACGGCTCTCCTATTACTCTAATGAAATTATCTTTTAAGAAATCTTTAGTAGCAGACATTCTTTAATTATATTGATTGGAATGAATCTTTATTTGATAAGTTTGACAAGCCAATGGGCATTGGAATATTTTGTTGATATTCTGTTTAATAAGATACTTGTGGCAAATGTGCATACACTTACAATAAGATACATTTTTACAGGTGATATACTGATCGCATACATCTCTGAAATCGTCACCACTGCAAATATTATATACATGTGTATAAAGTAAATCCACATGCTCAGATTCCTCAGTTTAAGAAAATTTTGATTGGAACGGAACTGTAGTATGAATGCAACATTGAAAAGAACCACACCTCCGAATAATTGGTAAATAGGTATATTGTAAACATATGTTAACGCGCTAAATCCAAGGCACACTAATGTTGAAAAAAAATTCTTTAAGTAAGAAATGTGATATAGAAGCATTCCAGCAGTTATGTACAGCCCTCCACCAAGAGGTCTTTGACTTAATAAATATATTAAATCTGAAATTTTACAAGGGAAATAAATGGAAGCGGCGTAGCCTATAGCTCTTATTGCAAGAAAAATTAGAAAAAAGGATATAAGCAGGGTTCGATTTCGCATATTGAATAAGCTCAAAATGAGGAAAACTATAGCGGCCGAATATATGAACCACAAGTGCCATGCATAATTTGACTCACCCACAACAAGAGCATTGAAAATATATCTTTTTATTTCTCCCCATATACTAAGGTGACGATTGATCGTGAGGAAAACTGTAATTGGCAGATATATCAACAGCCAGTAGACGTAAATCCTGAAAAGATGGAAAGACCTATGCAAGAAAAGGAATCTTATGTTTACGTCATTATTCTTACTCTCTGTCTTTCTTGCTATTAGAAAGCCTGAAACCATAAAGAAGAATGGCACAGCCATGCTAAGCACCCATTCTGTCGTCTTTGGATATGGGAGCACTCCACTCAAAGGGGGGTATATGTGGATTGCTATGACTATAAACGAAGCTATGAACTTGACAATGTCGATGCCTGTAAAATCCTTGACAGACTGTTTTCCCATATTATAAAGTCATAACAGAAAACGATTGTGAATAGGAATCATATTTGTCGTAGTAAAGGAATCATAATCATGCAAACAGCACCCGCGCTAATGTATATATGATTTTATAGGCAATGGCTTTATATTTTAAACCATAATTAAGAGAATCCGAGACATCCTTACGACTGCTATAGCTCAATTATTATATGATCCTGTCGTCCATTCAATTATCTTGGCAAACCCAGCATTGCCATGCCAATTTTTGTCTTTCTAAGAATATTGGATATTCCATAGAATATTAAGGTCAATCCTATGGATATTACAAAATATATGAAATTGTCATGTATCTGATAATGGCTGTATTTCATTATATAAGAATAGACTACGCCCTGCACAAGATATATTGCCAGTGTCTGTTGTCCCGGAGAAATCAGGAAATTGAATATCCCAGATTTATAGAAATATGAAAAAAAAGAAATTGATGCTACAATTCCGATAAATCCACCCATTACCAGCCAAGATAGATTCCGTAAAACATTTTCTAGCCCACCATCTGCTTTCCAGATATCAAAACTTTGATAGTAGATAAAATTATCTTTTTCTGTATAATTAATTACAAGTATAAGCAATAGAATAGCCATAATAACTATTGTTTGGGAATGTTTCTTTATAAAAATATAAAAGCCATACTCTTTGAAGACACATCCTAAAATAAAGAATGGATACATTCCTTGAAAATATGTGACATATTCCCTATATGGTATATAAAAGACAGGAATACACAATGATATTACCCAGACACCAATAATAAGCAATATTCTTTGCCCCCTCCTATGGGTGAAATTATACGCAAGATTAGAGACCGTATAAAAAGAAAAAAGAGTGATAATAAACCAATATGATCTGAATATACTGTCTGAAAAACTATACATAATGGATAGGACTGACAGGTATTTACCTATAGAAATATCCTTAACCAGATAGATTGAAAACTGCAGTAGGGAGAAACATAATAGTGGAATCAGAAGGCTTTTGGTTTTTTTCTTTATCATGTTTGAGAAGGGTATCTCCAGGGATTTAATGCCAACCAAGGAGGACATAAAGAAAAATAACGGCATGTGAAAAATACAAATAAACTTCCCTATACCATAATTAAGAAAATCTGTATCTTCGCCGAATACTTGCATGGTATGGCCCCAACAGACAAGATATATGGCGAAACCCTTCAGGATATCTATTAACAGATCTCTATTTTTTTTGTCAGCATTAAAATTACTGCCACAATCCTGCAATGTTTTCATTACCTTTTACGTTCCAATAATTTGTCAAACAAAGATGTCCATTTCTGCATGATATGTTCAAGTTCGTAATTTTTCGAATTCTCGATTGCCTCAGCACTCATCCTGGCATGCTGTCGCTTGTCCTCTATTATCTGGCAAACTCGGTCTGCAAACATTTCGATATTTTTATCTTCCACAAGAAAACCGTTTCCCCCATCATTTATAATATCCATTGGACCACATTTGCAATCAAAGGCAACAAGAGGGAGTCCTACTGACATTCCCTCAATAAGAACAAGGCCGAAACCCTCATAATTTGATGTCATCACCAGTATATTGCTTTGGAGGTATTCTTCTTCAATAGCTTTGGTGGTAGATTTCAAAACGACGCATTTCAGTGCAAGTTCTTTTATGAGATCCTTTATATAATTTACATACGGGACATCACCTTGCGATCCGACAATCACAAGCTCCCAATCTGGGTGTTTTTGTTCTACAATGCTCCAAACTTTAATCAGATTATCAAATCCTTTCTGATAGGTCATACGGCCTACTGCGATAACACGCTTGCCTGAGAACTGAGCCAATTTATCACATTTTATGGTTATAGGATTGGGTATTACATGGATATTGTCCAATGAAGACCAATCCCTCTTATCTTCATTGGTAAGGGTAACAAATGCGTCATATTTCTTCACAATGTTTGCATTGTTGTAAGCGCGGATTTTTGCAATAAGCCTTGGAATAAATTTCTTTTCCTTGTACAGCCTGTAATACCTGCAAATATGACTCTCAATAATTTTGACACTTCCATCTTTTATAGAAGGTAAGAATGGAGCTTCGTTCTGAAACATGGAGATAGCGATATCCGGTTTTAGGTCAAACAACACCTCCTTCAATCTTTTTTTGAGCAATCTACTCTGACGCAATCTGTTAATTACCATATTTAGATAATTAGACCCCGTATATGCCACTCCGAGATCAATAATTTTTATCTTGGGAGAAAATTGGAAAAAGCCGTTCCCCTGTCCATTCTCTATAGTGACTATCGTCACCTCATGACCCAATATATCCGTGAGATAATTGGCTTTGAGAGACAGTACTCTTTGCATTCCACCAGAATCATTAAGTGATGATATGAAATACACGATTTTCATGACAATGAAATTTTCAGATTATTGATTGGACGAGCCCCTTTTAAAATTTTTCAGGTCGATTTGGAAATAGATTGCATCGATTTACGCCGAACAGCCACAACGCTAACACAGGACTCATTCGCAACACCTCACCCACAACCAATGTGATGCCAATTATGAGCAAAGAGACTACACCCCCGATTACAAGCTGCAACATGATTTGATTGCCGAAATCGAGGTATGGCTTCAGAAATTGTAGATCTGGGAGAAAGAAATAGTGTATGAAATAAATGTCGAGTGTCCTACGCCCAATAAATCGCATGGATTTACTGAGCTGGGATTTCGTATCAAATTCTATCCTTCTGTTATAGAAAAACTGAACAACAAGCACCAGGGTCAATAATCCAAGTGGATAGTTCCACGGGGAATTCCCGAGTGGAACTTGTAAATAATCAAGATTTATTAATGACCAGACTAATAAAACTGAAATTAGCACAAATAATGTCAGAACATTATTTGACATTAGAATCTCAAATCTGTCAATATTTGCTCTTGCAATTAATCCCAATGTAAAATATGGGAAATAACATATGGCACGTTTATAAAAGACTTGATATAGTATTGCTTCAGATTGACTCGACCACTGGAAAAATTTAATGAGTTCATCATACCATAGATAAAGCCCCACACATATTGCGGCGACAGAAATAAGCAATATACTGAAAGCCTTTTCACTTTGCCGAAAAAATCTTGATATCAATACGATAAACATATACCCTATAAAAATTCTGAAGAGAGTAAATGTAAACCAGTATTCGCCTGGATCTAAGAATGAGTGGTAGTCTGGGAGTCTTTTAAGAATGAATATCATATATGCGGAAAGGAATATCGAAGCACCGACAATCTGTACTTTGAATTTCCTCGCAACAATATCCGTTATTCTGTCTTTATTCCATGCATCCAGAGATTTATATGCAAAAAAACCACTTATAAAGAAAAATAAAGGCATACGGAAGCTATAAAAGAAATGATTTATTCCGTCTTCTATCCCTATTGAAATAAGCATTACATGGTGAAAAACAACCAGTATCATCGACAATCCTCTCAGGGCATCAAAATACCCGTATCTGACGTTGGTTAAATGTGGCATAATTGCTATTGCAAAAATTTTTCAATCCAATGATCTACTGCAAAAGATCATAACTTATACATTTGCTTCATATACAGGATTCAAATGATTGATTACTTGTTCCTGATACTTAGTCCGCCATTATAGAACAATCTTTCATCTTTCCTTTGAGGTTTATTATTGATTGAGGTTAAAGGCTTTTGTAATACATTGATAGCATTATTATCCAACCGAACATTGATATGATTAGACCATATAGAAGTCCGGGAGGAAAATATTTGAAGGTGATGTCATGACTTCCTTCAGGAACTATTATCGATGAAAAGCCAAGATTGGTATCATAAATTTTGGTCGGCTTGCCATCGATATAGGCTTTGAATCCATTATCTGCCAAAACACTGAAGAACACCACGGATGCCGAATCAAGTTGGATATGGGCATTAAAGCCCTGGCTATGACCTTTGAAGCTATTGCATGTTAACGCCTTTCTTGCCGCTACAAGACTGTCAAGTCTCACATTTCCATAAATCCTGCTTTTTTTCAAATACGGTGACAGTTCCTTCTCATCTGCCTTGTCGATCGCTAAAGCTGAAAGCAGTATCATGGGGATATCGATGCCTTCATTGTGCATTGCCAGACTCTCTATCGAATCAGACAACACATAACTATCGTATGTAAAGCCCATCGGGATATAATGGTCAGATTCGTATATGGTGAAATGTCCGTCTCTTCCTATCGTAATTCCTGAAATACAGGTGTCTCTATATTCATTTGACGGGAGGGACAATTCCTTCACCGACATCAGTGCTTCAAATGATTCCACGAAATTCAACGGTCGGAATACACGCCTTTTAGAGTCGCTTACTATATTATTCCATTTTTGCATTTTTGTATTCTGTACGGAATGGAATGTCTCAATAGATGGCCGGTTGCTGATCAGACCAAAGTTATTGGTTGTCCAGCCGCCGTTGCGAAGCAGATTGAAGTTTGTACGGTATCCGAAATCTCCATCTTTTCTCAAATCATCCCCGTAGATGAAATATTCCCTTTCTGTCATTAGGAAATGCTTAGGTGAATACTCCTTGACTCCGTGGAAAGTGAACATAAAGAATTGCACGGAAACGCATATGGTTACAGCCACTAGTGCAGTCGTATATCTCACCCTTCCCCCCTGTCTTTTCACACAAAGCAAAAGCAAGGCCATAGCATTGATGGCAACTAATACTGCATCCATCCCCAGTTTTACGAACACACTTAAGGCTCTGTCTCCCCCAGTTTTGTAATGCCAATATGCCGAGGCACTGACGAAAAGGCAATATGCACCATAGACTACAACACAATACCATACAGCACTACTCATCCGGGGCATCCCGAAATCCCTTATGTAATTAAGTGTACATATTATGATGGCAAGCGTGAGTGCATATGCCCATCTGGAATAATCACATTCAGTGAACAGAGAGAACACTCCATTTAATGGAGTGATATAGATTACAAGCATCATTCCGGTGAGCCATTTTATCCAGCCATATCCTTTCTTTGTGAAAAGAAGCAAAGTGGGCAAAATCCCGAATACGGCAATCCATGCTGCATGACTGTAGCATCCCCATTGTATGAACAGATAATTAGGGTCTTCTTCCATAGTTTTTGGATAAAATAACCAGCATATTCGGTCAGCTACACTGTTGATTCCCAAATATTCGAAATAAAATGTCTGGTGAGGAGAACCATAGAGATGCATAAGCACCGGTATCAGTACCACTGAAGCAGACATAATTCCAAGTAAAACACATCCTACAGCCTTCAATATCTCACACCAATCACTACTCTGCGCGTCCTCTGATGCTTTGCGTGATGTCATGTTGAATAGCCTGCAGAAGAAATATAGGGTTCCAGCCATGAGATTTACGGCTGCAAAATAATAGTTTACGGCCACCACTACAAACACCGCCATCGCCAGACCGGAGTAAGCATGCCTCTCTTTCCGCAGGAATCTCTCAACAAAGATCAGAAGCAGTGGAAAGAGAATCATTGGCTCCATAAACATGTAATAGTATAGATTGCTGATGGCCCATGAAGAGAAGGTGTATAAAATGCATCCTATGAGCGACAGCTGTATGTCGAATCCTATCTTTTTAAGATATGCTTGTGAAACCCATCCACAGACAAGGAATTTCAAGTAAAGCACAAGTGTGAAACCTAAACCAAGATACTTATATGGAAATAGACAATTAATCCATGTGAAGGGATTGAAGACAGTATAATAGGCATAAGATGCTATGAAATTGTCACCGAAATAAGTGTTCCAGCTCCAGAAAGGTGCACCCGAAGCAAACATTCGTTTTGTCTCATACACGAAGGGCAGCATCTGGGCTGTTATGTCTCCTCGGATAAAATAGCCACCCAAGCTCATCAGTTCGGGCAATATCCCTATTGTCGCTATGAGTAAAATGAGGAAATTCCTGTTGATCAGTATGGCTTTTGCAGTAATTTTTCTCATATATTTTATGCCTTTACTATCCTTCAATAATGAATCGGTCTTTAATGGAAATCATTATCTTAGTGTCATCCAAATGACTGTATATAATGCTGCTCAAAATATCATATTCGCTGACCAGATTCATATTAGCGGGGCTATGACTGTTGGTGAGTCTGTCATGCCATTCTTCAATCAGATACATAGAACTTTTCTTCAGCAAAAACAGTTTTCCCTCAAGTCGTAAGGAAGGTAAAAGCTTAGTCTTGTAATAGAAATCATGCATCAGCATCTTGGTGATATTGTCCGCTGCAGTACCATAGTAGAAAAAAAACGCTGAATTCTTTGATACGATCTTGAACCATTCTTTTAATACCTTTTTGTCTGGTATTGAAGACTCAGAATAAAGAAGAATGTCATCATCTTCCATCCTGTTCATGATATCAAGGATTGCTATTGCCTTTTTGGAATGATAACCTAATTTGGGGTCAAAATCAGACATATCTTTTTCTGTGCAGAGTTTTATTTCATCAAATATTCTTGCAACTTCTACTTCCATACAGATTGGCTTAGATGAGCAGTTGGAGGACTCATCTATATATGCCAACAATATTCTTCTACCTTTTTTCATGATTATTTCACTTTTCTGTAGATCAGTTTGTAGATTCCTTCTTTAGCTTTCAGCAACAATTTGTTGTTGTTGGGCAGGATAGAGTTTGAAATCCTACGTATTCTCGCCGCCAGATACAGATTGTTGAAATCTGTCGATACTCCATACGGTGAGAGATGCCTACGTCCATCTATTGCGGATCCGAGGAACTTCAAAAATCTATCTTCCCAATCGAGCATGGGGTTGCCGGCAAGGGGATTAGCACGAAGATAGCGTAGATAGAGTTCGTCATCCTCATCCACTTTACGTATATATTCAACGGCCTCCTTTATTGATGGAAAATCGTTGATGTGGATGAATGATTCGGGGTTGAAGTCCTTGCAAACCTCTCGGTTACCCCAGTAGATCGGGACGGTGCCCGCGTAGAAGGCATCGGTAATTTTCTCTGTAGTATATCCATCGACCACACTATTCTCGAATGAGAGATTGAACTTGTAGCGCGATAGGAATTCGAACTTGTCGGTTACGGGCCCACCCACGTTGTTGCGTAGTCTGCCACCGGAAGCCACAGGCTTATATTCAGACACCTTATCCCAATATGTGAATCTTTCGGGTGAAGCAAATAGGTTGTTACTAATCACCACGCTGCAGAAATCTCGCTTCTCGGGCGATACACATATCATTCTATTACCTTCACGCAAATTGGCGAATGCTTCATTGTGATAGCAATAGTTGGGCAAGCGGAAACTGCGGTCTTCAAAGCTAATGTCGTGAAACGATACGCCATAGTCGCAGACATTGAAATTTGGCACATCGTTCTCCTGCGTCACATACACCCTGACCGCATCACGGCATTTAAAATGATCGTCATACTTGAAGATGGAGAAAAATAGAATGTCGGGAGTCTCTGTGAAATGAACTACCTCAACGTCATACACATTCGAAAGCAGTGCCGTCATCCATTCCTGTATGTCGTATTTGTCATTGAAATTTGAAAATGCTATTCTTATTTTCTTCATCTTGTATGGTTGGTTCAACTATCTCAAAAAATAATTAAACTTAAAAGGTGATTTACAAATGGTTGAAATAATAGATAGAATCCATTTCCTATGACATTGCATCCAAAAGCTTACAGTATTTTCCCATCCACAGCGAACAGATTCTATCCGGAGCGAAATCCTTTGCCCTTTCTACCGCAGCACGGCTCATTCTCTCAGCCCTGTCGGACGTGACGATAAGTCCTCTGAGTGTGGTAGCCAGTTTTTCCTCGTACATGTAATCCACAAGAAATCCGTCCTCTCCGTGATTGATGATATCGGATGGACCGTAGGGAGTACGGTATGACACCGGCACCGTACCGCAAGCCATAGCCTCGACGATATTAATTCCGAATCCTTCGTATTTTGAAGCCATCGCAAGTATTCTGCTCTGTGTCATCAGTTCCTGCACGTCTTTCCTGAATCCAAGGAATTCCACGGTATCCGATACGCCTAACTTGTTTGCCAGTGATTCGAGTTCTTGTCTCTGATCGCCATCACCCACTATCCTCAGTCTCCAGCCCGGAATATCATACTTGATCGCAGACCATGCGCGGATTATGGCATGGACATTTTTCTGGTCGGTTAGTCGACTTACCACTATCACCGTTTTATCCCTCTCCGACATGGGAAGATAAGGTGAATGGTGGAAAGTTACCGGATTGTACATGAAATCGAATCCCTTCCTGCTTTTGAAATTTGTCTCCAAGTCCTCTCGGGTAAGGAGATAGTTCATATCGAACATCCTGCTAAGGACTTTATTTTCGAAATATGCAGCTAAAGATGAAATCTGCGATTTCACTGGCAGGAAATCGCGGTAGTTACTATTGAAATGATACTCGCGCACCTTGGCGCAGGGTTTGCCGAGTAGCGTTGACGGACGGATTGTGGCGAGGGCATACTTCTCATAGCTGCCAGTGGTTATCACTATATCTGGATGAAAACCTCGAATTACATTCTTCAGGGCCTTGCGCAGTTTCAGGAATTTCCGTGGGGCTGATGTAAGCAGATTCCTAAGATTAAGAGGGTGTAGATCCCAAAATGGAACACCAAGATCGATAACTCTCACTTTATCCGACAGGGGATGGATCACATCGTCGGGATATGTGCCTTTGTCGGTGAAGCAGACTGCTACCTCGTTGCATTCCATTTCGGCGAAAACGTTAGCCTTGACTATCGTCACTTTCTCGATGCCGCCTTTGGCTCCCAGGCTATTGGTGCAAAATAAGATTCTCATAATATAGAATTTTGGACAGGAGAATAGGAGAAACAATAGCTTACAAAAAAATCCGGCATTTATTTAAATTGTCCATTGGTTGTAGGGACTGTATTTGATTGTCTGGTAATATGACTATTTACATCTGATTATCTCAATATCACCGTTCTCCACCAATGGTACTCCGAATTTCTCGAACAGGACTCTTGTTCCGTCATTGTTTAGAGAATAGTCGTCCTTGAACTCCACAGTGTATGGATGCAAAGGGTATTTCAATCCAAAGATGTTGAACTGGCGGTGAAGAATGAATGTGGCGGGATTCATCCTGTCCTGTACCAAGAAATATGTGCCGTCCGCGCATTTCATTACAAAGTTCCTATCTTCACGACGGAGGACATCCTTGAAGGCTGTCGGGTAAATCCGATATTCAATAGGGTATGGTGTTATATCGATACTATTCCTCAACTGGTAGAGGTGTCCTTTATTATGAATCTCATCATATATGGAATATGCTGTAAAATCTGATGGTATCTGCATATCGTAAACTTCGGTCGGCCTTACCAGACTATTATATTTTTTAAAATCTAAATAAATCACTCCGTCCAATGAATTTTCTATTTCCTTCCGCAGTGCCCTGAGATCCTCATTGCTGTCATGCAGGTATTCAAATTTGAGAGCATATATGCCTGTTACCATTATCCACAGAATCGTCAATGTCCATTTTGGGAAAGCCTGTTTATTCAAGGCCTTTAAGGTAAGTATGGCTGAAAATAGTTCCACACCGAACAGCTGCCTGTTTGCGATTCCAATGCCTATGAGATAGTTGAACAAAATCAATGTAGCAAATGCTACGAAAAAGAATCGGTTTTCACTTATGAAAGCTTTTAATCTGATCTTTTTCCTGATTTTGAGAATTGCAATGGTTAGGGCAAACAGGTACAGAGCGCGTGAATGTATCAGAAGCCAGTAGGTGGAATATATGAAATTTGCGCTTTCTCCGGATGAGCGATCAAGGATGCCCGGAGAAAGGCACAATATTAGTCCTCCTATGCCGAAGCCTGTAAACATCACCCACTGAGCAGCAGTAAGTTTTTTGAAATTGGAGAAGAAATCAAAAATCAATGCAGCTCCTACGCCGATGGCTATCGCCTCGTTGCCGTTGCCGGCAAGTAAAGATAGTAGAAACAGTAAGGACAGGAGAACCCAATTTGGTTCTCTTTTGGTAGATCTTTCCTTAAAAAATAGAATGATGAATGCAAGTGTTATTGCGGACGTCCAGATATAACCGATCTGGCAGTTGGCATTGTAGCTGGTGTCGCAAAAGAAGAGGATTACGAGAATGCATGAGAGTAGGGTAGGTATGTTACGCCACTTACCTCCAACTATCTTGACAAAAAGCAGCACAAAAGCCACATATACTAGCGCATTACACACGGCGAAGGCAGTCTGCCCCCAAAGGGCTGAGAAGGCCTGGCAGAGCACGTGCGCCCATACCCGGCCGTTCATCATGAAATAGTGGGCGTACTGCGACGGAAATATTTCCCAGAAGCTTTTTATTGGCTCTCCCGTGGCAAAGTCGAACCTGTATAGGTACGAATCACCGTACCATTGGATGTAGTCAGTAAGGGTGAATATCAGAACTCCCACTGCAGCAAGAAGCAGATAGGATATGTAATCTTTCAATCTCATTTATCGGCTTTCTTCATAAGTCTGTACAGTCCGTGGATCGGATACAGGGCAATGCGGGTCAATATCCTGATAAGGCGGTTGCTCTCGATAATGTCCCGGCTCATTACTGCGATATCGCTGTCGTTATATGTGGATTCATTGTAGTCGAGTAGGATGAACCTGGGTACATTGTTCTCTATTGCCCTGACTATCTCGTCCTTGCTGTCAAGTTTTGCGGATATGCCCGTCACATCGTATTTGGCGATGAAGCGGTTCCAATACCTGAATGATGCTTTGCGCATCGCCAATCTTACCATAAGGTCAAGGTCGCCCAAAAGTCTGAATGACTCATCATAGCGGTCATTTTCAAAACATTTCTTGCTGAAAAACATCGATTGATGGTTCAGCCGCTTGAAAAATAGATATTGCAGAGAAAGGTATTTTGTGGGAACGGTCTCACCCACATGTTTTCCATTGGCATCCACCCTTTCGGTGTTCCCGTAGATGATGTCGTTTTTGTCCTTAATCTTGATGAAGTCGGATAGCACCTCAGGGTCGTGAAGGCAATCACCGGAGTTCATGAACATCAGATAATCCCCAGTGGCGGCATCGACGCCTTTGTTCATGGCGTTGTATATACCTGAGTCCTTCTCGCTTATCCAGTGGGCTATATCCCCCTCAAGCTGCCTGATCAAGTCAAAGCTGCCGTCGGTAGACCCACCGTCGATCACGATCCATTCATATTGCTTGTAAGTCTGCGAGAGAATGCTCTGCGCAGTTTTCTCAAGACCAGTACGGTTGTCTAGATTTATGGTGATTATCGATACTTTCACAATAGGAAAATATTACCGGTCATTTGGTTAGTTTACGTTTGGCAAGGAGCATGAAATATTGTGCCGTGCATGCCAAAGATCTGAGTCGTTGTCCTCGTTTAGTGAGAATCTTTGAGAGAAGGAAGAGATTGTCGCAGGCATTGTCATCCGGATTCTTGTTGGAATATGGGATGTTGTATGTCGCCGATATCCCTTTTAGTAACGGAGGCGCAAGGAATGGTTTGATTATTATGGATTTGTTGTTCCCAATCAGCTCTGCAAGAACATTCTCCAGATATCTCGGCGGCATTGCACTGTCGTTTATCATGCTTAGAGCGGCATCCATGATTCCTTTGAAATAGCTTGGATGGAATGCCATCACCACGCTCTGGAAAAAGAATGTCTCGGTGATGTTGCAGCAGAACCGGTTTTTCCCTCTGCTGTAGACATAATTTATCAAGTCGTTGATATTTTCAACGATGATCCTGCCCGTCACCTTAATCACATATCCTTTCGAGCCATTGATCAATTGGGAATTGACCAATGCATGACGTATTATCAAAGCCTCTCCGTAGCCCTTGCCGAGTGAATTATCATAGTTGTTGCCGTCAAACGTAAGATATTCCAACCTCCCATCCAATATTTCCTTGGCGAATAAGTAAGATAGATCGGTACTTGTATTTTCGCAGACCACGATCTTCATGTTTGTGTTGGCGATGTAGAATCTTAGTGCCGTCACATACTGATCCATGCGTACAACTGGATCCTGTAGTGTGGTGTAAGCCATTCCGCCCGGATTCACACACGCCGTAAGCAGAAGTATGGGAGTCGTGAATGTCCTCATGAGTTCTCCATGGTTTCAAGGCCAGCGAATCCACTATCGGCAAGGTTCAATGCCGCGCCTGTACCAATCTGGCTACCCTGTACATCAATTGTAATGCAACCGGGAGCTTTCATCTGCCATTCCACCATCGGGTGATGCAGCATCATGTCGATTTGGTAATTTCCCCGCGATATGAAGGTAGGCAATATTATCGAACGCTCGATTTCAAATTCACCTCTGTCGAATTTCATAAGTATGCCCTTATAGTGTCCTTCGGCGAGAATGGCCATGGTGATATTGTCCTTGGTGTTGAACGTCATCATAAGGTCGGTGGTCATTGGTTCGTCACAATACCCTTTGATGTTTACTTTCAGGATGTGCTGGTTTGCCACTATGGTGGTCTGTGTATCTTGGCTTCCGTTCACGCTTATATAATCAATTCTCACTCCGGGCTTGAGAAACTGAATCCGGTCGGTAATTTTATCACCTGCGATGTTGTCGCGCGATTTCAGTAGATAGTGGTTGATGGCCTCATCGGCTGTGCCAGTGAAGCTCACCTTACCTTTGTCGAGAACCACACCCGAACGGCACAGTGCTCTTACTGCAGCCATGTTGTGACTGACGAACAGCACCGTGCGGCCCCCTCCGCTCGCCACGTCCTGCATCTTGCCTATAGCCCTTTTCTGGAACTCGGCGTCGCCAACGGCAAGTACCTCATCCACTACTAAAATCTCTGGCTCAAGGAATGCAGCCACTGCGAAGCCGAGACGCACCATCATGCCCGATGAATATCGCTTCGTGGGTGTGTCTAGATACCGCTCAACGCCGGCAAAATCCACTATCTCGTCGAGCTTGTGCGTGATCTCCTGACGGGTCATGCCCATGATGGAGCCGTTCATGTAGATATTCTCCCTGCCTGTCATCTCCGGGTGGAATCCGGTGCCCACCTCCAAGAGCGACGCAATGCGTCCTTTTGCCCTGATTATTCCTGTAGTAGGTGCCGTAACGCGTGAAAGTAGTTTGAGCAATGTGGATTTCCCTGCACCATTGTTGCCTATGATTCCCACTACATCCCCCTGCTCAATGGAGAATGAGATGTCACGGAGTGCCCAGACAAAATTGGACGCACCCTTGGTGGTACGGTCGTTAGTCTCGCCAATCCTCAGATAGGGATCCTCACGGCGCAGTATCCTTGTCTGCCACCACCGGTTGATATCGTGCGACAGAGATCCTGTGCCAACCGAACCAAGCTGGTAGAGCTTACCGACATTCTCAAATTGTATTGCTGTATTACTCATCGCATGGACAATATTTCAAGTTGTTAATGGTGCTTGAAGAATAGTATTGCAGTAATCAGCCATCCGATTGCTGACAGAATGATGCCCAGTTTCAGACCAGGAGGAAAGTATCTAAAATTGATTTCATGACTGCCGGCAGGGACAATCACAGACGAAAATCCAAGATTAGTCTCATAAATCTTTGTTGGATTGCCGTCAACGTATGCTGTGAAGCCTTCATCGGCCAAAACGCTGAAGAATACGACACTGGTCGAATCCGATTCGATATGGGCGTAAAATCCTTTTGTATTTCCTTTGAAATGGTCACAAGTGACTGCTCTTCTTGTTACGACCAGACTATCAAGACTTAAATCCCGATCAATTCTTCCTTTCTTCAAATAAAGACTCAGATCTGCTTCATCTTCTCTATCTATGGCCAAAGCAGAAAGCAGAACCATAGGAATATCGAGAGATGAATCATTCTTTGCAGCGTATTCTATCGAATCTGATAAGATGTAACTGTCGTAGGCAAAACCTATTGGGATATAATGGTCTGATTCATATACGTCGAATAGCTCATCTCTATGTGTCGGCGATCCAAAACACAATGATTTATCATTATCATCTGACACCATAATGATGTCTTTTACGGACATCAAAGCCTCAAACGACCTGACATAATTCTTTGGGTAGAACACTCGCTTTGGATGGATAGTATCGCTGACAATATTTTTCCATTTCTGTATCTTATTATTCTGTACTGAATGATATGTTTCAATAGACGGACGGTTACAAATAAGCCCGAAATTACATGATGTCCATCCCGTCGGTTCAAGGACCTTGAAATTTGTACGGAAATGAAAATCCTCATTTTCCATGTATTTTCCCCCACGAATAAAATATTCCGCTTCAGTCATTACAGATTGTTCAGATCTTAAGAATTCCGTGCTCGAAAGTGAGAATACAAGAAATTGTACTGATACACAAACTGATACAGCCATAATTGACGCTGTGAATCTCATGCTCATATTTGTATTATTCGAGCATAGCAGTAGTAAAGCTATGGCATTTAATGCAACAACTAATGCATCCATTCCCAATCTTATCGCCCTTGCGAATGAAAAATTCCCTCCATTATGCAATTGCCAGTAAATAGATGCCCCTGCGAACAGGAAGAATGCTCCATATACGGTTATGCAATACCATACCGAATATTTGAAACGAGGCAAACCAGAATCTCTAAGGTAATAAAGCGTGCAAATTATTAAAACAAGAGTGAGGGTATATGTCCACCTTGAATAATATATGTCGGTGAAAAGCGAGAACAGTCCGTTGAGAGGTGTAAAATATATAATCACTAACAGTACCGTAAGCAATTTTATCCAAGAATTTCCCTTCTTGATGAAAAGTAGCAGAGAGGGTAATAGTCCGAATACAGCGATACTCGCAGCATTACTCATGCATCCCCAGTTCAGGAAGATGTAGTAAAATTTTCCTTCGTGTGTTTTTGGATATAACATCCAGAACACTCTGTCTGCTAAGATTGAGGGATCGGAGTAAAGGAAATTGAATGACACCTGTGGAGAACCCTTTAATTGTGATAATACAGGAATCAATATAACTGAAGCACAAACTACTCCCAATCCGAAACATCCAGCAGCTTTAAGTGTGAGTATTCCTAAATTTTGATAATCTTTATTGTCTGAGAACTCTGTTTCTTGGCATGATTTTTTTTTTAGATATGATAGTCTACAGAAAAAATACAAAGCTGCAGAAATAAGATTGACTGATGCGAAATAATAGTTCACTGCTATTGTTACGAAAGTGGCTAAGGCAAGTCCGGAGTATGCATGTTTCTCTCTTCTAAGAAATCTTTCCATAAAGATCAGGAGGAAAGGAAGAAGGATCATAGGCTCCATGAACATATAATAGTACAGATTGCTTATAGCCCATGAAGAGAAAGTGTAGAGCAAGCTTCCGATCAATGACAGCTTGTCATTGAAACCAATTTTCTTCAGATATTTCTGCGCTATATATCCACATACGAGGAATTTCAAGTACAGTACAATCGTGAAAACCTGTCCGAGATACTTGTATGGGAAAAGGCAGTTGATCCATGTGAAGGGGTTGAATACAGTATAATATGCGTATGAGGCTATAAAGTTGTCTCCAAAATATGTGTTCCAACTCCAAAATGGTACTCCCGACGCAAACATCCTTTTCATTTCGTAGACGAACGGCAGCATCTGTGTAGTAATATCACCATAGATATAAAATCCTCCTACGCTTGCCAATACCGGCAGCATACCGATGGTAGCGATTATCAATATAAGGAAATTTCTGTTAGCAAACATTACCTTAACAGAATCCTTAATAGATATTTTTTTAAAGCTTCTCATCGGTGGGTGTTGTGTATGGATTAAATGCTTGATTGTTATTCTATTGTTATACCTTGGTTCTTAATAATTGGCATCAATTCAGGAAGATACATGATATTGTAATCTTCTGTGTTGAGATGTGAGTCTGTGTCGAATTCTACTTTGTATGGCGGTAGTGGAATTCTCAATCCCAATATGTTGATACTGCGGTGCAACGTGAACGCCTTCGGTTTTTCCTTGCTTTGAAGCAGGATAAACTCTCCGGGGAAATATTCATAGTAAATATTAGCATCTCGTTCTTTAAGCAATTCTTCCGTATATGTGGGATAGCAAGGAATCAAGATGTTTTCATTACGTATGTTGTTGGTCCTATCTGTTCGGATGCTTACAAGTGCGTAATCAAGATATGCACCATATCTGAAAGATGCTGTCGAATGGATATAGGGATTAAATTGAGGGAAATCGATGAAAAGTGGTCCAAATGGATTCGCTTCGATTTTTTCAGACACCTCATTGTAAGCCTTTTCAGCTTTCTTTATCTCCATATATTTCAATATGTATAATACTATTATCAGCATGGAAAATAGTACCAGAAACAATTTTGAAAAGGTGTGGTTCTTAAGCAGTCTTATTGTAATAATACATGAGAAGAGTTCTATTCCAAATAGTTGGCGTGTTCCTCCTACTCCAATCAGAAGATTGAAAACAAAAAGGGTAATTATTGCACCCAGAAAAAATGAATTATCAAGATAAAAATCTTTTAATGTTATTCTATGTCGTAAAAGATCATATATTAAAACTATAAAAAATATGTAGAATACACGCAGTGTAAGAAAGAGGTTTATGACAGAATAAAGTGGTGCTGTCACCATCTCTTCTGTACGACCGATGGTAGCGGGTGAGAGACAGAGGAATAGTCCACCGATTCCAAAACCCACAAACATGCACCATTGTTTCTCAGTCATACGCTTGATGTTCATCAAGGCATAAACAATCAAAGCTCCCCCTATTCCTATGTTTATTGCCTCCTGACCATTGCCGGCAATAATAGAAAAAGGTAGAAGCCAAAAGCAGTTCCATGCAGAATGTGATTTAGAATCCGCATAATTGAAAAAGAGATAAAGATAACTAAGTGAAAGTACCGCCATCCAGATATAACCAATTTGGAAAGGTGGTGTATAGAACGTATCACAGAATAATAGGACTAACAACGTAGCGGTAAGCAGTCTCTTCGGAGAGATGGTATATTTTACCGTATTCTTTATGATGAGTATAATAAATACAACGTACACCACAGCATTGAATACGGAGAAGACACCTTTCCCTAACAGCGGAAGAAATAACTGACACAGCCAATGTGCCACATATCTGCCGTTCCATGTGAAATAATGTACATACTGCGACTCAAAGATATCGGTTATGCTTTTAATTTTCTCACCGTTGGCAAAATTATATTGGTAGGTGATACAGTCAATTGTCCATATTGAGCTATATGATAGTATGAATATTATTATTGCTACCAGGACAAGGATCACACCTATTTTTACTTTATCTTTCATTTAGATAGTATAATGGAAGAGAATGCGAATCTAATGAACGAGTTTAATACAATGGAATGAGAATATTAAGAGTATAAAATTTTCAAGGAATCCCTTTTTCATGAGGTTTATTAAATTTCAGCTATTGCAGATGTCCAAATCGGATGAGGCGATCTCGACCATGGCACCGCCTAAGAGGTCGATTGATACGACGAGCTTTGTCTTGCCTTCGGTGATTCTTTGTACTTTGCCGATCAAGCCGGAGAGTTTTCCCCGCGTTACGCGCACTGTATCAGTGAGATTGAATGGCTGAGGGACGAACGTCACGGGTGTGTCGGCTTCATGCAGCATGAATTTGAGGTCGAGGATTTGCTGCTCCGGGATTTTTGCAGCTTCCTTTTGACCAGGAAAGGAGAGAACTTTGATAATGAGGGGGTGCTTCTTGATTGTTATTATGTCTTCTGCCGTGACACGGGCGAAAATCACCATGGGTATCACGACTACATCGATTTTCTTTTTCCGGTCGCTCCACTGCCGTACAACGGTCTGGATCGGCACGTATATTTCGATGTGCATATTTCCGATTTCGTCGGCTGCTTTCTTTTCGCTCTTTGGCCGGGTGTAAGCAGCAATCCAGAATTTCGGATACGCTCCGCGGTCGTCAGTCACATTGGCTGTCGAAATTTCGTGGTATTCTGATTTCTTACTCGGCTCTGATAAAGAATGAGCTGATGTGGATGATTGCATGTCAAAAAATCTCCTCGCAAATCTGCGGGAGTGCTGATTTGAGTGTACGGTTACAGCAGCGTAAGGAAATACTTACGTCTGATTAAGATTTTATGATTCAGTGAATTCAATCTTCGGATAGGTTTCACTCCGAAGAACCCCTTTTCGGACTATATGTTTTACAGTCACATGGCATATAGAAACAGAAAACGTGGGATTCTTATCCTTGCCCGTCCCACTTACTGAGGCCTTCGCATTGCCGTGCTGTCGAGACGAGCAACGCAGAAGCCCACGTGTAGGTATATAGAATTACCAAGTGCCTGCAATTAAGCACAAGGAGGTCTATAACCATCCGTAAGCATCTATCGTTGCATTGCTCTCTGACAGCTTTGAAAGTTGCGAAGTTTCAGTAAGTCGAGAACAAAGCGTTGATAAACGCTCTGATAATATATGTCTGCAGACCCTCCCGCTTGACCCATGGACCGGGCTTCTGCGATTCGGTCTGCATTTGCAAAGTTAAACTATATATCTGAATCTACAAAATTTCAGAAATCAAAAATTTGCAGTGATTGTTGACAAAAACCTCAGTCAACAATCAGTAGCGAGATCAGGTGTAATTCCACACAAAAGGATAGGGTCAGAAATCAGCAGAAGTAAAGATGACACACCAGATATGAGCAAGCTCTGTACAAGAGCCAAAGGCACTGTGATAATTTCAGTGGATGATCTTCGTGCCATCGGAGCCGATGAGGATACCTTTGTGGGAGGCGGGGTCTGCTACGGGCTGGCCGTAGATGTTGTACCAGTGGATGGTGCCGGCTGCCGGATCCTGGATTACTGAGGCGATGCCGCTGTTGCCTTCGGCGAAGGTGCAGAGTGTGGTCAGGGCGGAGGTGGCGCAGCCGGTGCGGCTGTCGAAGAGGGGGGCGTTGTACCAGCCGCTGAGCGTGGTGCCGTAGGCGTTGTATTCCATCCACCACCAGAAGAGGCCGTCGACTTTAGTATGTTGCCTGAGCATCGTCACAAGATCCCGGACATATTGGTCCTGACCTTCGTCGGAGTATGGATAATCTACCTGCTGGTTCGTGCCCGGGACTTTCCAGGCGTAGGAGTAACCTGTCTCCACCACCATGATGCTTTTCTCCGGAAAATCGGCTTCCAGTTCGTTGATTGCTTTCTCCAATGTGCCTATCGAGCCATGGAAATATGGATAATAGCTTATGCCGATGATGTCGTAATCGACGCCGAGTGATTTCATCCGGTTGTAGAAATTTTTCTGCACGTCGGGCTGCGCCACTCGCTCGGTATGGATTATGATCTTGGCATCCGGACACACCTCGCGGCATGCGCCCGTGGCTGATGTGAGTAGCTGCCCGAGACGCGCCCAGTTGGCGGTGCTTCCCATGAATGTTTTCTTCAGATCCTTGGAGTCATGCGCACCCCAGAGCATGCCGTAGCTTATCTCGTTGCCGGTCTGGATGAAATCTGGAACGACACCGGCATCCTTCAGTGTCTGCAGGCTTTGCAGTGTATAGTCGTGGACAGCCTCACACAGCTGAGTGTCGTCGAGATCCTGCCACTGTTTTGGGGTCCACTGCTTTGAGGGGTCGGCCCACGTGTCGGAGTACATGAAATCGAGGATAAGGGCGAATCCCGCATCCTTGATGCGTCTGCACAAGGGCAGTACCGACTCTATCGTCTGACAGGCATTCGGATCGTCGCCAGGACCAGCATAATCGTCCGGATTCACGAACACCCTCACCCTCATTCCGTTCATGCCCTCCTCCTTGCAGAAGGACAGTACATCGGAGACCGGCTTGCCGTCGTGGGTCTTGTATTGTGCCCCCGCGTCTTCGTACTTGGGCAGGAGCGAGATGTCACCTCCCACATATCTGTAGGGAGAATTGTCATCGGAGAAAGCAGGGGTGGTCATAGTCATGACCGCTGTAAGCATAATGGATTTGATTTTCTGCATCATGATGGTTGTAGATGTATGTTGGCTTGAATCACAATGAATTTACGGTGTCAGCCTCTCGATGGCTGCCTGCACGTAGGGTGTCGGGCGCAGGTCGTAGGCGGCGGTGTAGAACTGTAGGGCTTTGTCGGTTTGGCCTGATAGGGCGTAGTAGTTGGCGAGACTGATGACGGCATCGTAGTTATCGGGGTGCTTCTCCACGATTGTCTGCCATATCTCCACAGCCTTGCCGGGGAGATCCTGCAGCATGTAGCTCTGCGCGAGGATAAGGAGGAATGACACATTGTCGGGAGAACCCTTGAGCAGCAGCAGCGCGTACTTCTCCATCTGCGGGGCATCGGAGCGGTAGGTGTAATACCTGAGAAGCTGTACATCAAGCGCGCGTTTCATCCATGGATTGTCGCGGGCCGCCCTTTGCAGGAAATTCTCGTATAGTTTAGGTTGCTTGGCTATGAACGAATATTTGCGTACGTCTGACATCACTGAATCCAGGGGCACACTGTATTTCAGCGCCTGACGCAGCAGATCCTGCGAACGGACTGTGTCGTTGAGTATCGAGGTAACCACTATCGCCCTGCCATATAGGCTTGGTGAGTCGGGACGCTCGTGGAGCATGATGGTATAAAGGGCGGAGGCGTTGGCCCATTCCCGGTTGTCGAAGAAACGCCGGGCCTTGACGGCGGTGGCATCGAAATTAACCTGTGCGGCACCGCATAGCGCTGCAGTCAAGGCAATGGCGAGTGAGATGATTTTTTTCAGTGGGTTCATAGCCGGAGTATTACGTTATACACAACGATTCACCCACTCGATTTGTTCAAAGTAAGGATTTGAGTGATTTCATAAAAACAGGACTGAGAGATATCGGAAATTTCTTGTTTGAGAAAAAATCGCTATATTTGCATCTGTTAATTAATTTTGATGAGTTACTGCATGAATGTCCGGGTTATGTCAGTTCTATACATAACGACATCTATTGTGCCATGAAGAGCATTTCGCCTAAAATACTTTTTTTAGACAGGAATTTTCTCATCGTGTTGATTGCCACGGTGGGAATGTTGCCTGAACTTCTGAACGCGGGAGGATATTACATGATTACTGACGATATCACCACCCAGATGCTCCCTTTCGTGTACGAGACAAAGAGAATGTTCTCCTCAGGAGTACCATTCTGGAGCTGGAACACATATTTCGGCGACAATTTCATAGCCTCGTATGCTTATTACACCGTATTCAATCCTTTCACGTGGATCAACTGCCTCTTCCCTTACAGGTATCTCTTCCTTGGTTTCACTTTCGTATTGTACCTCAAATTTCTGGTGTGCGGCTACGTAGCTCAGAAATATCTGGAAAAGATGGGATTCGGCCGGAATCTTTCGCTTCTGGGCTGTCTTCTTTACACGTTTTCTTCGTGGGCCATCTCGTGCCTTTGCTTTTACATGTTCATGGAGCCCATGATCCTGTTTCCATTGCTGCTGATATTCATCGAGAGATTCCTCAAAAAGGAGAGATATGCCTGCGGCGGGCTTGCGACCGCCACATTCATAACGGTAGCGGTGAATTATTATTTCGCAATAGGCAACCTGATAGCCGCCACCGCTTATTTCTTTTGCAGGCTTACATGCTTTGAAAAGAGCCCCTATGCCAGATTCCGGATTTCCCTTAAGGCTGCCGGATGCGTAGGGATTGGCATTGCGTGTGCGTCAGCCATTCTCATACCGGTGCTTTTTCAACTCAAAGACTCCCCGCATACATCTTCCGGATTGGATATATTCAATATCTATCTGATTGCCGACAGGGCCTTCTGGCTGGTGTACCCCAAAGCCCATGAGGGTAAGTTCTTCTATCTCTTACTGAACTCCAAATGGAACAGCAATGCCGCGGGGATAGCTGTTTTCGGACTCCTGCCCGCCTTACTTCTCTTCACAAAGAAGGGGCATGCATGGGCCAAATGGCTCGCTGCTGTGTTCTGCGTTCTGTATCTGACACCTCTCAACGGTGTCTTCCTGCTGTTCACTAACCTGTATTACACCAGATGGGCGTACGCCTTTACACTTACGATTATTATGTGTACGCTTTACTACATTAAGGATTTCGGTCTCCCGGGAAAGAAATATGCCGTGTGGTACTGCCTCGTGGTCTACGGCCTGTACTTCATTCTTGCCGGAGTCTCGGCATACTGGCATTATCACAATGGAGGCGACTCAGCGTCCGTGCACGTTCTAAGGCTGTCAATGGATATGGTGCTGGTGGCAGCCAATGCCGTAGCCCTTCTACTGCTGTGCAGGAGGAAAGGTAAGGAAGACTTAAAGTACGGCTATATACTGGGGGCGGTGACGATGTGCCTGGCATTGCAGTTCGTCTTCTATTCGCTCCCCGACATGAAAGGATTTCCCGGCCAAAGACCGGTCATGACGGAGGCACAGTATTTCTTACGCGGTGAGAATTTCCGGACCGAAGGTGATTTCACACATCGAACCAATTTCACACCCTTGAACACATTCGGCCGGCCACCATGCAATTTCGCGCTTCTCACCCACCGGCCTTCAATCGAAATGTACCATTCAGTGCAAAATCCCAAAATCCACAAATGGAACGATATTGTTGGCAGACTCGATCCCTCAAGGGTGTTCTATCCCACCCATTTTGTGAAATCATTTGAAGCGCTCATGTCAGTGAAGGATCTTGTGGTTGTCACAGATGAATTCACGGATACTGTTCCGGGCATACCTGTATCCGTCGATGGCATATTCCGGTCGTTTGAATCGGACCATTACATCCCTATGGGATTCGCCTACGACCAATATGTGTTGGCTGATTCCATAGAGCGACTTACTGGACATGACAATACTTTGGATATCCCTAAAGTACTTCTCTCCTCGCTGTCCATTGACAGAAATGATGAAGAAGAACTGCGTCCATTTCTCAGAAGGGGTATGATCAACCCATCGGCCAACCTTGACAGCCTTGTGGCTGCCAGGCGTTCTGCTGTCTGCGACAGTTTTTCCGGCCATTCCCGGGGATTTGATGCCCACATCAGCCTTGATTCGGCCATGGTGGTGTTCTTCAGCGTCGTGGCCGACAATGGATTTAAAGCATATATCGACGGCAGGCCGACAAAAATCTATGAGACCAACCTTGGTTTCTCATCCGTTGTGGTGCCGGCTGGAAGCCATCACATATCTTTCCGGTTTTTTCCTGAAGGACTTCTTTCCGGCCTCGTTCTCTCGGTAATTGGCTTTTTGATTCTTACTGCGATGTTTTTCAAAAAGTTATAACGAAATACGACTTTCGCTTGCGAAAGTCGTATTAGTGCAATACTGTAATGTACTCTTGCATGACAATGCGAGCAGACCTAATGGCAACTCCCTTGCAGGATTTCGCGCAGGCGAGCCACGCCGGCGGTAGCACCCATGGGGATTACCTCGACGTTGGAGGGCACGGCGGCGGGGTTGGGGTCGACGTAGTAGACGGGGATGCCGGGGCGCACGTAGTGAAGCAGTGAGGCGGCGGGATATACCACCAGCGATGTGCCTATGATAACGAATATGTCGGCCTCGGACACTATCTTTGTCGCCGGTTCGAAATTGGGCACGGCCTCTTGGAAGAACACGATGTGCGGACGCACATGCTCGCCATTGATGATGGTGTCGGGGGTGGTGTCAAGTTCGCCTGGCTTTAGCTGGTACACATGGTGCTCGTTGTTGACGGCATGCACCTTCATCAGCTCGCCGTGAAGATGCAGCACATGGCTGCTTCCGGCGCGTTCGTGCAGGTCATCGACATTCTGGGTGATGATGTACACTTCATAGTCCTTCTCCAGGTCGACAAGCCCGAGGTGGCCGCCATTAGGCTCTACGGTGACGAGCTGGCGGCGCCTTTCGTTGTAGAACTGATGCACCAGGGCGGGATTGCGGTAATAGCCGTCAAGGCTGCACACATCCATCACGGGATAATTCTCCCAAAGTCCTCCGGCATCACGGAAGGTGCTCACACCGCTTTCGGCACTCATTCCCGCGCCGGTAGAAATCACTAACTTCTTTTTCATAATCCAAATTTTACATTATAAATTTGACCATCGAGGGTGACTGTCACGTGGCTCTTATCTGGCGATACTTCTACAGATTTCACTTGCCGGAGCAGCCTGTCGGGAATCTTCCTGTCGCCCTTTTGCCACAGGTGGAGTGTGACGAATACCTCGCTGTCGTTGACGTGGGCCTCATTCATGATCACGCCGCAGGCGTCGCTCACGGGGTGGAGTCCGCGGGGCTGCAAGGTGAATGTCTCGTCCCAGCCATAAAGGGGTACCGAAACGAGATGATACTCGCCGTTGCCGATCTCCACGGCGTCGCCCCGGCGCATCTCGGTGATATCCTCGCTCAGACGGGGCAGGGAATAGCTGCCCAGGCGCACATCGGTGGGCGAGGCCACCGTCACCTTGTCGATGCGGAGCACACCGTCAGCCAGAGGGATGTCGGCGAGTTGCACCTTCACGTTCTCGTCAGTCTCAAGCACAGCGTCACGGCGATATACACCATCGGTGAAATCCACGAAATCATAGAGCCGGAGCACCTCCCAGTCGCCCCGGGCATTGCGGATACCGTAGTTCATAGATATCTCCCCGTCGGATCCGTCGGCCATCCAGGGAAATTCGGTGTGGTAGGCGAGCTTGTTATAGTTCTCCGAACTGCGGAATTTCTGCCAGTCCGTAGCTACTTTCTCCTTGCACCACGAGCGCATCTCCGCACCTCCGCAGTCGGGGTAGTCGGTTATCATAAGGTTGGTGGCCGGCTGGAATCGGTTGTAGGCTTTTCCCGGAAGCAGCTCGGTGTCCCACGGTCCGCGGTTTTCCACTGCGCTCCAGTACTGCGAGTCCTCCGGCAGCAGCAGGCTGAAGAAAGCCTTGCCGAGCCAGTAGACGCTACCACGGCAACTGTAGATCTGCACCGCCGGGGCGAAGGATCCGTAGAATCCCATCGTGGGCACTCCATCCTCAAGGAAATCAGGATTGGTGAGGAACTGCAGCAGTGAGGCTGAGGATATATGTCGCAGCCATCCGTAATCCACTCCGTCATGCCCGCCGTATTCGGCAAGGGCAAGGGGAGCCACGCATGCAAAGCGGTAGGGGATGCTCCGCCCCCACATGTTCATGCGTCCGTCGCGTGCAAACATATAGGGATAGTTGTCCACCATGTCGCCCTGGTTGGCTATGAACTGCGCTGCATATTCGGGATATTGCTCCTTGCCGAAGAGCCGCGTCCAGAGCGGGCCGTAGGTCTGGAACGCCCATGCGCTGTAGTAGTCGTATGCGGGGGCGTCGTTGTACCATCCCTCGCCGCGGTACATCGCCAAGAGGTCCTTGAGCTGTGTGGCGAGGTAATCCTCATTAACCTCATATCCGTGCTTTTTCAGAAAACTAAGGGCGAACACGTTGAAGAATTTCCAGTTGCTGCCGATCGTAGGTCCTTCGCCGTATGCCTTGAATAGAGCCGCAAGCGCGTCGCGCTCGGCAGATGTGAAGGTGTCCCATACCGCGTCCCTGCATACTTCAAGCGATAGGCACAGCGACCCGAGTTCGAGCAGTGTCTGGCTTGGATTCCGCGATACGGGAGCCTCGTAGTTGGGACTCTGCGGGTCGATTAGCCCGAGGATATGGTGGCGGTAATAGTCGGATACGCGTATGCCGTTGAGGATGAGGTCAGGGTTTTCCCTAAGCAGTGGGGCGGCAAGGAAGAATGTGCGGGCGAGACCTTCGAGCTTGGCCACCTTCACGGCATAGCCATCACGCGGATAGGTCTTGTCGAGCTGTTTGGGGAAATACATCGGGTCGGTGATGGTGTCGATGTAGCCGAAGGCTCCGCCGAGCAGATATTCGGCGGCCTCTATCCAGTGGCGGCGTGTCATTCCGGTGAGCGGGCTTTTCTTGAAATCCGGATTCTTCACGGCGAACACTTTCGGCGTGGCTTTCGACGGCTCCAGACGCACCCGCTGGTCGAGGCATCCGTTGATGTAGGTGGAGAGCTGTCCGTCGGAATAGTCGAGGGTGATTTCGATTTCCTTCAATGGAGTTGGCTGATGCCATTTGCCGTCGGTGGCACGTCGTTGCCGTGTCCATTCATCGGAATTGGCGAGACGGTTGATGCTCCTGAACCGATTCTTACCATATCTTATCTCAGGGATAAAGGTGGTCGGGTCGTAGCGGTAGGTGAGTTTGCCTAAGCCGAGCAATATTCCGTCGGGATGCTCCGCAGTGAGGTCTATGGTGGTGGAAAGTAAGAAATCCTCGCCGGGGGAGAAGGTGTAGGGGAGTTGCACGGCATTTTGCGAATGACCGGTACGGGTGCCGAACATCTCCGGCGTGAAATCCCCGAAATCGCACATTATGGATGTCGGATATCCCAAGGGGCGCTCCTTGCTCACGATCCAGTCGTAGTAATCGCCATTCATCCATGCGAGGCGCAGCGGCGAGTCGGCGGTAGAGGGTATGAAATACGGGCGGACATTGTTCTTGGAGGAATTGGATGTCACACTCGCCGAACCTTTCACCTCGCCATTACTGTCGAGATCGAAGCGCACGATCTCATACTTTCGTCCGTGGGCACCGTCCACCGGCACCGAACAGTAGATCTCCGAGGTATTGTAGGGATTTATGGCCATGCCTGCCGTGTAGCAGTGCTCGATGTCGGGTGACTGATGGAAATGTCCGCCTGCATGGGTTATGAACTGTTTTTTCCACTCCTGTCCGTCCCAATGCGCCAGATAGTAGTTGTGGCTCTTCTTGTCGGGACTGATGCGCGTCATCGCCATCACAGGGCGGCGGTCCTTGTCGGTGGCTATCTGCCACACCCAATCGCGATAGGGAGCGTCATCTACCACCACATCGGGATGGGATGCGGCAAATTCCGCCGATTTATCCACCCGGAACACTTCCTTGCCTATCTCCGCCATTTTCTGTCCGTGAATGTCGCGCAGACTCATGTCGCGGATATCGATATAGTTGTAGTATAGATGGTTGGGATTCTCGTTGTCAGGATGTCCGGTGGTGTAGGCGATATGTATGCGGTTCTTTCCGTCGGAGGTGTATTTGGCGTAAGGCCGCGCACCCGTGGATTGTACAATCTGGTAAGGTCCGTCAGCGACCTCCACCTTTCCGTACCTGTCGGGAAGGGTAAGGCGCGCTATGGTGGGGTGCCAGTTGATTCCGCGCCAGCAGAGGTAGAAATGATCCGGATCGTCGGTGAGGATCATTGGCGATGGATAGGTGGTATTGTGGTCGGTGGGGATGATATGTTCCTCACCTAAAGTGGTGATGTCGCCGGGAGTAGATGAGATGCGATAGTAGAAGCAGGGCTCGTCGGTGTGGCGCGAGTAGAACACCATTACCCTTCCGTCGGGCACGACGAGGAATGTGGGGCTGTCGTGATCATCGGGCTGGAAATATGATCGCACGAGCACCTCGGTTGAGCAATGTCGGTTGAAATCGTATTGCGTGACCTTGATGTTGCCGTGAGTGTCGATGTAGCCAATGTATGTCATGTCGGTGCGTCCGTCGGGAGTCTGATAATGCAAAGCCCGCGGGTCGGCGAACCAGCACCACGCGCCCTCGCCGGCGACCGTGGCCGTAAGCGTGCGAAGCGACACGATGATGATCATGATGATGATCAAAGAAAGCCTTTTCATAACGAATCAGATTTGTGGATTGCAAATATAGCACATTTTTACAAGAAAAGGAGCACATCCTGAATGGAATATGCTCCTTAATATTCTTGGGAAGAATTTTCTTACCACTCGAAGCCCACGTTGAGGCCGAGGGCGCTGAGGGTGATGCTGTTGTTCTGACCCGGGTTGTACCAGTAGCTGTTGGTGATGAGCTGATAGCTGCCTCCCACGTTCACGGCGAGTTTGGGATTTGTCTTCGACACCGGTATCCTCAGTCCGATCGTAGGCTTCAGATAGAAGCTCGATGATGAATTGATGTATCCGTCGCCCACGAGGATGTAGTCATTGCTGATGAAGAATCCACCTCCCACTTTCGCATCGAGGAAGAAACTTACTGAGTTAGGTGCCCCTAAGTTCAGCCGGAAATCCGTAAAGAGAGGTATCATCACTGCATTCTGGGTGTTGGAATGGTCGGATGGCGCATAGGGGTTGTTGTTGATCTCCGTGTGCATCACATCCACTCCAGCGCCGACCCCCATGAAGAAAATGTTGCCGTACTTTAGTCCCTGTGAGGTAGAGAACTCCAGAAAATTGGCTTTCTTGTTGCCTATGCCCCTCACATAGCTCACGTCGAAGAAACCCCGGTAGTTGGCGCCACCGCGTATTGCCGTACCGATCATGTCGGTAGCCTGGTTCACGAGCTGATAATATTGTGCGGATGCTGCCTGTGCGGAAGCCATGAGAACAATACCTGCAGCAATGACTCGGGTAATCGCTTTCATAAATGGATAGCTCAAATTACTGGAAAGCGTACTTCACTTTCACTACATACTTGCGGATTATGCTACGGAAACTGTTGACACCTGATCCTGCGTCGAACGCCACATTGCTGTAGGCCGGGGTCTCGAAATAGTTGGTTCCTGTCTCCACAATCTCGATGGGACCTACGAGGGTGAGGTTCTCGTTGGCGGCTATACCCTTGGCCTTCTCACGTGCGGCATCGAGAGCTGCGCTAAGTCCTTTCTGGTTGTATTGGTCGATATCGGAATTGTCCACCTTCACCACATTGAAACTTGTGATTCCCTTACGGTCAAGCTTCTCGGCTATGTTGTCAATCTGGTTGAAATCGGTCACTACTGCCGACAGGCGCATAGCCATGAGCAGTTCGGGACCAAGCTCCCTGTTGCGGTAATTTCCCATTTCCGATACAAGAATCTGAGATTCGGGGACACCAGCCTGCACGAGGACTTTTCTCACCTTCTTCTCGATATCGGCGAGTTTCACGATCGTGCTGTCGTTGCCAATCAACTTCGATTTGTAGTACTCTTCAATGCCGATTTCAACAGTGATTTCGTTGGGCATGATGTTCATTGTAGCCGTACCTGTGACCTCGATGTAAGGAGTGCTGGTCTGTGTCTGTGCCGTCGCCATCCGTGCGGAGAATGCGAGAAGGATCGCACCAAGGATAAGTTTGATTTTTTTCATTTTTTCTGGATTTTCATAAATAAATAGTAGTATTATATTAACGCCTACAGGCTAAAAAAGTTCAGAAGCTCTTTTTAGCCTGATGCTTTAACTGAAATCTTGAAGGCCTTTGCGGCTTTGCGTGAGATTCTTTTTGTAACTTTGTGGAAAAATAGAGAATATGGTCACATGGAACCCCTGGCATGGATGCCATAAGATAAGCGCGGGATGCATGCATTGCTATGTATATAGGGAAGATGCAGCCTTCGGGGCGGCAGTGCCGTCGAATGAGGTGAGGCAGACCGCTTCATTCTTTCTGCCAGTGAAACGCGACCGGAAGAAGAACTGGAAATATCCCGCCGGGACACAGTTTGCACTATGCTTCACATCCGACCTTCTCATCGAGGATGCCGACACATGGCGTCCAGCTATCTGGGACATGATACGCGAGCGCGACGACTGCACATTCTTTTTCTTCACAAAACGAATTGACAGGCTGGAACGTTGCCTGCCCAATGACTGGGGCGACGGCTATGACCATGTGGCCATCGGCTGCACGGTGGAGAACCAGGACCGGGCTGATTTCCGGATGCCTATCTTCCTGTCGCTCCCGATAAAACACCGCCTGGTGATTGTTGCCCCGATGCTCGGACGTATCGACCTGCGTAGATATCTCGATCCCGGGCTGATCGAGGAGGTGTCGGTAGGGGGCGAATCGGGTAAATATGCCCGACCCCTGGATTATTCCTGGGTGCTCGACATGCACCGCCAGTGCTGCGAGTGCCACGTGCCGTTCATCTTCCATCAGACAGGTGCTTACCTGATTAAGGATGGCCGGAAATATTACATCCCGCGTGAACACCAGCACTCCCAGGCAAAGAAAGCCGGACTGAATACAATGAACAGTGAATAGTGAACAGTGAAAAATAAAAGGCGGCGTCCTTTGTGAGGATGCCGCCTTTCGGGGTATGAATCGAAAAATTAGTCTTCGTTGAGGTTTACGCGCTTGAAGGAAACTGCTACCAGACCCTTCTGCGATTGCTCCAGATACTGACCGATGGTGAGGTTGCCGTCCATCACGAACTCCTGCTCCATAAGGCAAGATTCCTTGAAGAACTTGTTCACACGGCCTGTGGCGATGTTCTCGATCATCTGCTCGGGCATGTTGGCAGCCTTCTTGGCAGCAGCGTCAGCGGCTACCTCACGGGCCTTCTGAGCTTCCTCTTCGGTGAGCCAGCCCTTGGCGATGTTGGAGGCGATGTGATCCTCGCTGTCCACGAGATTGGGGTTGACACCTGCCTTCTTGAGGGCAGCCTCAACAGCCTTCTTGATCTGCTCTTCCTTAGATTTCTCTACGGCTACGGCGCGCTCTTTTTCTACAACTTCGGCGGGAACGCTCTCGCGGTTCACTGCCACGGGGTTCATCGAAGCCACCTGCATGGCCACGTTGTGACCGATCTTCTCATCGGTGAGCTCAGCGTTGAAACCTACGATGGTGCCGAGTTTGCTGTTGTGGTGAGTGTATGCGGCGGTGGCGGGAGCCTCTACATATTCGAAATAACCGATTTCGGTCTTTTCGCCTGTCTGTCCGCCTTTCTCCACCACGAGATCCTCGATTGTGCGGCCATCCACTGTGGCAGCCTTGAGGGCTTCGAGCGAGGTGATCTTGTTGGCTACAGCCGTTTCGATTATAGTGTTGGCGAGGCCTACGAAGCCTTCGTTCTTAGCCACGAAATCAGTCTCGCAGCAGAGAGCCACGATGGCAGCGTAGTCACCGTTGTTCTTGGCGATCACGCAGCCTTCCGAAGCTTTGCGGTCGGCGCGCTTTGCAGCTACAGCCTTGCCTTTCTTACGCAGGATCTCTACGGCGGCGTCAATGTCGCCTTCGGTCTCCTGAAGAGCTTTCTTGCAATCCATCAAGCCGGCAGATGTAAGGTTGCGCAGCTTGGTGATGAGTTCCATAGATACAGCCATGGGATATGTTGTGTAAATGTT
>CAYZPI010000024.1:0-687 GCA_964480085.1 uncultured Bacteroides sp. | reverse complement strand
TGGCAGCGTCGTTGCGGCGCACGCGGCGACGTTCGCGGCGGGGAGCCTCAGCGGCTTCTTCGCCTTCGCCGGCAGCGTTGGTGTCGATCTTCTCAGCCTTGCGCTCTTCGAGACCTTCTGCCATAGCTGCGCAGATAGTGTCGAGAACGATTTCGATCGACTTGGAAGCGTCGTCGTTGGCGGGGATCACGTAGTCAACGCTGTTGGGGTCGGAGTTGGTGTCGACCATAGCGAATACAGGGATACCGAGACGGTTGGCCTCGGCCACGGCGATGTGCTCTTTCATCACGTCCACTACGAAGAGGGCGGAGGGAAGACGGTTGAGGTCGGCGATTGAGCCAAGGTTCTTCTCAAGTTTGGCACGCTGACGTGTGATCTGCAGCTTCTCGCGCTTCGAGAGGTTGTCGAAAGTGCCGTCCTTGCTCATCTTGTCGATGGCGGTCATCTTCTTCACAGCCTTGCGGATTGTGGGGAAATTGGTGAGCATGCCACCGGGCCAGCGTTCAATCACGTAGGGCATGTTGATGGCGGTAGCGTGGTCGGCGATCACTTGCTTGGCCTGCTTCTTTGTGGCTACGAAGAGCACTTTCTTGCCGGCTTTGGCGATATTCTTGAGTTCGTTGGCAGCCTCTTCAAGCTTGGCGGCTGTCTTGTAAAGGTCGATGATGTGGATACCATTGCGCTCCA